>NZ_JAVRBN020000009.1:0-250687 GCF_034531305.2 Nostoc sp. ChiQUE02
TATTTCCCAGTAAGTTATGGTTCTTTTTTTACCATAAATTATTTCCCTAATGTATCTAGTCTCTGATTTTTGATTGCTAAATGTTCTCTCAAATTTACACCATTTATTTGCCCTAACACTTTGCCCTGCTGGTAACCAGACTCCATGATTACTTCTAGTTTACCAGCAAGCACCGTGGATCGAAGTCGAAGCCAAACAAAAAGAAAAAGCGATACCTTCGGCGAGCTTCGCTAACGCACACTTGCGCTCTTGGTGGCTGATGAAAAATAATTGTACCTAAATTAACACGAAAGTTTTTACCTGACGAAAGTGCGAAATCAGCAAAAATATGCTGAAGTAAGTTTGTTGGGTAGATATCAACGATTTTTGAGACTGATAGATAATTTCTGCTGTAATGATTAGACATTCAGGCTTCTAGCTTTGCCTGAAGGGGGATAGAAACAATAAATTCAGCCCCTTGTCCTAAAACGGATCGACACTCCAACTGTCCTCGATGCTTATTAGTGACAATCTGGTAACTAATAGATAGCCCTAAACCAGTGCCTTTACCAATAGCTTTGGTAGTAAAAAAGGGTGTGAAGAGTTGCCGCTGCACATTTTCGCTCATCCCACAACCGTTGTCAGCAATGCGAATGACGGCGACATCGCCTTCAACAGTAGTACGAATTGTAATGATACTTGGCTGACGGGCGATCTCGGCATAAGTCCGATGTTCGTTAAATTCCTCTAAAGAGTCGATCGCATTGGCGATCAGGTTCATAAATACCTGATTCAGTTGTCCAGGGTAGCACTCTACGGGTGGCAGGTTGCCGTACTCCTGTATTACCTGAATTCGCGGAGAGTCTGGTTCGGGTTTAAGCCGATTTTGCAAAATCATCAGGGTGCTATCAATGCCCTCATGGATATTAACAGCTTTGACTTCAGCTTCGTCTAGGCGGGAAAAGTTTCGTAAAGATAATACAATTTGACGAATGCGATCGGTTCCCACTTTCATGGAAGCTAACAGCTTAGGTAAGTCTTCCATCAAAAAATCTAAGTCAACCGCATCTATTTCATTCTGAACTTTAGATGATAAATTCTGGTTTTGTTGCTGATAAAGTTGTACTACACTCATCAAGTCTTTGAAATAATTATTGACGTAAGTAAGGTTGCCGTAGATAAAGCTGACTGGATTATTGATTTCGTGAGCAACGCCTGCCACCAACTGTCCCAGGCTAGACATTTTTTCACTTTGCACCATCTGGGACTGGGTGAGCTTCAATTCATCAAGTGTGTGCTCTAGCTGCTTTGCTTTCTCACGCGCTTGTGTTTCCGAAATTTCTAACTCCTGGGAGTATGTATGCAAATTTGTGTAGAGGCGAGCATTTTCTATAGAGATGGAAACTTGCGAAGTCAATAAGTTCAGTACCTCTAATCGATCTGCGGTAAAGGCTCCGGTGGTGAGGTTATTTTCCAGGTAAAGAACTCCAGTTAGCTTACCCTGATGAGCAAAAGGCGAACACAAAACTGATTTAGGTTGATTGGCAATAATATAGTTGTCACTCACAAAACGCTCTGTGTGGCTAGCATCGTCTAAAACCAAATTTTCTTTTGTTCTTTCAACATAGTTAATCAGTAAAACTGGCAATTTATGCTTTACTTGCACCAGACTGGACGATCGCACTGTCACTTGGTCTCGATCGGTATTTCCCTCGGCTTCAATTACCCACTGGTTATCCTGTTTTACAAGTAGATAACCCATTTGGGCACCAGCATTCTCGATCGCAATTGTCATCATCTTCTCCAGCAGCCGATTTAGCTCCATCTCGCTTGACAATGCTTGGGACGCTTTAATCGCTGTGCTGATATCTAGAGCTTGGGTTTTAGCTTCAGAAATATCCTGAATCTGCTTTGTAGCCGTACTCCGCCCATTTACCTCCCCGACTATATCTGTAAAAAGTTGGGAATATTGTTCGTCCAGTTGCCGAACTTTACCCGTAGCTTCCCACTTTAGATAGCGATAGCGGGCTTCTTTAAGATAAACTTTGGCAAAGTTTTTCCTACCCTTGGCTAAGTAAAATCGAAATGCCAGTTCGTTTGCTAAGGCTTCATTTTGTAAATAACCGTTTTCGGCAGCAGAAGCGATCGCTAGGTCGTACAGTTCCATTGCCTGATAATCTTGTTTATAAATCCGAGCAATTTCAGCTTGAATCAGCAAAAATTTGTGTTGATAATTGGTTGGGCAGTGCATTGCCCATTGCTGGAATTTTTCTAAGTTGGTATTTAGTTGATGTAGATAAATCACTTGAGTTGGGGTATCTGCCTCAGCATAAGCCCCAGCCAAGGCAATACTTTGGTGAAAGTAGAAAACAGGATTAATAAAAATTCCTCGCGATCCACCAACAAATTTTTCGGCATTTTCCGCATACTCAACAGCTTTGGTATACTCTCCATACCAGTTACTGAGCGCGAGTTTATAGATGTAAACTACAAATGCACTCAACATATCCGAAGATGCCAACGCAAACTCTAGCACTTGCCGTTCATCTGCCCAAGTTCCAACAAGTTGGTCAATCTTACCTGCTGGCTTAATCAGGTTAGCGATCGCTTCCCTAGCCAGCAGATGGTAGTTCAACATGTTTTTGTCAATCTTGCGGAGGGTAGGAATAAAATCTTCGGCTATCTCTGCGGTTTTTTCTAAAGATTCATTCCCAAATAAAGATTGCCATAAAAAATTAACTGAACAATAACCCGACCATTGATAAGAGCCTGTTTCTAAACCACTATTAAATCCCTTTAATAAATAAGGTTTTGCCTGGCTTATATGGTCTTTGTAATGACAGATTAAACCTCCCCACATATTCAAAATATTCGCTTCCAATTCCTTCGTTCTTAAAATTTCGTGCAACCGCAAAGATAGCTCACCAAACTCATAACCTGAATCTACCTCACCATATTGAAACACCAGATTGAAGGAATACAGCATGTAACCAAATACCGAAATTGGTGAGTTGCCATACTGAACTGAAAGTTGAGTTATATTCATAGATGTGATATGCAACGCTTTAGATCCTAAAAAGTAGGCAATAGGCCAGACTTCTTTTAAGATGCGTTGAGCCATTAACTTCTCTTCGTCTTGCATTGGTGGTAGTTCTGCGAGACTAAAAGTTGAGCGATCGCCAATAACTTCCTTGGTATAATTAAGTTTTTCCAACAGATATGCATCATCGGGATAAGCCGGAAACTCTAAGCCTAAAAGCTCTAAGGTGTTTAACCCAATTTCATAGGCGGAGTTTAAGTCATTCTCCATGCGATAACACATAATTCGATATTCATTCACGCAACACATATCAAGAGTAGTTTTAACTTTGCTGAAAGTCTGCTCAAAAATCAGCAAAGCTTGCTCATATTCACCATTTAAAAATTCTGCTTCTCCAGATTGTAAATATAAAGTTAGGGTGAGTTGATATTTATCTTGCCAGCTATTTTCAGGTAGATAGCTCATCCCTGTTTTCAGCAATTTTAATGCAGTTACAAACGCCGAAGATGATTTTGCTCTCTGACCTGCTTTCAGATTTAATTCTGCCAGTTCATATCTTTCTGCTGGTTCAACAATCAATGACTCTCCAGCATTGAGATGGTTGACAATATCAAAAAGATGCTCTTCCAACTGGGCTTTTTCAGTATTATGTAATAGTAATTTTCCCACCTTCAGGTGTACTTGCTGTTGCTGGTCAATTGGAATTAAAGAATAGGCAGCTTGCTGAACGCGATCGTGCAAAAACTTATAGTCAACTTGTACCGCAGCCTGACAGTATGTTGCTAATTCCGACTGATTCAATAACTGAGGAATTTTGTAAGTATCGCTCAAGGGGAGAATTAATCCCGCCCGCAAAGCTGACCATAAATCAATTGCTGTTGCTGATGGAGATTTTTCGTTGACTAGAGCTAGGATTTCTAAATTAAAACGGTTACCAACACAAGCAGCTAATTGTAAAACTTGCTGTGTTGGTTCTGACAGTCTCTGAATTTTATTCACCATTAAATCGACAACATTATCGGTAATGGTTTGTTCCTGAATTTTGTCGAGTTCCCACTGCCAGAAACCTGAACGATAATCAAACGTTAAGAGATCATCTTGATGCAGTACTTTTAGTAACTGAGTCAAGAAAAAGGGATTACCTTGGGTTTTTTGAAATAGCAAATCAGCTAAAGGTTCTGCCTGAGATGATTCGCAATTGAATGTGTCAGTCAGTAGTTGAGTAATATGAGGTGCTGCTAATGGCTTCAAGAGCAACTCTTCAACGGTTGCCCCAAATGCTTGAATTGTCTCTAGCATTAGCATCAGCGGATGGGTGGCACTAACTTCGTTATCTCGGTAAGCCCCAATCAGCAATAGATACTGACTTTCTGGGTCAGTCATCAGATTCTCGACCAGGTTCACAGAAGCAGCATCTGCCCATTGGAGATCATCTAAAAACAGTACTAAAGGATGCTCGGCGGCAGTAAAGGCATGGATAAATTGCTTAAACACCCGATTAAAACGGTTTTGAGACTCAGCAACCCCCAACTGCGGTACAGGCGCTTGCTGTCCAATAATCAGTTCTACTTCCGGGATGACATCAATAATAACTTGACCGTTAACTCCCAATGCTTGTAGTAATTTATTTTTCCAAACCTCTACTCTGGCTTGGCTTTCAGTTAACAGTTGTCGCATTAATTCTCGAAATGCTTGAATCAAAGAAGCATAAGGAATATCTCGCTTGAGTTGGTCAAATTTGCCACCAATGAAGTAACCTCGTTGCCGGACAATCGGTTTGTGAACTTCGTTAACTAGTGAGGATTTGCCAATACCTGAGTATCCTCCTACCAACACAACTTCGCTCGAACCAAGGCTAACTTTTTCAAAGGCAGCCATTAAAGCTGCCACTTCTACTTCCCGACCGTAAAGTTTTTGAGCTATTTGGAATTGATGCGAAAAATCTTGCTGGCCTAGGGTAAAAAGTTCAATGCTGCCTTTTGTTTGCAGTTGTATCGCTGCTTGCTCTAGGTCAGCCTTTAACCCATAAGCACTCTGATAGCGGTCTTCAGCAGTTTTGCTCAGAAGTTTCATGGCGATCGCAGAGATTGCCAGTGGTACATTAGGATTAATCTCGTGCGGAGCTACGGGAATTTTCGCAATGTGACAATGCACCAACTCCATTGGGTCTTGAGCATTCTGGAAGGGGAGCCGACCCGTCAGCATTTCATAGAAAATGACACCTAATGAGTAAAAATCTGTACGATAATCTAAAGTTCGATTGATGCGTCCAGTTTGCTCTGGCGACATATAAGCCAGCGTTCCTTCTAGAAGGTTGAGGCTACTAATTTCTGGACTTTCTTTTGACAGCAGCGAAGCGATGCTGAAGTCAATCAGTTTTATTTTTTCGGTATTGGAGTTATAAAGAATGTTTTCGGGTTTAAGATCCTTATGGATAATGTGGTGGGTATGTAACTCTCCCAAAGTTTCAGTAATTTGACTGGCGATGTTGAGGAATTTTGTAAGTTCAAACCCTGTATTAGATATTTGATATTTTAAAGATTCTCCACCAAAGTCTTCTAAAATGATTCCTAGACCATTACTGTAGCCATTATCATAATTAATTAATTCATGGGCTTTGATTACACCTGCAATGTTCAAGTTTTGGATAATTTCGTATTCGTGCTTGAGTTGAGCAATCTCTTTGATAGTGGGATACTCTGCTTTGAGCAGCTTGATGACAACTGAGTGTCCGTTAGCCTTGGAGTATGCTCGATAAATTACTGTGGCAGTAGCTTCATAAATTAAACTTGCAATATTATAGTCAGGGATACGAGCAATTAATTTAAACATTAATACTTGCCTGAATGTTGGTTTCTAATAGATTTTGGTAGTTCCTATGATAGTTCCCAGAATTCAAGTCAAGTTAACTCTTCAAATCCTAATTAAGGAAAGATCAGCGAGGCTAATCTTTTGATTCGCTTCTTTCAATGGATTATGTAGAATAAAATCACGATCTTCCTTGAGATGACAAAGTAGTGTAGATAAAAGAAAGGGATGCACTAAGGGACTTCCAATTAAAAAAATATCCCATCGCTTTGATGGCAGGGGAGTAGGGAGCCAGGGCGAACGCACAGTATTTCTGAAACCCTTGCTGGATAAGGATATTGACAAAAAAATAGGCTAAATTTAAAAACCCTGAAACCCTTGCTATTAAAGGATTTTTATACTTTAGATGCGTTTGCCCTAAGTAGGGAGCAGGCTTGCCGTGAGCGTAGCCGAACGGGAGCAGGGGGAGGGAAAGTTGTTTTGAAAGATTGAAATTGGATAATTTATTTTTTGGAGTTCCCTAATCTAGATCGCAGAATAATTAGGATTGTTAGGGTTTCAACACATTAACAAAGTAACAGTCTTTGTAACTGGTTTATTAACCGCAGCAAACGCTCACAGTAGAAAGGCTTGTTAAAAAGGAATTACTTTGCGATCGCGCAAAAACTTGCCGCTTATATTGCGTGGAGCATCAGTAGCCAACCAGATTGCAGTGTCGGCTCCTTGTTCTGGCTCTCGCGGTGCTGATGACCCACCCATATCTGTTTTGACCCACCCCGGACAAATCGAATTGACAACGATCCCAAAGGATTGCAAAGCTTGTGCCAGCATAATCGTTGCACCATTTAATGCTAGCTTCGATAGGCAGTAACTTGGGACATCATAAGACAAGTCTTCTAATGCTCCATACCCACTTGAAACATTGATAACTCTGGCATCGGGGGATTTTTCCAACAGGGGTAAAAATGCCTGCACCATCCGAATTGCGCCAAAGGTGTTGGCATTCATTGTGGAATCAAGTAACTCACGGTCAATGGTAAGAATATTTACATTCTTGTCTGGATACACGCCTGCATTATTGATCAAAACATCTAACCGATCAATCTTCTGGTGCAGGGTTTTTACTGCTTGATTGATAGAGCGATCGTCAGTGACATCCAATTCAATGGGAATTACCTTCCCTTGAAGTTTCTGGGCCGCAAGTTTTGCGTTATCAAGCGATCGCGAAGTGATAATTATCGAGTAGCCTTTTGCCAGTAGACCTTGAGCGATCGCAAACCCAATCCCTCGGTTCCCACCTGTGACTAATGCCCGTTTGTCTTGTGTGGATTCCATCTTATGTTCTACCTTGTGTGAAGAATGATCGCTTTTGTTAAATCAGTGAACAGCAACTCGTTAGTTTGTTTACCGTGATTAATTGAACAAGAGGCAAGGGAGATAGAAAAGAATAGGGATTCGACACAACTCTTGGAGAGGCTGCGCGTAGCTTGCTTCCACGTTCGCGTAGCGTGCCGTACGACAAAGCTACAACTCTTGGAGAGGCTGCGCCAACGACTGCGCTCAGTACAAGTCAGTGACCACCCCAACTGTTGCGTTAGCTCCCCGCTCTTGACGAGAACCACGCTTATTGAAGTGGCAACGAGCGCATGGAACAAACATTTAGCTATCTGAAAATTTTTACAACAATTTTTATGCTTAAAAATACTATCTAAAGGTTGACATTTAGTCCTTTACACCCTTTAACAGCAGGAGTGCCCAATATCAATTTAAATATTTAGGAAATTGAGTAAGAGGTGTCCAGTGTTTGTCTAGTATATTTTTTCCATACACTACCTGCTTAACGCCTTCAAGAATCTACAACAGATGTAATGATGCGTTTGTAGCGTTTACGCTCTGTTGACCACTTGTGACATGCTTGTGTAACTATTTGTCTGTCTTGGTGTGATAAAAGCTCATCTGGTTGACTGCGAGCTAAAATTTGTGCTGCTTTTCGAGCTTGTTCATATTCCACACCGTATTTGACTAGTTCTGTATGAAATATTTTTTCTTTTTCCTCGATTGAGATCAAAAAATTCTGCTGCATAAACTTAGGTTTAAAAGGTTGTTGTCAAATTACATCTAACCTCTTCTACAATCTCTGTTGCTCTTTCGCCGGAGTGATTCAACAACCAGAGCAAGATAACTTTTAATTTTAAATATTACAAATATTAAAGTTTTTTATCTCTACCTTAAGGATATCTTAAGAATTTGGTAAAGATACTAACAACAGCAGCCCCACAAATTAACCCATCTATTCCACCCAATTGGGCGCAGCTGACACCAGTTTGGTTTAGAAAATCAAGCAACTACTCAGGAACATTCTGAGATGGTTCTATATAAATTTTTACACGATCGCTCGCGTCCAGCAAGCTGCCTATTCACTCATTCCAGAAGCACAAAAACAGTCAACACACCTGCAAATTGGGCGATTGTTATTGCAGAATACACCTCCAGAGCAGCAAGAGTCAGGAATTTTTGCGATCGTTAACCAATTCAATTACGGACTGGAGTCATCTGCCAAACATTAAGAAAATGTTTGAAAATTCGCGCAAAATTCAATAACTCTATCAAGATAATTGCACGAGATCCAAGGGAAAAATCAGAGCAGAGACTTCCTCTGCTCTGTTAGCGCAGTGTTAGCGGCATAAGAGAGTGTCCTTATTTAAATCCCTTAACTTTAGTTATAGGGATTCACTGTTAGCTGATAACTGTTAAGCACAATATTTCCCTCACAAATTGAGATGTGCTTACCCTAGTTTGATTTTTTATACAGTGTGATTTACTAGGTTCCAGAAGCTTGTTCATCCTTAGGAGAAAGAGAGCGAATTAGCTCCCGAATTACATCAGTTGCTGGTCTCCCCGTTATTGAACAGTATTGTTCAAGCTTCTGTGCCTCGCCTGAGGTGAGATTGATTGTAAGTCGTTTAGCAGCCCATTTTTTATTCATGTATTAGACAAGCTATGTTTTTAAACTACTTCTCTAATATCAATCATCTAAACTGCTAATACAATGGTAGAAGTAATGACATTTAGTTCAAGTAATCATGAAGTTGGAT
This sequence comes from Nostoc sp. ChiQUE02, assembly GCF_034531305.2. Classification (NCBI taxonomy): domain Bacteria; kingdom Bacillati; phylum Cyanobacteriota; class Cyanophyceae; order Nostocales; family Nostocaceae; genus Nostoc; species Nostoc sp. ChiQUE02. The sequence goes on from NZ_JAVRBN020000009.1 coordinate 8,923, forward strand.
AGGATATTTTTCCAAACAATAGTGAAGAGGTTAAGTACATTCTCAAGTATAAAGTTTAGCTAATAACAGGGCAGTAATTATAAACTTAATGTAAAAATAATATCAAATAATTTAACACTAAATAAGTATTTTTACAAGAAAATTGAGAACAATAATACACAAAAATTGTGCAATGTAATACCAACTTCCTTAGAAGCTGCACATTATCAGACAGTACAAAAGCATTTACTTTAAGGTTTTTATGAATTATGTAGTCGCTACGCTCACAGGCAAAATAAAGATGAATTCAGGATTTATTTTGATTTTCCCTTAGTTATTTTTACTTGCCAACAAGTCATGCGCTAATAATATATCAGCAGCATATTTAATCACATCAAATGATATTCCCGATCTTTCTGCAATATCTAGCAGAGTATGCTGACCATCAGATAAATTTAAAATCCACAAAATTGCCATTTGATTTAGTTTACTATCTTGATGACCATTGGGTGCCTGATATATACCCCTTCTCCCCAACTGTGGCTCACATTTGGGATTTTGGTTGTAGTAAATCTGATTGTTATTGAGGATATCTAATATTGAACTACATTGAAAGAATGACTCGGCAAGATATTGTGGTTGAACAAAATTTAAATCATCAGCTGAGGTGTGATATTCGGGAAAACAGTTATGAGGCGATCGCATCAAGCAACCTACAGCTAAATTAAATCCAGGTGAGCAATATTGTCGCTCATCATAGCCATAGGGGAAAAAATCTATAATTTCATAATCCTGTTTTGACTTTTTGAGTACATAAGCAGCAATGTTATCAATTTCAGTATCACCTCTACGGCTTTTTTTGTAAGTAAAATTGCCTGCATCTCCTAAACAAGTTAATACCAAACCATGTTTAATATTATTGACTTTTGCCTCATTCAGAGCCAACCATGTAATTGAACCAATGGTTCCTGGAATCCAGAGAAATCGATAGGAATATCTTGGTGTAGTTTGACTTAAATATTTAGCGATAAAAGTAGCGATCGCAATTCCCGAAAGATTATCATTACACAGTGAAGGATGACAAACATGGCAAGAAATTAAGACTTCATCAGTACTTTCTCCTGGAATATAATACTCTCCATAGCTCAGATGACCTGGTTCGAGGGAAGAATCAATAAATACTTCATATTCTTGATCATTTAGTTCCAAATATTGATTGTGACTCAGGCAAAATCCCCAAGTTTCTTGATAGTAGGAAGTGTGGTAGGGAATCCAATCAGGATAATCAACAAGTGTAAATAGATGTGCTTTTAGTTCTTCAAGGGATAGCTTTTGATCTACTGGAATACTATAGTTAACAATATGTAAATTCGAGTTAGCCAAATCTACAACTTTCTTACCCTGTGAGTTTTTAATATAGGCATCTTTAATATTCCATTCTTTCGGAACTGTCCAATCAAAAACATGAGTGCCAGTTGGAACTTCATGAACTGATAAAGGAATATGCTGATTAATAATTTTTAGAGTTTCTCTAACACCATTACCTGTAATACTGCGACATATAGGATATAGTTCAGTTACTAGCTGATATATATTTTGGGCAATATCATTTTTTGCAAAAGTGTGAATCATAACTAATTATCCAGGCTTGATCTCACTATCTTTCTCTGTACAAATAAATTCCAAGCCTTATCTTTATCAGATATTTCACTTATTGGTAATGGCCATTCAATACCAAAAGCTGGGTCATCATAACGATAGCCATCGGCATACTCTGGGGCGTAGAAATCACCCATTTGATAAGTCACTTCAGTTTCGTCGGTGAGCGTTTGAAACCCATGAGCACAACTATCTGGGATATAGAGAGCAAGGCGATTTTCAGCAGTTAGTTCTACACCAATATGAGATAAATAGCTTGGAGATTCTGGACGCAAATCGATAATTACATCATAAATAGCCCCCCGGATGCAACGCACCAATTTTGTTTCCTGAGAAGGAGGCTTTTGATAATGCATACCTCGTAACGTTCCTTTTGTATAGTTAAAAGATAAATTGCATTGGGCAATAGTAGGTTTTAAACCATGAGCTTTAAATTCTTGAGTACAGAAACTTCGAGCAAAAAAGCCCCGAATATCTCGTTGCAACTCTAAATCAACAATAAATGCCCCTTTTATTTTAGTTTCAGTGAATATCATGAACTTGCAAATTGGAGAGATAATTAAAAATCTAATTTTTTAGAAAAATATTTTTCGGCAGTAAAATGCTTCAGCATATTTACTCGGTGAATTTGATTCAATTCCGCGAATTCTGAGGAGCGAACGAAAAGTATCTTCTGTAAACCACTGTTTATTATTTTGAGTAGAAAATGCATCCAAGATATATTGAATTTTTCGGCGACAGAGTGCCTCATCTAAATGAACAAAGAAATTAGGAATATCCAAATCACCATCATATTTGGGAATTTCATATTCCAAAATTAAATGATTTCTAAAGGTATTCCAAGTTAACTCAGAAATTAAGCGGTGATCTTGGTGGCGATCGTCTCGCTGATGAGTAAAGATTATATCTGGTGAAAAATCCTGCTTCAACTGTTCAAAGCATTCCTTCACCTCTATGCCTTGGAAAGGTAGAAAGCCATCTCGAAAATTTTTGATGAGAATTTTCTTGGCTGGGATTTCTTTTAAGAAAAGACTGGCACTTGCTGTTGCTTCTTGTGCTCTTTGCTCATTGGAACTAAAGACAACCCAATAGATAACAACATCCTGGTAATTCTCTATCAGCTTTAAGATTGTGCCTCCACAACCAATTTCGATATCATCACAATGAGAACCTAGACAAAGGATTTTGTATTCAGATTCTTCTGTTTTGTTCAAACTAAGTTGGATCATACATGGCTTACTTGTAGTTGTTGATCTCCCCATACTTCCCAAGGTCTTTCGCCTTGAGCATACATATCATCTAACTGTTGCTTCTCTTTAAAGGTATCCATTACCCCAAAAAATCCAGTGTATTTGTACGCAAAAAGTTCTTCTTTGGTAATCAGCCTTTGAAAAGGCTCAAGAACAAGTTCTTCTCCATAATTAATATAGTTGAAAATTTCTTTTTTGAAGATAAAATATCCTCCATTGATCCAAATATCGCGTTGCTTAACATCTTTGATATCTTTCACTAAACCATTCTCATTCATATCAACTAGGTGAAAACTTTGGCTTGGTCTGACACACAAAAAACTACCAATTTTATCACGCTGATAAAAATTTTTGATATATGTTGGTAGATGCAAGTCTGTCAAACCATCACTGTAGTTAGCTAAAAAAACTTCTTCTCCTTCTAGATACTTTTCTACTGCCTTGAACCTTTGTCCAATGTTGGCAGTTAACCCTGTATCTACAAATGTGATATTCCAATCTTGAATATCCCGATTAAATAACTGAATTTTGCTCCCGTTGGAAAGACTAAAGTTATTAGAAAGCCATTCATTGTAATTTAAAAAATAGCTTTTAATTAAGTCAGCTTTGTAACCAAGACATAAGATAAAATCTTTGTGTCCATAGTGAGCATAGTATTTCATTACATGCCATAATATTGGTCTATAGCCAATATTAACCATTGGCTTAGGAATACTTTCGGAATATTCTCTCATTCTAGTTCCTAAACCACCACAAAATAAAACTACTTTCATATCATTCACCCCTTTTTGATAATAAAAAATATTAAATATTTAAGAGTAAAGATTAACTTCAGGAATTGGTACAACAAATTGACCTCCCCAATCCCGAATGTAAGCTATTTGTGCCATAATTTCATTTTTCAGATTCCAGGGCAAAATTAGTACATAGTCAGGCTTTGTTTCGGCAATTTTGTCTGGATGAAAAATCGGAATATGAGTTCCTGGTAAAAATTGACCCTGTTTATAAGGGTTACGGTCTACTGTGTAGTCAAGAAAATCTGTGCGGATACCACAATAGTTTAAGAGAGTATTTCCCTTACCTGGAGCGCCATAACCAACAATCGATTTTCCCTCTCGTTTAACTTTGATCAAGAAATCTAATAACTTGCGTTTGGTTTCTTTAACCTGTTCACCAAAGTAAAAATAGTATTCTAATTGTGTAAAGCCAGCTGCTTTTTCTCTGGATTTCAATTCTGATACTTGGTGGCTAATAGGTTTAGAATAGTCTTCATTGTGGCGGGCATAAATTCTCAAAGAACCACCATGAGTAGTTAATTCTTCTACATCAAAAATTGTCAGTCCATGAGCAGCAAATATCTTTTCTACGGTGAGGAAGGAAAAATAAGAAAAATGCTCATGGTAAATAGTATCAAACTGATTTTCCTCGATTAACCGCATCAAGTGGGGAAATTCCATAGTAATTACACCATGCGGTTTGAGGATAATTTTCATCCCTTTAACAAAATCATTAAGATAGGGTGTATGAGCAAGGACATTATTTCCTAGTAATAAATCTGCCTGTTTGCCCTTAGCAACCTGTTCTTGGGCTGTCTCCTGTCCAAAAAACTTGATAACTGTAGGAATAGCTTTTTTAATTGCTACTTCTGCAACATTTGCCGCTGGCTCTATTCCCAGCGATGGGATGTTTTTGGCAACAAAGTATTGCAGCAAGTAACCATCATTACTAGCAATTTCTATTACCTGACTTTCCTGGTTTAATTGGAAACGCTCTATTACCAAATCAACGTACTTTTTGGCATGTTGCAACCAGCTATCAGAGTAGGAAGAGAAATAAGCGTAGTCGCTAAAAATATTTTCCGGGCTAATGTATTCTTGGAGTTGAACTAAAAAACACTCCTCACAAACATAGACATGTAGAGGATAAAAAGGCTCTACTTCATTGAGTTGTTTAAGACTGCGATAGCTTTCGCAGGGAGGAGACATACCTAAATCTACGAAGGTATGGTGCAACCCTGTTCCACAGAACAGACAGTTACCAGTTGTTGGTTGATTATTTGTTGGTTTTGGTAAATTCATAATTTATATTTTTTTGCAAAAATCGGATTTCTAATTTAAACAGTCCGCCAGAAGAAATCTTGATCGATTTGCTGAGTACGAATGAGGTATTCCAGTTGTTTCAGGCGAGTAAAGCCTCTAGAGTCAAATGTTTCTTTATCCATGTCGATTTGCTGGAAGACATTATAAAGTTGTTGGGCACCACGCTGGGCATCCCATTCACATTTAAATCCTGGTAAATTTTGGTTAATTTTATTAAATAAAACCCGATAGCTGCGGTTGTCAGGATCGTGTTTACCAAAGCTCAATTGACAGCCTGTAAAGACATCTGCAACTATCTGAGCAATTTGTTTGACTTGATAGTTGCTATTTGTATCACCGACATTAAAAATTTGGTTGTGAATTAGATCGCGCGGAGCTTCTAAGGTACAGATAATTGCTTTGCAGATATCCAATAGATGCACTAGGGGTCGCCAAGGTGTACCATCGCTGTTCATCTTGATTTCTTTAATTGTCCATGCCCAACCTGCTAGATTATTCAAGACAATATCAAAGCGCATCCTGGGAGAAGCTCCGTAGGCTGTGGCATTTCTTAGAAAGGTGGGAGAAAAACCATCATCAGCAAGAAGTTTCACATCTTGTTCGACAAGTGCTTTGCATTTGGCATAAGCTGTTTGGGGATTGATGTTAGACTCTTCGCTAACGTAGTCTTGAGTGGCAAAGCCATAGACACTGCATGATGAAGTATAGACAAAGCGTCGGATTCCAGATGCTTTCGCCAACTTAGCCAAATATACTGAGCCTTTGTGGTTGATATCGTAAGTGATATCAGGGGCTAACTGACCTAAGGGGTCGTTGGAGAGTTCTGCCATGTGAACTACTGCTTCTACCCCTTGCAGGTCTTCTTTTGTGATGTGGCGGATGTCTTTGTTGAGGGTTTTGGCAGTTATCTTGGTGCCGTTATATAGCCAACCGACTTTATAAAAGCCAGTATCCAAACCAATAACTTCATGACCTTGTTGGATTAAGAGGGGAGCTAATAACGAGCCGATATAACCTTCAGTTCCAGTTACAAGTACTTTCATAATCCTAAGCTGCGATCGCAGTTGGTGAGGGTTTTAATTCAGTCGGAATATTGTCTACAGGTACAGATAGCAATTTCGCAATGATTTCTTCTCGTAGGGGAGCAGCTTCAGTTTGAGTCAACCAAGCAAATAACTTTACCGCCGCTTCAGGAGAGCGATCGAGTTTGAGGGTTTCTTGGATGATACGAAATGCACCAAAAATATCCCCAGCTTTGAGGGGAATTAAAGCGCTTTCTAGACATCCATCAAAGTATTGGCTACGAGCTTGTGCCGTGATTTCTGAACAAAATTCAGATGGAAGATAGCTCTCGGCTATTTCTATTGCTTGGCGAAAGGCTGTCGGTTGCTTGCTAGAACCCCAATATTCAGTTGATAGTCTTTGAAAATGCAAACGGTAACGAGCCAAAATTCCTGGCTCATACCACCAATCATAAAAAGAGGCAATACGTTTATTCATTTCCCAGTCGGCAATTTCAGGCAACTGTGGGTAATAACCCCCCAGTCGTTCAAATGTTTCCCGACGAATGACTACAGCTGGCAGCATCACTATACAAATCGTTCCTATCTTCCACAACCAATCGTGAGGGATGCCTCTCTGCTCTCCATATCCATATTCTTGCGAAGAAAGTACTTCCCCTTTCCCATTGATATATTCAAAACCTGTAAAACCTGCCCCAATAGAATCTGAACAATCTTCTAGACTTTGCTTAAGTCGGGCATAAAAACCAGGTAGAACACAGTCATCATCATGAAGTATATGAATCCACTTACCACGGCTGAGGGCAATACCTGCATTCATATTATTTACAGGTCCAATATTCTCTGGATTACGGTAACAGCGCACCACCCCTTTACCAATCCTGTTTACCATCTCTAATACGGGTGTCTCACTAGCATTGTCCATGAGCAGAATTTCCATCTCCTCTTCTCCTGGCCATTGTGCTAGTAGGCTAGTAAGACATTCGAGTAGATAATCTGTGCGGTTATATACAGTTACTACTACACTCCAGAAAGGTCGTGCCTTCTCGCTGTCTGGTACAAGTCCAATAGCGGGAAACTGATACGCTCCGACAGTGACATTTCCTTGAGAAATCTGCGGTGTTACTGACACTTCTTGGGCTATCTCAGAAGTTTGCTCAGATTCTATCACCTTGGTATAGTGGGGATTAATCAGCTTTAATCCTTGTCGATAGGCAGAAATCGCCTCTGTTAAATTGTTCTGCTCTTGGTAAATTTTGCCTAAGTTGAGGTAAATTTCTCCGTAGTTGGGATTAATTTTCAAGAGTTTTTTAGAAGATGCGTAGTTTACCGCCGTAGGTATCGCTTCTTCTAACTCGCTTTGTTCTTGCAGCGCCAGCCCCAAGTTATAATGAGCTTCTAGAAAATCTGGCTGTAGTGCGATCGCTTGCTTGTAATAAGTAACAGCAGTTTTCAAATCCCCTGCTTTTTTTCGGGCAACACCCAATTTATTATTCAATTGTGCATAGTGCAATTGTTGTTCGCTGGAGAGCTTACCTTGAGCGTGTAGTGCATTGCCCAAATTCGCCTCGGCTTCGATAAAGTCTGGCTTTAACTTTAGAGCTTTTTGATAGTACTTAATTGCTTCTTCAAATAGTCTTTGTTGTTGCAAAGCATAGCCCAAGTTGTTATAAATTGGCAATGAGTCAGGTACTAGGACTAGAGCTTGACGGTAAGCTTTCTCCGCTTCCAAAAACTGTTCTTGAACTAAACGCAAATTACCTAAACTAAACCAAGTTTTAGCAGAATCAGGTTGAATTTGTAAAGCCGCATTTAGCCACTGTTCAGCAGTTTGGGGTTGCCCCATCTGTTGCGCCAACATCCCTAAACTATATAAAGCTTCGTGATGGCCAGGTTGTTTTTCTAAAACTTGAGTATATAGTAGTTCAGCCTCCACTAAACGATTAGCTCGTTGATGTTGAAATGCTAGTTGGAAGATTTCAACCACTTCTGTTTTATATAGCAATTCAGCTTTATTCCCTTGGACTGACTGATGCTTCTGCACCGCGATTTGAGTGCGAGATTTAACTTTACATTCTGAAACTTTTGTAGGATTCATAGCTATATTAAGTTGATATTAAATTGTGACGGATTAGTATAGCCTTAGAGGATAGATGATAACTCCCAAGAAAATATTTTGCCTGTTTATGGCTCTGAAAAAGCAGGGCTATTTTATTCTATAAGAGAGGGATTTTATCAACGTCTTTTAGGGAATTCAACAGATCTGCTTTTTCAGGTGGAAATCATCCGAGATAAGAGTAGTTTGCCTGAAGAGTAATTAGCCCTAAGTAAAAAATATTGATTGAGAGTTAATCTGACTGGCACTCACACCTGAAACTAGTATTGTTTCTTGATTCAATAAAGAATTTAATGTGAGGACAGCACCATCTTGCGTATCTGTTATGCTACCTAGTTTTCCCCAGTCATCTAATACAATCTTATCAATACCAACCTGGAAATCTTGAATGACATCAAAGTCATTTCTAAATAAGGTATCACCACGTTTGAAAATAAATGTGTCATTACCATTGTCACCAACCAAGACATCATTACCACTACCACCAATCAGGACATCATTGCCGAAACCGCCATAGAGTGTATCATTGCCATCGCCACCATTTAGCAAATCATTACCTTGGCCTGCGTCGAGGATATCATTACCTTTGTTTGCATATAATTTGTCATCCCCCAAGCTGGCATAAATTTTGTCCGCACCCTTGGTTCCCGTCAGATTATCCTTCCAAATCGTGCCATAGATAACATCTTTACCCAAGTTGCCGATTAAAGTATCTCCTGCCAATTCAACGGTACTAGTATTAATTTCGACTATAGTTATGTTGGTATTGCGATTAAAATTCCGTTGATAAGTCCCAACAGCATTACCATTGAGGAAGTCACTACCATTGTTGCCATTAATATCAGAACTTTTATTACGACTGTTAATCGTAATATTGCGACTACGACCAAGGGTCAGTTTGCCGATTTTATCAGAGGAGATTAAGTTAACCTGGATGCCAAAATAATCTATAACTTTAGCCTTATTGGGATTTGTCGTGTCTAACACTAAAAAAGCAGTTTTAGACTGAGCTTTGTTATATTCAACTTTAGGATTTTCAATTTCTTTAGCTGTCAGTGCTAAATCTGCTGAAAACTCAAAAGAGAAGCTTTGATTAGCGCCAACTGTAAAACTAGCGAGTACCTTTGTTTCGCTATCGGAACTACTTGTAAACTGACCATCTAATCCAATTACACTAGTATCAGTGAAGAGTGATGAAAAAGTTGGGTCATCGTTAAAAAAAATCGCTTGAGCCTCAGCAATAGCAACACCCACGCCACCTTGAACTAATGTGTCTGTTTGGCTATCAGTCAAAGTTCCTGAAGGACTTTGATTATAGTTGAAATAAATAGTATTCCCTTGAGCGGTAGCGAAATTAGGTTTAGGATCGGGATTAGGATTGGGATTGAAATTGGGCTTGGGCTTGGGTTTTGGCTTGGAAATAATTAAGTCTGAAAGTATAGCTTTTGATGACATAAATCCTCTCTTGATGTTGGTAATTAATATTTTTCTGCCATCCCTATTAAAGGTTGTTTGAAAAGTGTTTTGCTGTGACTTTAGGCACTTTTAGATCCCCCCTAACCCACGCCAGTCGCTCCACTTGGTGAGGTAGTTCAAGTCTTCTCTGCGAGACGCTCCGCGAAGGCGGTTTCCGTCGAGTTGAAACTACCGAACCCGAAGGGGGAGACCCCAACTCTTGGAGACGCTACGCGAACGCGGAGCGTTCCGAAGGAAAGGCGCTAGCCTCTCACGAATGGGAGAAGACCGCGCTGGCTCCCCTTTTTAAGGGAGGAACCGGAATCAAATTCCCCCAATCGGGGAGCCACTGCGGTCTTGGGGGTTTCCCCCATAAGCAAGTGGCGTGGATTTAGAGGGATCTAGAACTTTTGATCCCGACAAGAGGACTTTTCAAACATCCTCTTAAACTCTCAGCTTTTATCTAAGACTTGTTTTGCTTTTAACAGCACTTTCAAATAGGTTAATTGACTATTCCAAGCTGAACGTGGAAGCAGAGGGATTTTCTTTAATTCTTCAGATGGTGATAACTCAAGGTCAGTTGTTTTCTCTGAAACTGTGGTAATTTGTGAATTTTCTGCCATAATTTATAACCTTGCTAGGGAGTGAGAAACTTCCAGTTCTTGCTGCCAACTTTCTGACCACTGAATGCTGTCAGCAGTAAAGTGTAATGGGTCGTTTGCTGGCAAAAGACTGTCTGTAGGCTCGACAATTAGCTCAAATTCACCATTATCAAAGGGTAAACCTTGTGCCTTCACTTTGAGAACTACACGCTCTCTCATACATTGTTCTGCATAAGTAAGAGCGCGATGATGGCAGTAAGGATTATTACCTCTTTTGTCAAAGAAAACATGGGCAGTCCAACTGCAACCCCCGCGACAAAGTTCAGCGTATTCGCAGGTTTTACAGAAACCCCACAGGTGTTTTGTGCCTCCAGGTGTTCCTGCTCCTAGATTGAAACGTAATTCTTCTGCATTTTCAATAATGTCATGCAGGGCATGGTCTCGAATATTACCACCTGTATAGGCAGTAGTCGGCAGTGAGGGACAACCTTTAATCGCTCCGTCAGCTTCAATTCCCAAGGTGGAGAGTCCTGCACCGCAACCTTGCCAAAATGAGAATTCATGCTCGTTTCCCCGTCCCCGCAACAGGCGTTCATAAGGGCCGTAGTAACCAATATTATTTCCCGTTTGACTTTTAAATTCTTAGGATTAAGCTATTGTAGTTCTTGTGGAATAACTACTCCGTACATTGCTTGTACAGGTGGATCAAGTGGGCCAATTACTATGCCATACATGGGCTGTGGATCAATAGGCCTTGGTTTCGGCCATGGTTTTGGATACTTTTCAGGAGGCCAGTAGATTACACCGTATAGTGGCTGAACAATTCTATCATTGTTCCTGATCAGACCACCAAAAGCTCCGACTAATTCCTCTTCGCTGAGATCCTGAAATTTGCCTAGTTCTTTCAATTCCAATATTTTGATAGCGGCTGTTTCAAATTCTGCTTGAGAAAAGTTATAGCCACCATTTTCTAAAGCTGTTTTCACTTCTTCAACTTTCTCGCTCATCAGTTGGCTGCGAAAAGTTTCGTCTTTGACTATTCTGATGAGGAACTCTTTAACTTTCTCGAAAATTGTTAAGGACATATTTTTTACTGTCTCCTTTGATATCGCTTTTGTGGTGTAAAAGTCAGCCAGTGTTTATAGTAATAATCAAGTCTGCAAATATATAGAAGGATCTGCTGCTTGACGTAACTGCTCAGATGAAGAATAGTTATCTGTGATGATTTGCGGACATCGCATACAAGCTGCCTTGTCTTCTTGCTGCCACCAACGACAATCTCGGCGGATAGAACAAGCTGGTAGTTGCTCCACTACTGCGGGTAATTTCTCAACAATTCCGATTGCTAAACGACAGTCTTTGCCATCAAAATGTTGACAACCCGATTCCGCGCAGGATGCTGCCGTCCGAAAAATTTCGGCAGGTGTAACTGGGCTAGCCTTTGCCAACAGTTCATCTGTGATGGGCAGAGGCTGTTTGAGATAAGCTATACGAGGTGCTGCTACCGTTCCACCAACTACGCCGAAGACAACAGCATCTACAGATTCGGGTCTAGCACTAGGGCAAAGGGTAGTCTGAGCATCGGTTATATCTTTCATGAATGGGCCCTCCACCGAAAGAATATCTTTAATACTTGAAGACTAGCTGGTAAGTTTACGGTCATCCGGTAGTGCAATTAGACCAACTATCAGCGGTGGGCAAATTGGCTTAATCGGCTGAATTGGCTTGAAACCTGCGATAATTTCTGGCTTAATGCTCACTGGAACTTTTGTTGCTTCCGCAGTCAGACCACCTGCAACTCTTGCCGCTTCCTCATCAGACAAAGTTTCTACTAACTCTCTGCGTGTTACTGCATTGACAATGGCATCATCAATAAGGTCATTGATTTCCATCTGGTGATTGTATTTTTTGTTTGCTGACATGTTTCAGTTCCTCTAAGATAAAATTCTCTAAAAATTCTGGTCTCGACTCGATTCAAATTCAATAATCTAACCCTTGAAATCTGGCAAAAGTTATGGCTGTGTGGCAAAAACTAAACAAACTGTATGGTAGGTGCAACTTCTGCTGCTGTTGCTCCAATTACAACCCCTATGATGTCTATATCAAGACCAAACGGAGTGAGATCAGCCGCAATTATGGTATCAGTTACCCCAGTCCCAAAAATATCTGCCTCGAAAAAATTATAATCAATCCCGTCTTCCAACTGGATGACATCGCCAGATGCAGGGTCAAAGTCGCGTTGCAACACGCCGTTATTATCCACGCCAATTAAAGCCGCATCACCAAGGGTAAAACCGGAGCCGAGGTAGTAGAATTGGTCATTACCTCCAAGTACAAACTTGTCTGCCCCAACTCCCCCACTCAAGATATCGGTTTCCCCAAAACCTAAGTCAGAATCTCCAAAAGAATTCTGGCTACCCCGACCCACACCGACGAGGATATCATTACCAGCACGTCCCAGGAGAACATCATCATTGCCGCCCCCTTCGAGAATGTCATTGCCGGTGTTGCCATCTACAGTATCCTGTCCAAGATCGCCGAACAACAAGTCATTGCCGATGTCTCCATCAAGCAAGTCGTTCCCATCGCCTCCTTCAAGGCGATCGTTTCCACCATCGCCGTCAAGGGTGTCATTGCCAATGCCGCCATAGAGTAAATCATTCTGACCAAACCCAAATATCTGATCGTTCCCATCACCCCCAAAAAGCGTATCTACGCCTCCCCCTGTGAAGTTACTACCACTGGCTCCTTGGATGAAGTCATTGCCAGTCCCCCCCTCAATCCGATTATTGCCACTGATGCCCAGAAGGCGATCGTTGCCAGCTCCGCCTTGAATTATGTCGTCACCTTGGCCGCCTTGAATAATATCATCACCATCGCCACCATCAAGACTGTCGTTGTCACTTCCTCCATCCAGGAAGTCATTACCTGCACCTCCCAATAAGATGTCACTACCAAGGCCACCGAAGAGGCGATCGCTGCCATCACCAGCATTTAAGAAATCGTCACCCTGGTCGCCCTGAAGAAAATCATCTCCCCCTAGCCCAAGTAGAGTATCGTTACCGAAACTTCCAAAGATTTGATCGGCTAAAGCAGTTCCTGTAAGTGAGTCATTACCGCTGGTTCCTTGTTTTAAAGCCATAAATACCTCTTTAATTTTAAAGTTTAAGTTTAGATTGATCGCAGTTGGCAATTTGGTGAGACGACCCGTTTAACGACAGATTTTTAGTGAGTCAAATTGTGTAAATTCGTGGTGTTGGGTTTGGTAAATCTGTCCTAAATTTATGTGGGCATTGAAATCCAAAGCTTTTCGATAGCAACCGATGTCTACGACGGGCTATTGAGCGTTGCTTCTACGATCTGTCCTTGTTCTTGCAGTACCACCCCCAAGTTATAATGAGCTTCTAGCAAATCGGGCTGTAGTGCGATCGCAGCTCGATAGTAAACAACAGCAGTTTGCCAATCAGCCGCTTGTTTGCGAACCATGCCCAGCGGGTAATTCAATTCAGCATAATAGGCTTGTTTCTCTGTTGAGAGCTTTCCTTGGGCAAAAAGCACATTCCCTAAACTGACTTCCGCTTCTGTGCAGTTGGGTTGAAATTCCAAAGCTTTTTGATAAGATGCGATCGCTTCTGACCACTTACCTTGTTGTTGCAAGGTGTAGCCCAAATTGTTGTAAATTGTCCCTGCATCGGGTCGCAAAGCAATAGCTTTTTTATAAGCGTCTTCAGCTTCTGGTAACTGTCCTTGGGCTTGACACAAATTGCCTAAACTAAACCAAATTTTCACAGAGTTAGGCTGAACTTGCGAAGCTGCATTCAAATACTTCTGGGCTTCCTGTAATGCACCTTTCTGCTGTGCCAGCATCCCGAAGCCGTATAATGCTTCTGAATAGTCTGGTTGTTTTTCTATCACCTGACGATATAGCTGTTCAGCTTCGTCTAGGCGATTAGCTCGATGATGTTGAACTGCAAGTTGAAAGAGTTCAGCAACTTCTTGGACATTAAATTGCCTTGGTTTATTAACCAGTTGCAAAAGAAAATCTTCCAGTGCTCTGACTGGTTTTAAATCGCCATATAATTTATGTTTATTTTCTGCCACTTGCTGGGAGATATATTGGCGATATTCAGCATTTTTTCCTAGACGAATGGCGATTTGCACGTATTCTGCTTTATTTGAGGCGATCGTCTCTTCTATACCCATCATCTTCAAAATTGCCAGAGAATGCCGTCCCCGCATCAATTCTCCTGGTAAAGTGACAACCGGAATATTATGGGCAATAGATTCTAAAGTAGAGTTACATCCAGACCAACCAATGCTATCCAAGAAGACATCTGCTAAGGCTGTAGTTCCAGCAAACTTTCTGTCATTCATCGGAGATAAAAATAAACAGTGCTTTTGATAATCCAACCCTAATGCTGCAAAAACATGGTTTAAGCGCTGGCGAAATATTTCTGTAATATCTTCACTTTCGTGTTTAATAAATACAAATTTAGAATTTTCTAACTCTTTAGCAATGGAAGGAAAAACATCATCATGATTGGGCAAATATTTATATAATGACTGGCAACACCAAAAGAAAATTTCATCCTCTATTAAACCTATATCTGGCTTCTTAATTTCTTCAGGTTGAACTGCTAAAGGTGTGTAGTGAATAGATAGATTTGGTAATCTAACTAATTTTTCTGTATAATGTTCTTGAGCATTTTCTGGTTCCATTAAGTCACTGCTCAAGTAATAGTCAATTGTCGGTAGTCCACTGGTATCGGGGTGTCCCCAAGATGTCATTTGAATTGGCGCTAATTTGAGACAACCCAGTTTGACTGTGATTGAGTCCATTCCAAATTCGGGGAAAATTAGGATGTGTAATTTATCTTCTGTTATTGCCTCACACCATTGTTCAATTGAGCGAACACCTTGAACAAATTTATCAAAAGCTTTGGCGGCACTTGTTGTTGAAGAATCTTTTGTCACCCCAGTGTGATAACCAAATAATTCAAATTCACTTCGATCGATATTTTCTACCCAACCTTTAATTGGAATTTTCCAATTAGAATGATTATAAAAAAATCTAGAAACAATACCAACCCGAATCTTTTCATTTTTATCTAAATTCGGAAGGACAAGCGGCTGGCAAGCTTGGGGATAGCGATCCGACATAATTTGGCAAATCATTTCCCCATAAGTTCGCTGCAAATTTCGGTCATTTAAGCCTTGATATGTCAAATAGAAAGGCTGTAATGTTCCCACAGCCTCAGCTGCTTTTGCCCGTTCTTCTTGATTAGTTAATTCATAACTTTTAGCTAAGTTTTGCAAATGCTGTTGATACTGATTTCGTCTGAATTCAATTTCATCAACACTAGAATAGATAATTGGCAGTTGGCTGATACAAATACCCAATTTAGCAGGAGCATAGTTTGGCGTAACTTTGACAGCTTGTTCAAATGCCTGTACTGCTGCTTCTATTCTGTTATGATCTTTAAGTATTGTTCCTAAGTTGTAATAAATGTAATCAATATCAGGTCGAATTTTGATAGCTTCCTGATAAGATTCTCTAGCGGCATCAAACTTATTTAATGCCTTCAGACTATTTCCCAAGTTGTTATGGGTGTCTGCCAAATCAGGTTTAATCTTTAAAGCTTTTTTGTAAGCTTCTATTGCTTCCTCAAATTTGCTTGTTTGATGTAAAAAATGCCCTAAGTTATGATAACTATAAGGATAGTCTGGTTTAATTTTTATAGCTTGTTGGTAAGACTTGAGGGCATCATTCAATCGCCCTTGCTTTTGGAATATCTCTCCTAAATTATTATAAGCCTGTACCAAATCTGGCTGCAATGCAATAGCCTGACGATAATATAACTCTGCAATCTTGAAATCGCCTACCTGTTGCCTACCTAAAGCAAACTTCTGATTTAAGTCTGCATAGTGGACTTGTTCTTCTGGTGACAGCTTTCCTTGGATGTGGAGAGCATTACCGAGATTAACTTGCACTTCTATGCAGTCGGGTAGAATTTTCAGTGCTTTTTCATAGCAGGCGATCGCTTCTTCTAGTTTACCCTGTTGTTGCAGAGTCAAGCCCAAGCTGTTGTGTATTGCCGCTGCTTCTGGCTGTAATTGCAAGGCTGATTGAAAAAATTGTTCTGCATTTTGATATTGTCCCTGCTGCTGCGCCAGCATACCTAACCCATATAGTGCCTCTAGCTGCTTAGGATTTACGTCTATAATTTGACGATAAACCTCTTCGGCTTGGATAAAGCGCTTGGCTCGGTAATGTTGAACAGCGAGTTGGAGAGCCTCAGGAATTGTGGTCATGTCGCTTCGCTCCGAATGCAAAATTCACGCATTACAATCCCCATAAATAAATTTAGGAGCTTGTATCCTTTTGTTTTTCGCTCACAATTTATACAATTATTTTTTAATATGTCTTTTATTCCGATATCTGCGAGGAACTCAAGTTTCTGAAACCTCTAACTGAATTCGGTTAAAATCGACTACGATGCTAATTTTAAATTTGTTAAAACGAATTTTACCCTTCTCTACCTTTCGAGGATCTAGGAGAAGCCTACAGCTACCGAAAAGTGTTTCACTTATGACTGTTAGCCCAGAGTTTTAATTCAGAGCGGGCAAACAGCACAAAACTGTAGCTAGGGTTTAGGACTAAATTTTGTAAAAATTTGTTGCGGAAACAGTTATTTGAGTTAAAATTATGTAATTTTTGTAAAAGCCGAAGGCTCAAATGAGCAAAGAGCCTTCAGCGATTTATGAATCTACTAGGCTTTCGAGCCGCTGACTCTACTTGCAGGAGTTAATACTCTTCGTAAGTAGAGTTTAATTATTAGCTACTAGCAGCTACGGCGAATGCGTTAGAGGAAGAAGAATAAGGATCGGCGTTCGCGAAACCGAAGGATTCAGCTAGGGTGTTGTTACCGAATGCAGTAGCGCCCGATTCAGCAGTAGCTACGTTGCCGGTGAGGCTAACGTAAGAGGTTATGTTTTTAGTGATGTTGATCTTTTCGTTAACGTTAACAACGATGTTTACGTTCTTATTAGCAGTAAAAGTAGCACCACCAATAACTTCTTCAGAGGTGTTTTCCAAGTAGTTCAGATCAGAAATAATCATTTGAGTTTCTCCCGAAGGTTGTAACTTTTTTTGGGCGTGTTTTGCGTAACCAACTTGTTTTAGTTGGCTATGTAATTACTATAGTTTATTCCTCAGAAAAGTCAATAGTTTTTTAAAAAGTTTTTGATTAAATAAACTAATATATTTGCACACCAAAAACATCATATATAGCAATAAGTAAAACCTTAAAAAACACATGTCAAATTTAGACAAAAATCAAAGTTATTCCTGCCCAGCATGGTTTATAAGAATTTAAATTACTTTTTATAGCGCCCCAAAATAGCATTTTGCGGATATATTTACAAAATACTAAAAACAAAGAACTATTAAATTTTTAAGCAAAAAAGCAAAACCCTTGTTATCTTTGAAACCTAAAAACATCTACCCTAAATAAAGGGAGATAGCTAGTTACAAAAATATTTGGATTTTAACAATCTATTTGTTTTTGGTGAATGACATATCTAGCAATTCCTCGTGCGATCGCACATTTGCATCTGAGTCTATCTGAGTAACTATTTTCATAGCGTTGATTTGTTGTTTTAACCAATCAGAAAATGATTCTGTAATGATTTTTTGGCGCAACTGTTCATCTAATTGGGGTTGAATCACTTCTTCCACCCAAATTAAATGCACTCCCTTAGGAGTCGTAATCGGTTTGAGAGCTTCTGGTGGTGCAGCAGCAAATACAGCCGCTGCAATCTCCGGACGAAAATCTTTGCGGTATCGAAGTCCTTGATATCCGTAAGCACGGCGGAGTTCTGGTTCTGGGATATATAGACGAGCAATTTCTGGAAAATTGATTTCGCCCTCTTCTAGAGCATAAAAAAGCTCTAAAGCCAAGTCTCGATCCTCGAAGACGACTTCGTAGGTGACGGCGGCGACATAATCTAGTTGGTGTTCATAAAAGTGCTTTTCGAGTTGGGTGGAAAATAGATGATTCGCTAACTTCTGCGAAAGGATATTGTTGTAGGCTAATTCTTCAAACTCATTCACAGACAGGTGGTGTTTTTCTAGCCATGTCCAGGTGTCTTTAGCTTTAACTAGTTTCTTGGCGAACCGTAAGTCATCTCCTTCTTGCTGTAGTTCTTCTGGTGTGACTGTAATTCCTGCCTCTTGAGCTGCTTCGGTAATGATGCTTTGCGATGCGATCGCCTCGACTACATCAGGTATCTGACAGGAGAGTTTGAGGCTGTGAATGATATCTGAACTGGAAATTGTCAGACTGTGGGGCATAACACGATATCTCCAATAACTAAGAGAATTGAGGATTGGAAAAGATTGATGACTGGGAAAGAGTTTTTCTGATCTCTAATTCCAGTGCGATCGCTCTGACTAAATCTCTAAACCGCCTTTTTGCAGTTTCTTGAACGGATCTAGAACAAAGTCAATCACTCGCCGTTGACGAATGATGACTTCAGCATCTGCTGTCTGACCGGCACTTAATGGAATACGTTTGTTGCCATTTTCGACATACTGCTGGTCTAAGGTGATTTCTAACTCATAGCTTTCAGTGTTTCCTTGGGGTGTTTGGCTAACTTTCGAGTCAGGAGAGATCCAAGTAACTTTCCCTTGCACGATGCCATACTCTTGGAAGGGATAAGCATCAAACTTGACTTTAACTGGCATTCCTAGCTTCAAGAAACCACTATCTTGATTAGGCATATTGGCTCTGAGTATGAAGTCTGCGTTATTGGGTGCAATTTGGGCAACCCTTTGACCGGCTTGTACTACTGCTCCTGGCTTAGTGGTGGGTAATTCAAAAATCACGCCATTAATTGGCGATCGCACCACTCGTTGCTGAATTTGAAGTCTTGTAGATATAATCTGGCTCTTAGTCTGAGCCACTTCTGATTGCACTGCTGTTATTTGTGTCTGTAGGTCTTTTAGCTGTTCCTGATTTTTCATTACAGCCAGTTCTCCGGCTTGCATGGCACTTTTATAGCTACTTTGTTCCTCTTGCAGCCGGAGTTTTGCTTGTTTGATATCCGACTCCAACATCTTGATAGTTACTTGATAACGATTTAGCTCTTCCGTTAAACGCAATTGAGCTTGTTTAATATCCGATACAGTCCTGTTATAGAGTCGTTTGCTTTCTTGTTGTTCTTTTTTGAGTTGATCGATTTGGGTTGCAGAAACCGCACCATCCTCAACGAGTTTGCTAAAGCGTCCAATTTGCCTAGAATCTATACCCAAAACGGTTTTAGCCGATTCCCGATCGTCGCGAGTCGTGTAAATCTGCTGCTCTGCTTGCTTAACTAATGCTTGTTTTTCTAACTTTTGCAGGTTATAGCTACTCAGTTTGGCATCCAGGTTTTGCTGCGCCTGGTTAACTTGAGCCATTTTTTCTAATTCTTGGGATTTATTTTGTTGCTCTAAAAGGCTAGTTGACATTAGAAGTTGATTTTTGAGCACTTCTAGTTGGGATTGCCGATTTTGTAACCCTTGCAATTTGCTCTGGACTTGTTGCAGTTCTGTTTGTAGTAGATCAGAGTCCAGTTCTAGTAGAACCTGACCGGCTCTGACTGTATCTCCTTCTTTGACCGTAACTGTTTTGACACTCCCACTAGCTTGAGAATCTAATTTTTGAGTTGCGCCTTTAGGTTCTATACGCCCTCTGGCGCTGCCAGTCTCATCTACTCGTGAGAGAGTTGCCCAAGGCAAGAATAGACCAGCAAAGCCGATGAGTACATACAACAAACTACGAGTCCAAATTCGAGGTAAGGCATTGAGCAATCCTTCAGTACCGTAGTACAAATCTTGACTGTCATTTTCTGCTTCGGTCTGCTCGTTAAACTCTCCAGATTCTTCTTGCTGTGTGTAACTTTGGTACTCATCCGGCTCATCTTGAGGAAATGGGGATGATCTATTGGGATTTGGCATGGTTTTATTTCCGATAAAGGTACATATATAGATGAGAGAGTAGGGGAAGAAAAACTATTAATTATTGCTCAATGCCCCATACCAATCTCAACTGACTTGAGCCAGTTGTTGTTGATTCAGGTAGTAATAATGACCTTTTTTAGCGATTAATTCGTCGTGGGTACCGCTTTCTACCAAAACGCCTTGATCTAAAACCAGGATCAAGTCAGCGTTGCGGACTGTAGAGAGGCGATGGGCAATAATTACACTTGTGCGCCCTTGAAGAATTGTTTTGAGGTTGTTTTGAATAATTCGTTCTGATTCTGAATCTAAGTGACTGGTGGCTTCATCAAACAGTAATAACCGAGGATTTCCGAGTAAAGCACGAGCGATCGCTAGGCGTTGGCGCTGTCCACCAGAGAGCATACCGCCGCCTTCACCAATTTGGGATTCGTAACCCATCGGTAGTTTTTGAATAAAATCATCGGCTCCGGCATATTTTGCTGCTTGGATAATTTCTTCTGAAGAAGCATCTGGATGAGCGATCGCAATGTTTTCCCGAATAGTGCCACCAAACAGAAAAGTATCTTGGTCTACAACGCCGATTTGAGAACGGAGCGATCGCATGGAAACACTAGTGATGTCGCGGCCATCAATGAGTATTTTGCCATCTGTCGGTGGGTATAAACCCAAAATCAACTTACTGAGGGTTGTTTTTCCAGAACCGCTGCGTCCTACTACTGCAACCATCTGTTCTGGCTGAATTTCAAAGTTGAGATTTTCTAAGACGTTAGTCTCACTTTCTAAGTGATAGCGAAAAGTGACATTATCAAAGCGAATGTTACCGTGGAGTTTACCCAACGGCTTCCGAGGTTTAGTTTCTAAGTCTTCTTCTGGTTCCGCCTCCAACACATCATTAATGCGTTCGGTAGAAATCACGATTTCCTGTAATTCATTCCACAGCATAGATAGCCGCTGGAAAGGACTCAAGACGTTACCCACCAGCATATTGAAAGCAACTAATTGTCCAATAGTCAGTTCGCCATTAATTACCTGGGAGGCTCCATACCACAGCAACGAAGTATTTACAAAGGTTTGGATAACGCCACTGATAACTTGCAGGCGATTACCAATTATTTGAGCATTAAAGGCTTTTTTGATTAAATCATTCAGCAGTTCCTCCCAACGCCAGCGCACTGTCTGTTCAATTGCTAATGAGCGGACGGTACGAATTCCGCTGATGGATTCTATGAGATAGCTTTGTTCTTTGGTACCTGCATTAAAAATCTCTCTGGAAATGCGGCGCAAAATATTTGTGCTAGCCAGCGCCAAGATAAAAAATGGCGGTACAGTACATAGTACGAATAATGCCATCCGCCAGCTATAGGAGAACATCAAGGCCAGATAAACCACCAATGTCAGCATATCCAACACGATGGAGAGTGTCTGACCGGTAAGGAAGTGCTGAATTTTCTGGTTTTCTTGGATGCGCGAGACTATATCCCCAACGTAACGCGACTCAAAATAAGAAAGGGGTAAGCGGAAGGTATGTTTGATAAAGCCTACGAGTAGAGCGATGCTAATGCGGTTAGCAGTATGAAATAGGAGATATTGGCGTACAGCGTTGACAGCGACACCAAACAACCCAAAAACAATCATTCCCAAACCAATGGCGTTTAAGGTTGTCACACTACGTTGCACAAGTACTCTGTCGAGCAACAACTGGGTGAATACTGGCGTTACTAGTCCAAATAATTGGATGACTACAGAAGCTATAAAGATTTCTAGCAGTGTCCGATAGTGAGGTTTGATTAACTCAAAAAATTTCCAGAAGCTTCGACTTTCGTCTTTATTATTTTTTAGTAGGGCTGTAGGTTGCAATAACAATGCATAACCACTCCAACCTGCTTGAAATTCAGCTTTTGTCAGGCTGCGTTGACCAATACCAGGGTCACATACAATCACCCGTTTTTTCGTGATTTCATAGACAACAATAAAGTGTTTGCCTTCCCAGTGGACAATTGCAGGTAAAGGTTGTTCTGCTAATTTATCAAGAGTCGCTTTCACCGGACGGGTGGCAAAACCCAGGTTTTCTGCTGTTGCTGCCATTGCCTTCAGGGATGCACCGTTGCGGCTAACGTTGGTCATATCCCGCAGGCGATTGATACTAAAATGCTTGCCCCAATAGTTACCAATCATTACCAAGCAAGCAGAGCCACAATCGGCAGCGCTTTGTTGGGCATAGAAGGGATAGCTCTTGGTGAGGCGTTTCCACCAATGCCCTATTTGCACTTTCGGACTGGGAAAGTAAAAACGTGATTTTTTGGGCTGTTGTTGTGACTGCTTCTCTCTTTGGGGAAAAGGAATAATTTTGGCTTTTGGAGATTGGAAAGTTTTTTCTCTAGTCCCCAGTCCCCAATCCTCAGCGATACACTGAGCTTGTCGTTCGCGGAGTGTCTCCAAGAGTTGTGTCCCCAATCCCCAGTTCCCCAACTCTGGGAAATATTCTAGTGCTGTTTGCATCTGCTCGTTTTTCAGAATGTAAGCAATCGTTGGTTGCGTTGCTTGCCAATCACCTTGTTCTGGTTGAGCAAAGATAGTGCCTGGTGTCAAAGAATGGCCTTGAGAATGCCGCAGTTGACCTCTGTACAATAGCCACAATTGCGAATCTTGAAATATTTGTGGACTTACAGAGCCAGTTTCTAACTGGTGTCGCTCAAACAGAGATAAAACTCTGAGCATTCCTGGAACTTGTGATGTATGGCACGGAAATTGTGAGATTTGGCGACATAACAATAGCAAATCCCAAAGTTCTGCACTGGCACATAGGCGATCGCGAATGGTAGGATACTTGTCTATTAACGTTTGCAATGCTTCTTGCCTGAAATAGCCAAGTTTTAAGCTTGTCGAAGCTCTGACTACATAAGGACTAAAGTTAGCTTCGGGAAACAGAGTCAATTCACCGAAAAAACACCATGCACCAAAGGTAGTGATTAAATTCTCAGAGCTATCTAACAGTCGGACTTTACCTGTAAGAATAATATAGATACCAGGATTCGTCTGTGCAGATTGCCAGAACTGCTTTGCTAGTGGTGGCTCCACAATCTCCATTTCTGCCAAGAAGTTTTGTAATTCTTTTTCTGAAAGCTTTGCACCCAAGGCGTACAACAGCCTTTCGCCCAGATGTTGCTCAGAAAGCACTGGTGGCATTTTCTCATCTCCACAACAGATTTTAGTTATCAGTCTGAATCAGATTCAAAAATTAATTAAAAATTTTCTGGAATCCCGTATTTTCACCGAGGAAATTCTAAGCCTCCTTATAGTAGTCTTGGGAAGAAAGAGCATGATAAAAACCATCTTTTGACATGCTATGTATTTTTGTTTGCTGGACAGCCCTACTCGTTGCACCAGATTATTGATATGACAATCACTAATGTGGAATGCCAAAATATCGAGCTAGAGGTTGATTTAGCCAGATTTAGGCTAAACATCAAACAATTGCATCAACAGAATCGACACGAATATGGCTCGCTCATTTTGATAATCAGCGACGTCCGTAATTGATGATTAAGAGTAATTATTTTCAGATCAAAATTTGGTAGATGCAGCGATGACTAAGCAAATTCTTCCAATTCTCAATCACCAACTCTCAAAATTTTTCCAGCTATTAATTGTCAAGAAGGTGTCCCGACTGAAAATTAGCTTTCAGGCTCTTGAATAAGATATAACTCGGAAGTAGCCTTAAAAGAATGATTTCAGACATCCCTAACTTTTTAACTGCCTTGTCTTGACTAAAATGGTGTGACATAATTGTATACAGTTGCGCTAAGTCGTAAATGATGGGCAAACGTAATCCATTGCAGTTGTGTGATCAAAGCCTGACAGCAAAAAGACCACAACTGCACATCAGATTAACCTTGCAGGGTTAATCTGAGGTTTAGACGATGTGCAATTAACGCCCGGTGTTATTCCCCTAGTGTTTTGCGAATCTAGGGGAGAGCCTCCGGGATAGCCTCAGTTTCAAGCGTGTAACCTCGATCGCTAAAAGGCTAGCTTTGGGTAGGCTACAGGAAGTAGAGGACTATTAAGAACTATAAAGCACATCATAAATTTTTGTTTAAGTGGGATTTTACTAATACAGCAAAATTCCACTTAAACAAATATTGCTTAAGTTTGCTTGAAAGGTTTCCCAGTGAATCCTTTGCCAGCAATGTTTAGTATCTTTAAGGGAACATCTAGCAAGCCATTTAACGTTTGTATTATACCTCCTATATTGTAATCAATGCAAGTCATTAAAAAAGATTTGTGCTCATGGTATTTACATAATTAGCTTACACTGCTCAACTTTAAATTTGAAGATTTTAGGACTTTCTTAATATAATTGTTTTCATAAATCACCTAATAGATAATTTTTAGCAAAAAAAATATATTTTAAAAGCATTTATATATTAAATCTTTAAACAGTTAAGGGACGTAGCATGGTGGAGTCATAACTGTATCTATATGTTTATTTAAGACGTATACTAAGTTGTTTGAATTAGCAGTGAGGTTAAACACGTTAATAGTGTGATCAAGCACACACCCTAGTAAATTCCCCCAACCATACTATTTTCACTATGCAAGGCTATGGTCGCAATACATATTACAGCTTGCTATTAAGTTGAGAAAGATCCGTCAGATAATGAGACTATAGTAAAAAAAATGACAAGAAGTCGCAAGTTCATTTTTTAAAACTCTAGGATTGCGATGTGAGCAAGTAAAATATTAGATGTATAAATTAATTAGTAGTTCTAGAGCCAGCGCACTGACCAAAATGTCACACCATAGATTTGGTTAAATGTGCGAAATCATCTAAAAGCAAACAGAGTTACTTTAATCTCGATCGGTAATGCTGTTGCTGCACATTTATCCCCAAAAACATCTATCTTGAGGTGAATATTATCTCTCTCTTATGTAGGAAATTTGGCGACTCGTTAAGCTGTGGAGCGATCGCTGAATCCTCTGGTTCGCTTGCTATCTGGAAGGTTTTTGTGTCATACTTGCAAAGCTTACTAATTACTATAACCCGATCGACTTTAAGTAGTATTTTTAACGACTACCAGAAATTCTGAGTTCGAGGTCAACAACTGACAAACAAAAGAAAGGAGGATTTAAGTTACAAGTAGTTGCGATCGCTCAACTGCGATGAAAGAATCTTAAGTTTGCAGGAACATCAATTTTTCGCGGGAGCAGATTAAGTAATAACCAAAGTAGCGGCTTATCAAACTCTGGGTGCATTATACACAGAAGTTAACATAATTATTTTGACTCCCTTGAATGCGTTGCACATATACACTAGGGAATCTAAAGAGATTCTGATTGTGAACTTTACCAATGATTTATATAACTCTCGATTGACTGTGTAATCAATAAGTTAAATTACAGCTTCTCCACAGGATAAGCAAGGATTTATACAAAACATCCTACTTTTCCCACTTTTCCCACCAACTTAATTTTTGTTTACTGGCGGTATCTAATTTCTTTCATCCTGAATTTGACCCCATTTGTCCCGCCAATTCCTCGTAAAGCCCCAAATTTAGAATTGCTGAGATTTTATTCTTTGCGTGACTATGCATGATATCTCAATGCGAAGCGCTAAGGTGACTAGCAATTTGGGTTAATAGTAAAGTCAGTTTTGAAGGAGTATTTTATGTCACAGTTGGAGCAAGCAGTGCCAGACACCTTTGTAGCCAAAGGCTTAGAAACTCTTCCCAATATTTTCGACCAAGTTGAGGCTCTGGCCAAAGACTTTGCCACCCGTGCAGGGGCACACGACAAAGATGGTTCCTTTCCATTCGAGAATTTTACAGCTTTACATGAGGCAGGATTACTCAGCCTCACCATTCCACGTGAATTCGGTGGTCAGGGTTTGGGGCTGCCAACTATCTGCCGAGTTATTGAAGGGATAGCGCGTGGCGACGCTTCGACCGCGCTAGTGCTGACAATGCACTATCTCCAACATGCTCATGCGGCTCGTGGCCGTCGCTGGCATCCAGAAGTATATAAGCGACTGTGTCGTGAATCAATCGAAGGCATTGCCCTACTCAATGCTGCCCGTGTTGAACCAGAGTTAGGAACGCCAGCTAGAGGCGGATTGCCTGCTACAATTGCTGAACGAACAATAGAGGGTTGGCG
Source organism: Nostoc sp. ChiQUE02 (assembly GCF_034531305.2). NCBI lineage: Bacteria > Bacillati > Cyanobacteriota > Cyanophyceae > Nostocales > Nostocaceae > Nostoc > Nostoc sp. ChiQUE02. The sequence goes on from NZ_JAVRBN020000009.1 coordinate 35,258, forward strand.
TTTAACAGGACATAAGCAGTACACCACAGGCAGTCCCATCCTCAGCTACTTTGTTGTTTGGGCACGGACAACTGAGGATGAACCACAAGTTGGAAGTTTTCTGGTTCCGCGCAATCTGCCCGGTTTGCGAATTGTCGAAACCTGGGATCACCTGGGGATGAGAGCTACGGGCAGCCACGACCTCATTTTAGAGAATGTATTAATTCCCTCAGAGTATGCTCTAAATATCAGCCCCATATCTGCTGCACCATCTTTTGATCCGCTGATTTCCACTTGGGGCAGTTTGACAGTAAGTGCTTTATATCTGGGTGTTGCTACTAGTGCGCGAGACTGGCTTGTTAAATATCTTTGGGAGCGATCGCCTTCTAATCTCAAAGAGCCACTGGCAACTCTGCCACGCTTCCAAACTGCTGTGGGTGAGATAGAAGCACTGCTGTTTGCTAACAATAGATTGATTTATAGCTTGGCTGAAGATATTGATAAGGGCGAGTATGAGCCTGACATAGGATTACAGGCACAAGCTGTTAAATACCTCACCACAAATAACTCGATTCGTGCTGTAGAGATTGCCTTAGAACTGACAGGTAATCCTGGTCTGTTAAAAAGGAATCCTCTAGAACGACACTACCGTGACGTTCTGTGCAGCCGTATCCATACACCGCAAAACGATGTTATTTGCCAGTCTTTAGGGAAGTCGGTGCTGAAAGTCAAGTGATTATGGACTGGGGACTCGTAAGAGCAGGGAGCAAGGGAGAAGAGTTTTCCCCTCTGCACCCTGCCCCCCTGCCTCTTCTGCCCAATGCCCAATATTTGGAATTGCTCAGTATCCTGCTTGCTTGTCTACGACATTCCGCAAGGGTTGACCAGTTTGGTAGCGTTTGAGATTGTCGATAAATAGTTGTGCTATACGCTCTCTCAGCCGTGGCGAAAGGGCTGAACAATGGGGTGTGATAAAAGCGTTTGGCAACGACCATAAGGGACTTTCTGGCGGCAGAGGTTCGGTAGCTACTGTATCTAATCCAGCACCCGCAATCCATCCCTCACGTAGTGCAGTGAGTAATGCGGCTTCATCCACGATCGCACCACGAGCAATGTTAATTAGGTAAGCAGACTGGCGCATAGAGCGCAATGCAGCTTCATCGATTAAGCCTTTCGTTTCTGGGGTTAGTGGTGTGGCAATAACTACATAGTCGGCTGCTGGTAGGAGCGATCGCCACTCATCAGCACCCACAATTTTGTCAAAATTCGGTAGGGGTTCGGGATGGCGGCGACTACCCCAAACTTTGACTCCAAAGGCTTTGGCGCGAGATGCGATCGCTTGACCAATATTCCCAGTGCCGAGAATTAGTAAAGTCGCATCTGCCAACTCTTCGAGAAACACTCCTCTTACCCAAGTGTGTTTATCCTGCAAAGTTTGCAATTTCCGCAGATTCTTGGCGTGATAGAGCATGAATGCCAGTACAAATTCCGAAATTGGAATTGCGTGAACCCCTGCGCCATTAGTAAGGATAATGTCCTTTTGCAAAAAAGTTGGCGTGAGGATGTGATTCACCCCAGCACTCGGTGACTGTTGCCAACGCAGCCTGGGTGCAGCTGTCAGCACTTTGTCAAGGGTAGAAGTTTTCAGGTAAAATCCGTTGACATAAACTTCTGCATCACTAACATCACCATCGAGATTGCCTTCACTATCCACCTCCACAACATCTATATCAGATGGTAGGTGTGGCTCAATATCAGCAATGAGATGATCGGGTAAAATTAGTTTCACCATTTGCTAGTCTCCCATTCCATTTTGAATTTTCAAAGGGACTGAGTATTAGGGCAAAAAGGCAGAAGATTAAAAGTTAAATTCTTTACCTATTCCCAATGCCCAATATTTAGTATCCTGCTTTTTTGTCTACTACATTTCGTAACGGCTGACCAGCTTGGTAACGCTTCAGATTGTCGATAAATAGTGCTATTGAACGCTGTTTACTTTTTGGTGAATGACCGGAAGTATGAGGTGTGATAAAGATGTTAGGAAGTGACCACAAAGGACTTTCTGGTGGTAGTGGTTCTGAGTTAACTGTGTCTAATGCTGCACCTGCAATCCAACCTTCTGTGAGTGCTTTGATTAATGCTGATTCATCAACTACACCACCACGAGCAATATTAATTAGGTATGCATGGTTTGGGAGCGATCGCAATACAGATTCATCAATAAATTCTTTGGTTTCTGGAGTTAGGGGTGTGGCAATAACTAGATAATCAACCCCTGGTAGGAGCGATCGCCATTCATCAGCACCCACTACTTTATCAAAATTTGGTAGCTCTTGGGGATGACGCCGACTGCCAAGAATTTTTAAACCAAAGGGTTTGGCACGAGCGGCAATTTCTTGACCAATACCACCAGCGCCAATAATTAGCAAGGTTGCATCTGTCAACTCTTCGATGGCAAAGCCTCTTTTCCAGTGATGTTCTGCCTGTAAAGCATATAATTCTGGCAGGTGTTTGGCATGAGCTAGTATATAAGTTATTACAAATTCTGCGATCGGAATTCCATGCACTCCGGCCCCATTTGTGAGAATAATATCTCTTTTCAAATAAGTTGGTGTCAGGATGTGATTCACCCCTGCATTTGGTGCATGATGCCAACGCAGTGCTGGTGCTGCTTCTAGTATTTTGTGCAGCGTCGGACTCCTGGATAAAAACCAACTGAAATAAACTTCAGCATCAGTAGCATCCCCATCTAAATTTCCTTCAACATCTACCGTGACAACCTCTGTATCAGGCGGTAGATAAGGCACAATGTCAGCAACGAGATCGAGCGGTAAAATCAGCTTCATTGTAGATTACCTCTTAATTTCTTTACAAAGTTATCTTTAGAAATTGTCTCTGTTTGATTAAAAAATAAATGCCTTTTTTCCTTAGTCAAAATTATGATATTTAAGAAGAATTAAGATATTTTTATTTAATCTGTAAACGCATCAACTCCAGATCAAAATATTGATGATTATATTTATATGCCATTTCCTCTATTCCATATATTTGAAAACCCAATGATAAATAAAGTTGTTTTGCTAAAAAATTATTTTTAACAATATCAAGTAATAATATTTCTACCTCATTAATAGCTTTTGCTTTTTCAATTAATTCATTTAGTAATAATTTACCTATGCCTTTTCCTCGATATTCTTGTTCAACATACATACTACTAATATATGCTTTATGCCTGAGTTTTATTCTTGATTCTTGTTGAAACGCGACTATTCCAATTAACTTTTTATCCTCAAAACAGCCCAAAATAAAGTTATTGTTATTTACTGGTATTCTATCCCGAAATTGTTCTATCGTCTTAATTGTTTCTTCATGATACGATGTACCAAATGAATCTGGATTTTTATATAAAGCTTCTAATCTGATCTGTCTATAATCTTCTGCATCATACTTTGTTAAATTTCTGATTATCATTAGATTAAATATAAATAATAGATATTGATGTTTATTTTCAATAAAGCTATATAAGTTAATAATTACTATCTTTTATTTTGTCTAGTTTGTGAATATGAAAAAATCACCCAGAACCGCAGAGAGGAGAGTTGAGAGTTATTTTAAGTATTCATAAATAATTTTCGATTCCTATAACTGCTTTTTAAGAGGAAGTTTTAATTCTCGAAGTAGCCTATTTTACCGCAGCTACCTCAAGTATTGTATTAATCAACTAACGAAAGCTAAATCTCAACTACTCAACTGCAACAATTGGTTATTTGGCTGACTACCTTCATTGCTCATTACTCGGTGGAGAACTGCTTCTCTGATATTGACAAACACTTCGCTACTTCTATCTCGCGGGCGTGAAAGTCTCACAGGTAGATCCAGAGAAATCTGTCCTTCTTCAATCACTATCACTCGGTCTGCCAACGCCACAGCCTCTTCCACATCATGAGTAACCAAAAACGCAGTAAATCTCCGCTCTTGCCATAAGTTTTCAATCAAATTCTGCATCTCTTGGCGAGTTAGAGCATCCAATGCTCCCAAAGGTTCATCTAGCAACAACAAACGGGGCTGACTGACTAATGCTCTTGCCAATGATACCCGTTGCCGTTGTCCACCAGATAAGACATACGGCCACTCATCAGCCCGATCTTTGAGTCCAACTTTATCGAGTGCCCACAAAGCTTTTTCACGCCAATTACCTTCCAATCCCAACCCCACATTCTGAACAACGCGCTTCCACGGCAGCAAACGGGGGTCTTGAAACATTACTGTTACGGAGCGACTGAGTCTACGCAGTGGTTCTCCATCCAATAGTATTCCGCCTGAAGTTGCTTTATCTAATCCTGACACAAGACGCAATAAGGTACTCTTACCACAACCACTTCGCCCGACAATAGCGACAAACTCACCTGCTTCAACTTCTAAATTCAGCGAGTTTAAAACAGTTTTCTTGCCAAAAGCCTTCGTCAAATCCAAAATACTTAGTTGCGTACCCTGTACATTTGAACTCACTTGCAAAACCTCCTTATTCTAGAACAATCGGGATTTAATTATTTGATGAGACGTTGAAGAAAACAAATCACACTCAAAAGTTTAAATCAATAATTTTCAACTTTTGACTTTGGTAACTTTGGCATTTATGACTTTTGATAATTGGGGTTCCAAGCCAAGAATTTTGTTTCTAATCCTCTGGCAACAGCATCTGCTAATTTACCCAGCAATGCATAGATCACAATACTCAAGACCACAACATCAGTTTGCATAAACTCACGGGCATTCATTGCCATATAACCAAGACCAGAATCTGCTGCGATCGTTTCTGCTACGATTAGTGTCAACCACATAATTCCCAAAGAAAAACGCACACCAACGAGAATCGAAGACAAAGCTCCTGGAAAAATAATTTCCCACAGAAGTTGTGGTGTTTTTAATCCATAGACTTTTCCCATTTCAATTAGTCCAGGGTCAACACTACGGATGCCATGAAATGTATTGAGATATAACGGGAAAAATACCCCCATAGACACCAGAAATAATCTAGCTTGGTCGCCGATACCAAACCAGAGAATCACTAGCGGAATTAATGCCAAATTAGGGATAGTACGGAGCATTTGTAAGGAACTATCCAATAACTTTTCTGCTATACGGGAAAAGCCATTGAGCAATCCTAAACCGAACCCAATACTGCCACCAACGATAAAACCAGATATCGCCCGCCCAGCACTAATTCCTATATGTTGAAACAGTTCTCCGGTGGAGGCTAGTTTAATGGCTGTAGCGATTACGCCACTGGGGGCTGGTAAAATTCTGGTTGAGAGTAAACCAGTTCTGGAAGAAAGTTCCCAAAGTACTAGTACTAGAACAGGCACAATCCAAGGAACTATTTTCTCGATTTGCGGGTTGTCTAACACCTCGCTCAGAGATATATTATTGTTGCTTTTGGTGCGTTTTAAGGTAATAGTCATGGAATTCTGGATTTTAGATTGTTCCAAAGGATGAATCTAGAAGCTTCGTAAACATAATTCGTAATTTGCTCTTTAATTACGAATTACGAATTACGAATTATTCGGTCATGAAGCACTCGTTAGTTGTTTAGCAAATTTTTCACTGGCCACTATTTCGCTAACAGTACTCAAGACTGGTGGCGTTAGTGGTGCAGTTTCCCTCTGCAAAGGTAGCCGTGGAAATAATAATTCGGCGGTGCGATATGCTTCTTCTAAATGGGGATATCCAGAGAACACGAAGGTTTCTATGCCCAAATTGTGATATTCCATCATCCTAGCGGCAACGGTATCGGGATCTCCAACTAGGGCCGTACCAGCACCGCCCCGCACCAATCCAATTCCTGTCCAGAGGTTGGGGCTAATCTCTAGGGTTTCTCGACTACCACTATGTAGTTGACTCATGCGCCGCTGTCCTTCAGAATCAGAACTAGCCAAGTCTTTCTGAGCTTTTGCGATCGCATCCTCATCTACATACTTAATTAGCTCATTGGCAGCATCCCAAGCAGCAGATTCGGTTTCTCGCACAATCACGTGCAAGCGAATCCCAAAACGAACTGTTCTACCTTGTTCAGCCGCCAATCTTCTAACTTCGGCAATCTTTTGGGCAACTTGTTGTGGTGGTTCACCCCAAGTCAGGTAAACATCTATATGTTTAGCAGCAACCCGCTTGGCAGCAGCAGATGAGCCACCAAACCACAAGGGTGGATAGGGTTTTTGAACTGGTGGGAATAAGAGTTTACCGCCTTTGATATCCAGATAGTTTCCCTGGAAATCGACTGTTTCCCCGCTGACGATACCCCGCCAAACTGTAAGAAATTCATCGGTTAAATCATAGCGATCGTCATGACTAAGATGCAAGCCATCCCCAGCGAGTTGTACCGGATCTCCACCTGTCACCACATTAATCAACAATCTTCCTTTAGAAATCCGGTCAAATGTTGCTGCCATCCGTGCAGCAGCACCTGGGGAAGTAATTCCAGGACGAATTGCTACGAGAAATTTCATTTGCTTGGTGACAGAGATGAAAGCGGCAGCGGTTATCCAAGCATCTTCACAAGAACTCCCTGTGGGTAACAATGCGCCTGTGTAGCCTAAACTATCCACAGCTTGGGCAATTTGCTGCAAATAATCAGGTGTGGCAACACGAGAGCCAATATCTGTGCCTAAATAGCGTCCGTCATGAGATCCAGTAGGAATAAACCAGAGAATTTCCATGTTTGTCAGGGTATGAGGTCTTAAATCTACGACAAGTCGACACAATTACCGTAGATTTTAATCAGCATTTTACAGGAAATTATTTAAAAAGCGAGTATTAGATTAACGATTCATAAAGAAGAACAGCCCACAAAATTTACTCTTTTGTGGATAATCCTGGTAATCATGACACTTTTGCCGCAACAATGGCTGTCGTGAAGAATACAAGTTTTGTGTTAATTACCCACATTTTTGCAACTCTAAACTGTGAGCTTCCAGTTTCATCGACAGAACCCTTGCTAGCTTGCGGTTTGTTGGTCTGTGCCTAAATAAAGGTTATGATCGCTGATAACTAGACTCTTTAATACAATATTTACTCTAGTACACTGTGACGAAAGGTTACCTACCTTTAACCAGTTGCTCAAGCCTCAAGTCTTGTTAATTGAGATGGTAGCTGGATTTCCGTCAAGCTGTACTAGTAGTCTGCCAAGCCAAAATTGCTGGGTTTAGATTGGGTAAAGGGGAAAGGTTAAAGGGTAAAGAGCCAAAAACCTTTTCCCTTTACCCCGTCAAGGGAACTTGGCGAACTACTAGTTTCCAGAAGCGAAGTTTTCAAGAATTAATTAAGGGAGAAATTTGAGAAAGATGGGTTGGGTTACAAAAAAAGTAGGAGTATTCTAGTGTGGAACTTGAAAGCTGGTATTTTGCTACTCACACTAAGTTGCATAATTGCGACCAGTATAGCAGTATATCTTCTTGGTGGCATTGAACCAGCACAAATTCAAGCTTTGCTGAAATCTTCTGGTATCTGGGCACCTATTATTTATATTGCTTTATACGTTGTGGCAACTATGTTAGTTTTGCCCTCAACGGTGCTAAATTTGACTGGAGGTGCAATTTTTGGGCCTTGGCTGGGTACTGTCTGGACTAGTGTTGGAGCAGTCATTGCGGCAATAATTGCCTTTATTTTTACTCGGACTATTGGACGCCAAACAGTTGCAAAACGATTAGCAGGACGCTGGCAAGCGATGGATGCTGAGGTGCGTCGTGGAGGGCTTTTTTATATGTTTGCCATCCGACTAGTACCAATCATGCCCTATGGCTTGGTCAATTTTGTCGCTGGACTGACTTCGATCAGCTTTAAAGATTATGTTCTAGGTACAACACTTGGTACTGTTCCTAGTGTCTTACCTTTTGTATTACTAGGTAGTTCTGGTCTGAAGGCAGTCAATACAGGCGATTTCTTGCCGCTAGTACTCGCCTTAGGCTTAACTGGAACGCTGGTAGGAGGGTCTACTTGGTATCGCCATCGTCGGACTTTTCCCAAAAAAGCTATAGAAAGACTTAAAGAATCAGACTCTTCAGATAACATCAACCCGAAGAATAAATAAATTATGAAAATCTAACTTGAGTCTTGCTAGGTATACTGAGAACCAAAACTTTACGATCGCAAGCAATCTGTCAGCTTGGCTGTTCAAAAATTAAACAAGATTCCTCGATGCTACCAAAGTATTCATTGATTGTTCCAATTTATAACGAAGAAGAAATTATTCCTGAACTATACCGCAGACTCTGTGCAGTAATGGATCGGATGGACGGTCTTGTCGAATTAATTTTAATCAATGATGGTAGCCGCGATCGCTCCTTACAACTACTACGAGACCTCCATCAAAAAGACCCGCGCATTTGCTATCTGAGTTTTGCTCGTAACTTTGGTCACCAAATTGCCGTTACTGCTGGTCTCAATTTTGTCCGGGGTCAAGTTATCATCATCCTTGATGCTGACTTACAAGATCCACCAGAACTAATCCCCGACATGGTTGAGAAATGGCGACAGGGCTATCAAGTCGTCTACGCTCAACGCACTCAACGCCTCAAAGAAGGATGGTTTAAGCGTTCTACTGCCTACTTCTTTTATCGCATCCTTAAGAAGCTTGCAGATGTAGACATTCCTACTGATACTGGTGATTTTTGTTTAATGGATCGGCAGATCGTAGATATTCTTAACTCTATGCCAGAACGCACCCGTTATATTCGTGGTCTGCGTTCTTGGGTTGGCTTTCGGCAAACAGCAATTCGGTTCGAGCGCAACCCCCGCTTTGCTGGGGAAGTTAAATACACTTTCAGCAAATCCTTGGCACTTGCCATCAATGGTCTAGTGTCTTTTTCAATAGTACCACTGCGGTTATCAACTTACTTAGGGTTAATAGCAGCGGCGGCAGCCATCTTCATGGCTTTATTAGTCTTGTATTGGCGTATTTTTGTCCCTCATTCGCCTTTAACGGGATTTACGATTATTTTGATGGCAATTTTCTTTCTCGGATCTGTGCAGTTAGTCAGTGTGGGCATCTTAGGCGAATATATCGGGCGCATATACGAAGAAGTTAAAGCCAGACCCCTCTATACTTTGGCAGAGGTAGGTGGTTTCTATGACAAATCCTCCAACTCAACCAATAATTCTGACAAACTAGATAATTTAGAAGATGTTAGTATTCAAAATCTAGATAAGTATTGACAGAAGAAAGGCAGGAGGTTTTAGAAAAAAAGAAAACAGGAAAACTCTTCGGCTTTGCTCATTTTGTGTTGGATCTTTCTTAAAGAAAAAAGTCTGTGGGTTAGAAAGTAAAGGTAGTGCGGAGAGCACCTACCCAAATCGGATCGTTGTTATCGTTATGTTCTGGTTTGGTAATCACATAAAAATCTGGAGTTACAGTGATGTTATCATTCACCCGATAAGTGTAGAAAGCCTCAATGTGTAAAGAGGTACTTGGATCTTCTCGAAGAATTCCAGCCCCATTTCTATAATCACTACTCGTGACTTTAGGCGGTATCCCAACGATAATCCCACCCACATTGCCTTTCTTCAACAAGTCTGGAAAACCAACAGTGAGGGCAGTATTAATGATCGTCGCGTCACTATCACCGCCTCTGTTTTGATGGGCGCGTGTATAGCCAAACCAACCACCCAAAGTTAAGCTCCGAGTGGTTCTCCAGTTAAATTGAAATCCGAAGTTATCGGTTGTAGTGGAGTTTTGTTCAAAAGGATTTCTGGCGAAAGCGCTACCTGTACCACCAGTAACGTTAAAAGCCGGGTCAGCACCAGTAGTGTTATCAGTATAGTATTTGCGGGTGTAAGTTAGACCAATATCTAGCTGGCGCGTGGGCGATATGGTTAACTGAGCAAGTGCCAAATTAGTACCATTGAAAAGTCCACGGGTAGGGTTAGGAGCCTGATTATTATCTGCTATGTAACCTAAGCTTAATTGCAACTTATCGCTAAACTTATACCCAAAAGCTAAACCCGCACCATCAAAACCTGGTCGATAAACAGTATGGTTGAATGTGGCAAACCGGGAAACAGCACCGTTTAGTCCACCAATCGCACCATTTAAGGTGGGAGTAAATACAGCTGGTTGAAGTGCTCTAGGACCTACCCACACAGTAGCTTTTGAGCCTAATGGGAAACGATATGTTAACTGACTCAGATACGTATCACCTCTCCCATCACCATCAATGGTAAAACGGGTCATCTGGGTTCCTGTAGTCGTCCCTAAGTTAGGAATGTTATTTCCTGCTGTTAAAAGAGTGGTTAGTTGATCTCTACCTGTAAAGCTCGTTTGAAAGTTAAGTCTGGCACGGTAAGCAAAGATGGTTTGAGTCCCATCATTTGTATCATCAGCAGCTGTATTATTGGCGCGATCGCCAAATGTATCTGCTACTAGAAATGTTGCGTCACCAACTAGTTTGGTAGTTGTAGAAAACTGATTGGCTTCCACCTTAGCTTGACGCGTCTCTAGAGCATCTACCCGTCCGCGCAGTGCGGCGAGTTCAGAGGCAAATTGTTCTTGCAGTTTTTGCAGAGTCGCTAAGTCTTCCTTTCGTACCAACTCTCCAGTGCTAGTAGCAATCAATTCGTTGAGGCGATCGAGGGCTGCATTCAAGCCAGCAGCAAATTCATAACGAGTCAGCCCCCGATTACCTTTAAATGTGCCATCTGGATATCCCGCAATCACACCATAGCGCTCAACTAGAGACTGCAACGCCTGAAAGGCCCAATCTGTAGGTTGAACATCAGAGAGTTGTGATACAGATGTAACTTGCTCTATGCGATCGCTACGATTACCCAAGGGTTCTGCATTCACAGGTGCTGGAGATGATTCAGATGAAGTCTTCTGAGCAATGCCAGTTGGGATAATCTTGTCAATTGGTACTACTTGCTGTGTCGGCTGTGCTGTCTTTTCCACTTCAGCAGCAAGTGCAGCTGAAGACAGGACTACGAGTCCACCGAACAAAGCTGGAATCACTAGCAAATAATTCCACAAAACTTTAGACATGGGTTGTTTGTTCCTCACACAATATCAACTAAATTCCGCTGCTCAATCTTTTTTGGTAGCTACAAGACCTTGTGGAAGAGCGAACATCCGTATATATAATTCTTGGAATTTCTTCGGCTTCAAGTATGGGCATACATCTGCACGCCCCGCAAAGATTTAGCGCTTCACCGCTACACATTTACTTTCAAAAAAGTAATTTTCACAGAAGACTTTTGGCAAAAACTTTTGAGATATCATACAATTCAGCTATAGAATTAGTCACTGAAGTCAGTTAAAACAGGCTAAATAACTAAAAACCCAGTCGGCTGTAACTAACTGTGAGCTTTAGTTATGGGCATTTTGTAACTTTCAGTCTTCTCTAGATTTTTGCCATGAGGCTATTCCCAGAAACCAGATATTTCCGATTCCTTCTGTGCCAATGCACCTCACCAATTTGTTACCCTCGCCAAGAACAGCTAGGATTTCGGAATTTGTAAACTTTAGACGCTAGACAGCCTATTAGCTACTTTCACTCTTGCTCGAACTCTAAAAAACATTGGTAGGTAAATGCCTTGAGCCGGAATAGGATTCCTTGCTCTTGTTTGGAAAAATTTATTAAACCACGGTAAGTCTATCGAAATTAAGTACTTTCTGTATTAACATTGGATATTTGCACAAAACACTATAAAAAGCAAGTCTCTGAAGAGAGATAATAAAGTTTATTTTACATAACTTTACGTTTGAATTTATTTGCTAAAATGCTTGCTTTTTGTCGAAAACTGTGAAAAGCTTTGTTATATTGCAAACTACGGTTTATCGATCAAGATAAAGTAGTTGTTTGTTGATCTGGTGGGAAAAAGAGCCAAAATTTATTAAGGCTACTAGTAAGCTGCCAAGTAGACAGGCAAGCAACTTTCTAAATATTTTGCAGCATCGATGGGGTGAAGACTTGATGCTTAAGACTTTATCGATGGGGAAATTATAGATGCTAAAGACGTTAACAACCGATTTTGAACTCGACTTAGAAGCGGATGTGCTGGTGATTGGGGGTGGCCCGGCTGGAACTTGGGCGGCATGGAGTGCTGCATCAAGTGGAGCTAAAGTTGTCCTGGTAGATAAAGGGTATTGTGGCACAACTGGATGCGCCGCTGCATCTGGTAATGGTGTGTGGTACGTGCCACCCGATCCAGAAGCACGGGAAACAGCGAAGGCAAGTCGGGAATCGTTGGGTGGGTTTTTATCCGATCGCAATTGGATGGATCGAGTACTTGATCAGACCTATGCAAACGTCAATCAGTTAGCAGAGTGGGGTTATCCCTTCCCTACCGACGATGAAGGCAAACCCTACCGGCGATCGCTGCAAGGGCCGGAGTATATGCGGCTGATGCGGCGGCAAATTCAACGCGCTGGAGTGAAGATTTTAGACAATAGCCCCGCCTTAGAACTACTGGTAGATGACGATGGTGCTGTTGCTGGTGCAACAGGTGTGAACCGTCAAACTGGTAGTAAATGGCTAGTGCGATCGCAGTCCACGATCATTGCTACAGGCGGCTGTGCGTTTCTAAGTAAAGCGTTAGGATGCAACGTCCTGACAGGGGATGGTTATCTAATGGCGGCAGAAGCAGGTGCCGAGATGTCGGGTATGGAATTTTCCAATGCCTATGGCATCTCCCCCGCCTTTTCTTCAGTCACCAAAACCCTGTTTTATAATTGGGCAACCTTCACCTACGAAGACGGTACTGTGATTCCGGGGGCCAGTTCTCATAGACGTTCAGTAATTGCCCAAACATTACTGCAACAGCCAGTTTACGCCATCATAGACAAAGCGGCTGAATCGATGCGGCCATCTATGCGTTTAGCACAGCCCAACTTCTTTTTACCCTTTGACCGTGCAGGTATCGATCCATTTACTCAACGTTTCCCTGTGACTCTGCGTTTAGAGGGAACTGTGCGCGGTACGGGAGGAATTCGGATTGTAGATGAGAGTTGTGCTAGTTCTGTGCGGGGACTTTACGCGGCTGGAGATGCCGCTACACGCGAACTGATTTGTGGTGGATTTACTGGCGGTGGTAGTCACAACGCGGCATGGGCAATATCTTCTGGCTATTGGTCGGGAAAATCGGCTGCCGAATATAGCCGTAGTTTGGGAGAATACAAAACTCAACGCCACGTTCATGGTGTTGGAGAGGTAGGATTACAGAGTGGGAGCGATCGCTCTCAAACCTTGGCAACTGATGAAATTATTCAAGCAGTCCAAGCCGAAGTATTCCCTTACGAAAAGAACTATTTCCGTACAGAACAAGGCTTAACCGAGTCTTTGGGTAAGCTAAATCATCTTTGGCAAGAACTCCGCAGTAGCCAGGTAACATCAGATAAAGAGCTAATCCGGGCGCGAGAAGCTACGGCAATGGTAGCCACAGCGCGATGGATGTACAGCAGTGCCATTGAACGCAAAGAAACTCGTGGTATGCACAAACATCAAGACTATCCAGAACTTGATGCTAACCAGCAACATCACCTGATTAGTGGCGGATTAGATCATGTTTGGGTGAAAAGTCAGCCTTTACATAGTACAGAAAAGTCACAATCCAAAATAGGAGCGTTAGTGTGATTGAGTTGGTCAGCGAGTCGCGGTGCATAAAATGTAATATCTGCGTGAACATTTGTCCAACCAACGTGTTTGACCGTGTACCTGATGCGCCGCCAACCATTGCTCGACAGAGTGACTGCCAAACCTGTTATATGTGCGAATTGTATTGTCCAGTTGATGCTCTTTATGTAGCACCAGAAAGCGATGTGACGGCTTCAGTCAATGAGGCAGAATTGGCAGAAGTTGGGCTACTGGGTAGTTATCGAGAAAACATCGGTTGGGGGCATAAACGCACTTCAACAGCAAAAGCGGATCAAACATTCCAAATCCTGAAGCAGATGAAATAGTAACGCGATGTGCAACTTATTCTTAGAACCCCGCTTCCATTCCTCTCCCCTACAGGGCTACGGTGTTACACAACTCGAATTACCCCCCTTAATCCCCCCTTGGAAAGGGGGGAAAGAATATCTAGTTCCCTCCCCTTTCCAAGGGGAGGGTTAGGGTGGGGTAAAATCCAGATTCATCAGGTATTTCAGACTTGTGTATACACCGCAGTCCCCACAGGTAGAGAGGCTTTGATTCCTGCTCCCCTTCCCTTGTAGGGAAGGGGTTGGGGGTTAGGTCTAAGAGAAAGTTACACACGGCGTATAATACGGCGGAGAAAAAAGTGATGCTGTCGTTACCAGTAGTAACAGGTTCTATCAGTAAAAATAAATTTACTTCCAGATTATCAACCTCGGTTGCTTGCGTCCTACTGCTACTAACTACAGCATGTAGCCAAGGCGAAACTAAATCTGCACAATCCGTTGAGGCTGTTAATGTTAATAATGCTGTCGCTGCATCTAATAACATTTCTACCCTGCGTATAGGTTATGTAGGTAGTTCAGAACCTACAGGATCGCTTGGTTGGGCAAAGAAAAAGGGAATATTAGAGCGCGAGTTGCAAAAAGCAGGATTTAAAAACATTACTTTTGCAAGATTTCCTAACGGGCCGGATCTAAATGAGGCGCTTGTCGCCGGACAATTAGATGTTGGTTCTTTAGGCGATACACCAGCCATAGTTTTGAAAGCTAGGGGTCAGGAAACTCGACTGTTGCGGATCAGCCAATTTAATACAACCGCCTGGTTAGTAGCGAAAAAGAATGGCCCGCGATCGCTTGCTGAACTTAAGGGTCAAAAAATAGCTACCCAGAAAGGCTCTTATATGCATAGATACCTGTTGGGTCTATTAGCTGAAGCTAAAATTGCCAAAGATGTAAAAGTTGTCCACTTGATGACTACTGAGGCAAAAGCAGCTTTAGAACGTGGTGATGTAGGAGCTTATGCAACCTCAAGCGATCTGGGGCCTTTTCTGAAATCACAAGGATTTCCAGTGATTGATTCTTCGGCAAATCATCAGGGTTTATCGGGGACATCATTAGTTGTAGCAACCGAAAGCTTTCTAGCGAAACAGCCTAATTTTCCCCAGAAATTTAATGCAATTCTCACAGAAGCAGCGAAGGATTTAAAAGCTAATTCTGAAGAATATTATCAGTATCATGCTCAAACTACTAAATATCCCATCGATATAATTAAAGTATCGTTCCCACTCAAACAGGTATCAGAAGAACCATTACCAGCCGAGGGTGTGAAGCTTTTAGAGGGAACAAAGAATTTTTTAGTCTCGCAGGGTTTAGCAAAGTCTGACTTTAAATTAACAGATTGGGCTGTTAATGAACAGCCGCGTTAATTTTATTGTTCTTGTTGATTAAAGATATGAAAAACTCACGCAGAGGCGCAGAGGTAATTTATGGAGAAGGAAATTATCAGTGAAGCTGATTTTCGAGATTTTATCTTTACTAGTCACGCCACATATAAAGAAAAATCCCAACTTCTTCAAAAGAATTGCTGTTGAGAAGAGAGTAAACAACCTTCTGAATCGGCATTGACTATCTACCCAATCAAATTGAAAAATCAGGTAGAACCTATGACTATTGCACTAGACCGTCCAAAAAAAACCAAGTCTGCTCAAATTCGGGAAAAATTGGGCTATCCTATCATTGATACTGATGTACATACCCAAGAGTTTCCCCCAGCATTCTTAGACTATTTAGAGCAAGTTGCTGGAACTGCGATTGCAGAGCGTTTTCAAGAACACTTACCTGGTGCATCTCGCTCTAAATGGTTTAAGCAATCTTGGGATGAACGCCGCACTTACCGCACTGCCCGCCCTCCTTTCTGGACTCGTCCTACGAACGACGCTTTAAATTTAGCCACAGTTAGTTTGCCAAAACTATTACACGAACGCTTGCAAGAAGCTGGTACAGACTTTGCCGTTGTGTACCCCAACTTGGCAACGATGGCTCCACACATCGGCAATGAAGAAATGCGGCGGGCTGTTTGTCGTGCAACTAACACGTACCACGCTGATATTTTCCGACCTTATAGCGATCGCCTAACACCCATTGCCGCTATTCCCATGCATACGCCCGAAGAGGCGATCGCAGAATTGGAATATGCGGTGAAAGTGCTGGGACTCAAAGCTATTCAAATCCCCGGACATATCCGCCGCCCGATTCCCGCCTTTGAGAAGTATGGCGAAGAAGTAGCCAACGAAGCCATCTGGATTGATACTTTTGGCTTGGATAGTAAATATGACTACGATCCCTTCTGGGCTAAGTGCGTAGAACTGAAAGTTGTACCCACCACCCATTCTTCCGGTATGGGCTGGATCAATCGGCGTTCGATTAGCAATTACCAATACAATCATATTGGTCACTTTGCATCGGCTGCGGAAGCACTATGTAAATCTCTATTTTTTGGTGGTGTAACTCACCGCTTCCCCACTCTCAAGTTTGCTTTCCTGGAAGGAGGTGCAGCTTGGGGTGCTAGTTTATACACTGATTTGATCTGGCACTGGGATACCCGCAATAAAGATCATTTGGTGGAAAATAACAATCCCGCCAATATCGATCGCGAAGAATTGCTAGAACTCTATACGCGCTATGGTGGTGAATTAGTACACGGTCGTTTGGATCAACTAGGTAGCGGTTTAGGTTTCCACGCCGAGTTATTATCTCCCCTAGAACCAGGTGATTTGGATGAATTCGCCGTTGCAGGAGTTAGCAAGCCAGAAGATATCCGCGATCGCTTCTTGAATCACTTCTACTTCGGGACAGAATCAGATGATACCCGTGTAGCTCAAGCCTTTAACCGCAAAGCTAATCCCTATGGAGATCGCGTTAAAGCATTTTTGGGTTCTGATTCTGGTCATTGGGATGTACCTGATATTACTGCGATCGCAGCTAATACCTATTCAATGGTAGAACGCAAGATTATCACCGAAGAAGATTTGCAATATTTCCTGTCAATTCATCCCTTGGAGTTGTATACCAGCCTGAATCGTGACTTTTTTAAGGGTACGGCTGTGGAGAAAACAGCAGATGAATTTTTGGCTGGGAAATTAAGGTAAGAGACGCGATAAATCAGGTAAGAGACGCGATAAATCGCCGTCTCTACAAAGGATTGATTCTGCGTCTTTGCCAATCCCCATAAACAATTTGAATAATTTAGGGTAAATTATCATGACGATTGCTCTAGACCGTCCACAAAAAACCAGGTCTGCTCAAATTCGGGAAAAACTTGGTTATCCGATTATTGACACTGATGTACATACCCAAGAATTTGAACCAGCAGTCTTGGATTATTTAGAGCAAGTTGGTGGAACTGCACTTGTCGAACGTTTCAAAGAAAATTTACTAGGATCTTCCCGCTTTAAGTGGTACAAGCAAACTTGGGAAGAACGTTTTGCTTATCGCTCCAATCGCCCTAACTGGTGGGGTCGTCCAACAAAAAATACTTTGAATTTAGCTACTATTAGCTTGCCCAAGTTGCTGCACGAACGCTTGCAAGAAGCAGGTACAGACTTTGCGGTTGTGTACCCCAACTTGGCAACAATGGCTCCGAATATCGGCAACGAAGAAATGCGGCGTGCTGTTTGTCGAGCAGTTAACACCTACCATGCTGATATTTTCCGCCCTTATTCTGACCGATTAACACCCATCGCCGCCATCCCCCTGCACACTCCCGAAGAAGGGATTGAAGAGTTGGAATATGCAGTGAATGTTCTGGGACTCAAAGCAATTCAAATTCCTGGTTACGTCCGTCGTCCAATTCCTGCCTTTGAAAAATACGGCAAAGAAGTGGCTAACGAAGTGGTTTGGATTGATAACTTTGGCTTAGATAGCCAGTATGATTACGATCCATTCTGGGCTAAGTGCGTAGAACTGAAAGTTGTACCCACAACTCATGCTTCTAGCCAAGGTTGGACAACACAGCGTTCTGTCACCAACGCCCAGTACAATCACATTAATCACTTTGCCTTTGCAGCAGAAGCATTATGCAAATCGCTGTTCTTTGGCGGAGTTACCCGTCGTTTCCCGCAATTAAAGTTTGCCTTCCTAGAAGGTGGTTCAGCTTGGGGTGCTAGTTTATACGCTGATATTATTTGGCACTGGGAAACCCGTAACAAACAACATTTGTTGTCAAATAACAATCCTGCCATTATCGATAAGGAAGCACTAGTAGAGTTGTATACCCGCTACGGTGGCGAACTGGTAGATGGACGCTTAGATAAAATTGGTGACGGTTTAGGATTCCACCATCAACTATTGGCTCCTGAAGATCCAGGCCAACTCGACGAATTTGAACTAGCAGGAATTGAGAAGCCAGAAGATGTGCGCGATCGCTTCTTGAATCATTTTTACTTCGGTACAGAATCAGACGATACCCGTGTAAGCCAAGCTTTTAATCGTGCAGCTAATCCTTTTGGCGATCGCGTTAAAGCCTTCTTAGGTTCAGATTCCGGTCACTGGGATGTGCCTGATATCACTGCCGTTACAGCCAACGCCTACTCAATGGCAGAACGTGAAATCATTACCGAAGAAGACCTCCGCTACTTCCTCTCAATCCATCCCTTGGAGTTGTACACCAGTCTCAATCAAGACTTCTTCAAGGGTACAGGTGTTGAGAAAGCTGCCAACGAATATCTAGCTGGGAAATAGGGAATGGGGAATGGGGAATAAGGAAAGAATGACTATACCCCATGCCCAATGACCAATGCCCATCTTTACAACGTTCCATGTTCCATTTCCTCTGTTCACTTGTAGAGTGGGCAAGGCTCACTCTACATTTCTTCTAAATTCTGTGTCTGATACCAACAATCTGCACGTTTATTGCATCAACTTGCACCTTTATTGCATCGATTTGTACCTTTGATGCATCGGTTTGTACCTTTATCGCATTGATTTGTACCTTTATTGCATCGGTTTGCAAAAACTAACCTACACAAAAAGCAGCATGGGAAAAGGATGTAGCGCTGACTCATCAAGAGAGGGGAGAAGTTGCGATGCCTGCGGCGAGCTTCGCTAACGTAGTTTCCGCGTCCAAGGCATTAGCTACCCGTGTAGGTATAGATATTACCAATCGCATCTTTGAAGTTACCGGAACTCGCGCCACAGCAACAAAATATGGATTTGACCGTTACTGGCGAGATTTGCGAACCTTTACCCTCCACGATCCTGTGGATTACAAATTGCGTGCGATCGGCGATTGGGTACTCAACGATCAGCTACCCGTTATCACGCAATATTCTTAGGGCATTGGTTATTTCCCCCTGCTCCCTCATTTCGACAGAGAGACGCGATGAATCGCGTCTCTACAAAATCCAAAATCCAAAATTGATATGACTCAACTAAAAACACTTCCTACCTACGACCCAAGTTTATTTGAGGGAGCCGCAGAAGGCTACGCTCAATATAGAACCAAATACCCACCTGTTGTATTCGACAAACTAGCCGAAATATTTAATCTCAATGGTCAAGGACGACTCCTTGATTTAGGTACTGGCCCAGGATTAATTTCAATTCCTCTGCGAACCAAATTTGAAGAAGTTGTGGCGATCGATCCCGATCCCGACATGATTGCGGAAGCTAAACGGCAAGCAGCAGCAGTTGGAGCCAATAATATCACTTGGTTACAACAAGGAGCAGAATTTATCGACTCTAGTTTAGGGAAATTTAAATTAACCACCATTGGTAGAGCCTTCCATTGGATGGAACGCGAATTAGTCCTTGAACGCCTTTATGAATTGCTGAATGATGATGGTGGAATAGCACTGCTTCAGACTGGTGATAACCCTTGGGAAAGCAATCTACCTTGGAAACAAGCTGCTGTTGGAGTAGTGAAGAAATGGTTAGGTGATGAGCGGCGGACTGGACAACGAGGACAAGGGACTCGTAAGCCAGTCGATCCTCCCCATGAAGTTGTAATTGCAAATTCGGCTTTTGCTCGTCAGGAAAGCTATGAAGTGCCATTTGAAAAGTCTTGGACTGTCGATAGCTATCTTGGCTACTTATACACTACAGCCTTCTCTCTTAAAATTTTCTATGGCGATAACGCCCCAGCATTTGAAAAGGATCTTAGAGAAGCGCTACTAGCAGTTGAGCCGTCTGGACATTTTACAGAAGAACTCAAAGCTACAATCCTAGTCGCTTGGAAGCATTAGCAAAACTGAACACGAACAAGACAGAGTTTTACTCACAAGTTTCAATCTTCCACGAGCACAACATTGGAGTGGGATCTTCTCACTCCACTTCCTAAATTTTTCCCTCCTAACTATTAAATTTTCAGTTCCTCGAGTCGTTGCAGGGTGGGTAATACCCACTCTCTTCCCTAATTTCATTAATAAAGTTTTTAAATTTATAAAAAATATTTATTTTAGTTTTTAAATAAATTAATAAATAAGATTTTTTGTTTTTTTACATTGCAATTAATCATCATTGTTCTAACCACCTAGAGGGAAATTAATAAAACAACCCATGCCAGCTTTAAAAGGAAAGTTTGAATTCAGAAAAAGCCAGAGAACAACACGTCGTTCCTTGTTGTTTGCTCTGGGCTACTGCTTAATGCTATCAACAGCCCTATCGAGTTGTAGCAAAGCAAAAAATAACACTCAACAGTCGGCAACTTCGCCTGAATCGGTGGTTTCATCTAGCACTATAGAGAAGCCAACAGAAAAGCAAGTAGTACGGATTGTACGTTCAAAACAACTTACCGCTTTAGCAATTTTAGAAAAACAGGGTTCCTTAGAAAAGCGATTAGAGCCTCTGGGTTTTAAAGTACAGTGGGCTGAGTTTGCAGCTGGGCCACAACAGCTAGAAGCTCTGAATGCAAATGGACTAGATATCGCATCTACAGCCGAATCGCCTCCTGTATTTTCACAAGCAGCAGGAGCGCCTCTTGTTTATCTAGCGACTACACGTCCTAGTGGTAAAGCTATTTCACTTTTAGTTCCTGTCAACTCACCGATTAGAAGCGTTACCGATTTGAAGGGCAAAAAAGTAGCTTTCCAGAAAGCCTCCATTGGACACTACCTATTAGTTAAGGCATTGGAAGATGCGGGGCTGAAACTGAGCGATGTCCAATCAGTTTTTTTAGCGCCGCCAGACGCAAATGCGGCATTCAGTCAGAACAAGGTGGATGCTTGGTATATTTGGGAGCCATTCGCTACCAGAAATGTACAAAAGAAAATAGCTCGTGTTTTAACAGATGGCGATAAGTTGCGGGATACTGGAAACTTTTACTCAACCTCACGCCAGTTTTATCAGGCTCATCCTGACGTAATTAAAGTGTTTCTAGAGGAGTTAGAAAAGGCAGAAATTTGGACTAAGGATCATCCCAAAGAAGTAGCACAACTGCTTGCTCCTGTAACTCAGCTAGATCCACCTACTTTAGAAGTCATGCATGATAAATATGACTATGGGCTGCTACCGATTACTGAGAAAACCATTACCAAGCAACAAGAGGTTGCAGATAAGTGGTACAGCTTAGGACTTATCCCCAAAAAAGTGAATGTTAGAGATGGGTTTTTGACACCTGAAGAGTATGCCAAAATTACTCCCTCAGAGGTTTTAGCTAATAAGTAGTTATCCCCAAGAATAAAACACAGGAGAATGTTATGCCTTCCTCGACTTTGACAAAAGTTAAAATTAGGCCTATTGATGCTCCTTTGGGAGCCATAGTTACTGATCTTGATGCCAGTCAACCTATTGCACCTGAAGTCATATTACAACTTAAGCAAGCTCTGCGCGATCGCCATATCTTGATTTTCAAAGACCAAAGGCTTTCTGATCAAGAACTTTTGAACTTCGCTCTATACTTTGGCGCACTCTTTGTACCATCTGATGAAACTCCAGTATTGGCTTCTAAACCAGGAGAAACTCCGGTGGTGATTCCGATTTCTAATGTCGATGGCGGCTATGCCGGTACTGGAGAACTAACTTTCCATTCTGACCACAAATGGACTCCCACCCCATCTAGTGGTTCACTTCTTTATGCTTTGGAAATACCTTCTCAAGGCGGAAATACTTATTGGTTAAATACTAATTTAGCCTATGAGGCATTAGATGAAACCACCAAAGAACGGATTGCAGATTTACAGTTAATTACCTATAACCCATTTTTGCAAGACCGGAATGCACCCCGCCCTCTGTATCGTTTAGATAAGAATATTCCTTTAATAAGTCCTATCTTTCCCCATCCTTTAGTTAGGACACATCCTGAGAGTGGCAAAAAGCATCTTTACTTAGATGCTGCTACTGAAGTAGAGATTGTAGGGTTACAGCCTGAAGAAGGATCTAAACTAATTGAACAGTTGCGTCAGCATTTGAATCAGCCCCGATTCTACTACCAACATAAATGGTCTGTAGGCGATATTGTCTACTGGGATAATCAAGCTACCTTGCATTACCGTCAAGCATTTGATCCAAACGAGCGAAGGGTCTTGAAACGGGTTAGCCTTGCAGGTAGTCGTCCATTTTAATCTCTATATCTGAAGTAGAGATGCAATAAATTGTGTCTCTACTAAACTAGAATAATAGGTGAAAAGTATTTACCATAGTTCCTAAATTAAACAGGCAAAAATTGAGCTAATAGGTTAATTTTTTTTAAATAAATCACCCTAAATAATGTGTTTTTTTATTAAAAGCCTATAAAAATATTTGTCATTATTACCCTAAAAAACTCTATAAAAACTGTATAGTGTATATCAGTTTTATAAAAAATAGTGTTTATAAACACTCTAATTTAATCAAAAAATAGATAAGCTTTTAGACGGGTTTAATACTAATAAAATGCTCACAAGTAGATTAAAAAGCGTCAATTAAACTAGTTGAAATTTGATTAGCTTTCTTTCTATAAGAGATTAGAAGCTGGAGTTTTAAAAATGTTTAGCAATCCTGTGAAAATTAATTCAACAATAATCAGTAAAATAGTATTATTTGTAACGCCTGGTTTTTTGGCTTTATCTACCACATTAATAAGTTGTACGTCAACCAGCAATATTACAAATACTGCAACCGACCCGAAAGCAGATGCAGCAGCGACAAGAAACATTACTTTTAAAACAAAAGTGCTGCGAATTGGATATCAAAGCTCTGGTGATTTAGTTAGAGTGACAGGAGTTTTAGAAAAGCGTTTAGAACCCTTGGGTGTCAAAGTTGAATGGG
This sequence comes from Nostoc sp. ChiQUE02, assembly GCF_034531305.2. NCBI lineage: Bacteria > Bacillati > Cyanobacteriota > Cyanophyceae > Nostocales > Nostocaceae > Nostoc > Nostoc sp. ChiQUE02. Next base: position 58,380 of record NZ_JAVRBN020000009.1, read on the forward strand.
CACAATTTGCTCAAGGGCCGCAACTCATGGAAGCGATGAATGTCGGCAAAATTGATATTGGTTCAGTTGGAGAAACTCCTCCAATTTTTGCTCAAGCTGCTGGAGCCAGAATCGTCTATCTTGCTGGAAGACGAATTACTGCCACTTCAGGTAAAGGGAGTGCAATCGCTGTTCCTAAAGGTTCTCCAATTAAGACTTTAGCCCAAATAAAAGGACAAAAAGTCGTCTTTCAAAAAGGTTCTGCTTCTCACTATTTTATCATTAAAGCTTTAGAAGAAGTGGGTTTAAAATACAGTGATATTAAAGTCTTGAGTATGCCCAATGTCGAAGCCCGTGGTGCATTTATTCAAGGCACTATTCCAGTTTGGGTAACTGGCGATCCTCACTTAGCTTTGGTAGAAAAACTCCACGGTGCGCGTGTGCTCCGAGATGCTACAAATATTGGAACTCCAGGCGGATACTATGTAGGAACACGCGAGTTTGCTAGAGAAAATCCAGAATTACTTCGGATTATCCTGGAAGAGATTGATAAAAACGGTCAATGGGCAGAAGCAAATCGTCAAGAGGTGGCTAAACTTATAGCACCTGTACTCAAAATCGATCTACCGATTCAAGAAATAATTTCTGGACGCGCTAATTATCGACTCAAAGGAATTACTCCAGAGTTGATGAAAGCTCAACAAAGTGTTGCTGATTTATTTTATAACGAAAAAATCCTGCCCAAGAAGATTGATGTTCAGGAAGCTTTGCTTACACCCAAAGAATATGCAGCTATTACTCCACCAACACTCATCAGTGAAAAATAAAAACTAAATAAAGGATGAAGGTAGAAGCAGGTTTATTCAGCTATTAAGTTGGCGATCGCATCTACTAACTCGGCTGGCTCTACTGGTTTGGCAAGATGCTTGTGAAATCCGGCTGCAAGTACCTGCTTGGCGTTCATTTCTCCAGCATAGGCGGTAAGTGCGATCGCTCGAATTTTCCCTCCTTGCTCTGCTGGCAATGTTCTCAACTGTCGCATGAACATACATCCATCCACTTCTGGCATCCCAATGTCGCTTAAAAGTATATCTGGCAAGGATTGGCTTAAAGCAGCTAGTGCTTCATTTGCTGATGCTACTGCTGTCACATTTGCCCCATACTGCTCTAGCAAGAAGGCAATAAATTCTCGCGTATCTGCATCATCATCCACTACTAAAATATTGACACCATTTAAATTTGAGGATGTCTCTGAGTTGCTACTATCCTGTTTAATCTCTAATTGATTTTGGATCAGTGGGAGTCTCACGGTAAAAGTTGCTCCCCGATCTTCGCCTCCGCTTTCTGCCTGGACTGTGCCGCCATGCAGTTCGACTAAGTGACGGACGATCGCTAACCCTAATCCCAATCCACCAAACTTTCTGGTGGTGCTGCTGTTCTCTTGGCGAAAATATTCAAACACGTAAGGCAGAAAATTGGGATCGATGCCTTTGCCAGTGTCGCTGACTTGAATTAGTGCTGAGTTGGAATTAGAACATGATGATAGTCGGATGTCAACTCGTCCCCCCGCAGGTGTAAACTTAACTGCGTTTGAGAGCAGGTTCCAGACGATTTGCTGCAATCGGCTGGAGTCACCCAAAACCTGCCCCAGATTTGGTTGCAGGCTGATGTGCACCTCAATTGACTTCGCTTCTGCCGATAGCCGCACTGTTTCCATTGCTGCTGAAATTACAGATGTTAGATCAACTGGGTAGATATTCAGGCTAAGTTTACCCTGTAAAATCCGGGAGATATCCAGCAAGTCTTCAATCAGTTGAGCCTGTAACCTAGCATTTCGCTCAATAGTCTTCAGCGCTTGAGGAACTGTCTTTTCATCAAGTTTTTTGGTTTGGAGTAGCTTTGACCATCCTAAAATTGGGTTGAGTGGCGATCGCAATTCATGAGAAAGGACTGCAAGAAACTCGTCTTTAATCCGGTTAGCATTTTCTGCTGCTTCCCGTGCCGTTTGCTCTGCCTCGTATAGGCGGGCACGTTCCATCGCTTGAGCGCACTGCTGTGTTAGTGCCAGCATGAAAGCTTGGTCATCCTGATTAAACTCCTGAATCTCGGCAAAAGCTAGAGACATGCCACCTATGGCTCGTCCTTCGATGATCAATGGAATTGAAATCCAAGCACCGTAGTCAACCTGGGCGTATTCTTTAGCAAGATGTGAGTAACGGGCAATCCTCGCTGTTGTTGACTGTTGCCAGATGGGCTGCTTGTTTCTCACTGCTTCTGCAAGTGGTACGGATGCATTAATAGAAAATTGACGCCATAAATCTATTGTTTCTTGTCGATAACCAACAGTTCGGACAATTTCTAATTCAGTGCCGCTTTTAGTGACTAGTGCTACTAAAGCAGAACTAGCTCCCATAGCTGCCATACCTTGCTCGACAATTACTTCAGCAACCTGTGCCGGAGTCAGAGATTCAGAAAGCGCAGCGGTAATGGTTTGCAGACGCGCGGTGCGAGATGCTGCTCGTAAAGCCGCTTGTTGAGATTGCTGTGCTTCTGTGTAGAGTCGGGCATTATCAACAGCGATCGCCGCACGACAAGCCAATTCCTCAGCCAACATCAAGCTTTTGCTGTCGTAGCAACGACCTGAAGAAGATACCAAAGTTATAGCTCCCAGTACCCGTCCCCGAACTATCAGCGGTACACTCATGCCAGATGTAGGATTTAGCTCTTGCAAGATTTTTAGGTGACCGGCATTGTGGGTTGCCACTTGTATCTGTTCATCAGAAATAAAATGAATAATTTGTGATTTACCTGCCCGTATTACCTCAGCAACACCTTCTTTTCGTGTCAAATCAGGCGGATAATTTTGTAACTGTTCTACTAATTCTTGTTTCCCTGGATCGGTATGGGCTGCTGCAACCCGGCGGACTAATTGATTCTCACAAATAATATCAACTAAGCACCAATCAGCTATTTCAGGCACTGCCAAACGCGCTAAATTGACTAAGGTTGTCTCGTAGTCCAATGATGCAGCCAAAATCCCACTAGCCTCAGCGATAAAAAGCTGCTCTTCCTCCACCTGTTTGCGCTCAGTAATATCTCGCGAAGACGCTTGCATTTCTAAAATTTCTTTAGTTTGGCGATCGCGAATAGCTCGAATAGTTGTTTCCAACCAGATATAATGTCCGTCTTTGTGACGAGCACGGTGAGTAATGGTATAAATATCTGGTAAATCGGCATTGACTGGGTAATTCTTGGCAATCTCTGCCAAATCCTCTGGATGAACTAACTCCTGGCTGTGATGACCTACTAGTTCCTCTGGTTGATACCCCAGTACTGTGTAGCAAGCTGGTGAAACGTACAGAAGAATTCCATCTACTGTATGGCGTGAAATAATATCAGTTGAATTCTCAGCCATCAGCCGAAAACACGCCTCACTCTCGCGCAGTTTTGCCTCTGCCTGCTTGCGTACATTAATGTTACGGAAATAAACTGATAACCCTGTGGCTGAAGGATAGGCGCGAACCGCAAACCATGCATCAAAGGGTGGGTAATAATCTTCAAGTTCAAGCGGCATTCCTAGAGCAACTGCGCTTTGATAAAGTTGACCAAAGCTGGTACCAGCCAGTTCTGGAAACTCTGACCACAAATTTTTTCCGAGCAGATCCTCGCAGGAACGCCCCAGAGTTCTGCTTCCCTCATGATTGAGGTAGGTGAAGCGCCACTCACTGTCAAAGGCAAGAAAGCCGTCAGTAATACTCTCTAAAATTTGGGTAACTTGCTCTTTGGCAGTTTCAGCCTCAACACGAGCCGCTTGCTCTCGCTCAAATAGCTGTTCCCGCTCGACTTCTGCTTGCTTGCGATCGGTGATTTCCTCGCAGATTGCACCCACCCAAGTAATATCACCTGGCAGTTTAATCGGATAGTAATTTACCGACCAGTGCCGCTGCTTTCCAGGCGCAGCGGGTGTCTCTCCACTGGTCTCTTGGGCAATAGATTCTCCTGTATCGATCACATGGCGGAAAGCTTCCATGACCGCAGAATCTAACCCAGGTAGCACTTGGACGAGGGTCTTACCGATATGCACCTCTTGGGGAAAACCATTAATCTCAGCTAAAGCGTCATTCAATCGAACGTATCTCAATTTCTCATCCCATAGGCCAATACCTACAGGTGCGTTATTGAAGAGGGTATCAAGCAGAACGTTAGCTTCAACCAAGCGAGTCTGTTCTGTTTTCAGTAGCGCCAGCAGTTGCTCATGTTCTGCCTCAGCTTGCTTGCGTTCGCTGATATCCATGCACATTCCTACCCATTCCTGGATTTCGCCTATTTCGTCAAGTATAGGCACACCGCGTATAGCCATGTCACGGTATTCGCCGTCATGCCGCAGAACACGATACTCGGCAACTGCAACGCTGCGTCCAAAAAAGGCCTGTCTCCAAATAGCAGCTACAGATGTCCGGTCATCTGGGTGCAGTGCTTCAATCCAGCCCCATCCTTTGTATTCTTCGAGACTTTGCCCAGTGAACGCCTCCCAAGTCGGAATCTCGTCAACAACGTTGCCCCAAGGCCCTGCGCTCCAAACGATGGATGCGCTTGCTTCTGCCAGTGAGCGGTAGCGTGCTTCACTATGACGCAGATTTTCTTCTACTTGCTGCTGTTCACCCAAATATTGCCGCAAATCTGTAACCTCTTGAGCTTTTAGATTATCAATTAAATCTTTAACAAGGGGAAAATTTTCTTCCCCAATCGAGACACCTGAGGTTTCAAAAATCCGACGATATTTTTCCTCACTTTCTTGCAATAACGACGAACTTCGCTGCTGCTCGATGAACTGACCAATTTGAGTGGCGATCGCACTCATCATTTGCAGTAAATTGGTGTCAGGCTCTAAAATTTGATCGCTGAAAAATTCGATCGCACCTAAGATTTTATTATCCAGCCGAATCGGAAATCCGATGGCGGCTGCAAAAAAATTCTCGTTTTGGGCGGGTTCTGAAATCCAAACAGGTTGACCACTTGCCCAAATCTGACCAGTTAAACCTTCACTCAAAGCAATTGTGTGCAGGTTGAATGGTTCTTTCTCTAAGTCAGATGAATACCAAGTACTCATGCGGTGTAGAACATTAGCTTCATCGTCTACACTCCAGAAAATACCAGCTTGCCATCCTAAACTTTCGCACAAGGATTGTAGAATAGCTGGAACCGCATTTACAAGCGTAGTTGCCTCAGAGAGGACGTGAGCGATCGCATACTGTGCAGTTAGAAGCTGTTGGCTGCGTTTGCGCTCAGTAATATCTGTAATTAAGATTGATACGCCAGTTTCTGAGGGATAAACGCGGTTTTCCAACCAGCGCTGCCATTTGGGATAAAAATACTCAAAATTTACTGGAACTTGTTCGGCAACAGCCCGGTGCAGTTCAGTGTAGAGTCGGCTATTAACTGTGTCAGGAAACTCCCAAATACTCTTGCCTAAGAAGTCTTCCTGATTCATCCCGGCTAGTTCGGCTAGCTTGTCATTAACGTAGGTGTAGTGCCATTCCCGATCCAATATGATAAAAGCATCGCTGATCCTAGCTAAGACCTGTTCAACATCTTGGGTAATAGTTACTGTCACTTCAGCAGTCACAGTCTCTGCTCCTTATTTTTGAAAGTATCTGGCTAAAAGCGCTTCACCGGGTTCTCCCATTTGGTATAGTAGCTTTTCAATTTGTTGCATAGCCAGTGGCGAAGGTCGTGTCCGTCCATTTTCCCATCGGTTTATAGTGTGGAACGAAACCCCTAGCATCGTTGCCAGTTTTACCTGTGAAAGTTTGAGGCACTGCCGAGTCTCACGAACCAACTGTGCAATCCTTGGCTGTTCGATTGCTGGCATAAGCTAAATATTTTATTTTTCTAGTAGATATTGGAATATAGCAGATGCTATAACTCTCACTACATCTATCTAGAGTTATAGAGGTTGTAAGTTGGTGATTATGTACTACATCAACTATTATGCAAGCTATTTAAGCTAGTAATAGAGTTGTTTGAATCTGGGGAATGAAAATATGAGGGTTTGGCTTGCCTGCTTTTTTGTGCTATTTGCCTTGGCAGAACTGTTTGACTGGTTGCAAGAATTTAATCTGCCATTACCTATCTATATTTTGGGTGGCGCTTTTTTAGCTGTTGCTTCTAACTATGATAAAATCGTTGGCTCCTATTTTGATGATTCGAGTATCGAAGCATCACTCGAACAAACCCAGTTAGACTCACTAACCCCATCTACTAATCCTATTTCTTTCCCAATTGCAAGTTCTGTTGAAGATGCTCACACATCTCAAGCAGAGAATTAGCCGCTTCTGTGGTTGACACTGCGCCTAAGCTTTAAAAGTAGGAATACGCTAAGGTCTCTAACCAGCAAGTAAATTGCTACATTAATAGGAGCTTCAGGTTAACTAGCTTTTAACCTAGATTCCGAAAATTAACTTCTGCGCCAGCAACATCTACCCAATTCAGGCTACCGCCGCAACGCCGTGATTAGTGGACTATTAGAAAAACTCCGTGTCCCCTTTGTCAAAGTTCAGGATTCCCGTGAAACTTCCAAGAGTAAAAGCTGGTTGCAAATTATTTTAGTTACCAGTGTGGGAGTCACCGCTTTTATTTGGGGAGTTCGGGAACTCAAATGGTTACAGCCTTGGGAGTTAAGAGTTTATGACCAGATGTTGCGATCGCGTCCAGCACAAGCGCCCGATCGGCGGATTTTGCTAGTAAAAATCACTGATGAGGATCTCAAAAAAGAGAAATGGACTCTATCAGATCGTACAATCAATCAGCTATTAAAGAAAATAGAGTCTTATCAACCGCGAATCGTTGGTTTATATCTTTTCCAACCAGAACACAACAATTTGGCGGCTAATCTCCAAAATCAAGATAACATTATCAGCACCTGTCTATTCAGCAGTTTGGGTAGAGATGAAATGCCACCGCCACCCAATTTTCCTATAGATAATGTTGGGTTTAGTGATGTGGTTGCTGACAATGAAAATGACCAAATCCTCCGCCGCAGTTTGCTATTTGCCAAATCTACAGACAAGAAATGTACAACATCATTTGCATTTGGTGCGTTAATAGCAATTAATTATCTGGAAAAACAAGGCATTGAATACCAGTTCACTAATAAAGGAGATTTTCAGTTAGGTAAAACCCTATTTCCACGTTTACAAGCTAATTCCGGTAGCTACCAACATCTGGATGCAGATGGCTATCAAATATTATTAAATTACCGTCACCCCAACAGCCTCGCCGACCAAGTAACCCTCACAGATGTTCTTAATGGCCAAGTCAATTCCAGTTTATTTAAAGACCGTCTTGTAATTATCGGCACTACTGCGGCTAATCTACCTCCAGGTGGCTTTTATACACCCTACAGCGCTTTGCCAGATCAACCAGCTAGAATGCCTGCTCTGTTTATTCATGCACAGATAGCTAGTCAACTCATCAGTACAGTGTTGGATGGGCGATCGCTAATTTGGTACTGGCCAGACTGGGTGGAACTTATTTGGGTCTGGGGCTGGTCGCTTTTAGGTAGTGTTTTAGCATGGCGGTGGCAAAATCCGTTGCTGTTGCTAGTGGTAGTAGGGACAACTCTACTTGGCTTAGTAGTAATCTGCGTTGCTTTGTTTTTGCAAGCCGGATGGGTGCCGTTAATCCCTTCTGCTCTTGCTTTAGTGATTAGTAGTATCTGTGTGATTGCTTATACTAACTACCAAAATCAGCGACAAACTCAGGTGATCATTCTGCAAGTTGAAAAACAACAAGAAGTGATCGCCCAATTAAATGTACTCTTAGAAGACAAAACAGCAATCCCCGACTCGTCTGTTGATTTTCTTCCCCCAATTGATTCACGAGAAACAAAATCAGGTGATTTGCTTTTGGGTGGACGCTACAAAATCTCTCAAGTTCTCGGTGCTGGTGGATTTGGTCGCACTTATTTAGCACAGGATACTCAACGACCGGGAAATCCGATTTGTGTAGTTAAAAAGTTAATGCCAGCCCGTCAAGATACAAGATTTTTGCAAGTTGCTCGCAGGTTGTTTAATAGTGAAGCTGAAATTTTAGAATCTTTGGGGAAACATCATCAGATTCCCGAACTACTTGCTTATTTTGAAGATGACCAAGAATTTTATTTAATTCAACAATATATTGAGGGACATACTCTCAGTGAAGAATTACCACCTGTGCAGAATGTGCAGAATGAATCATTTGTGATCGAGATGCTCAAACAAGTTTTAGAAGTTCTAGAATTTGTTCACCAGCATCGAGTGATTCATCGTGATATCAAACCGACTAATATTATTAGATGCGCTCAAGATAATCGGCTGGTGTTGATTGACTTTGGTGCTGTGAAATTGATGCAACCGCCGAGTAGTGAGCAAACAGAATTAGCCACAGTAGCCATCGGGACGCGGGGTTATGCACCTCCAGAACAATTTGCCGGTCATCCCCGTTTATGCAGTGATATTTATGCTTTAGGAATGATTGGCATTCAAGCCATAACTGGGATACCACCGCAAGAACTTCACCCAGATCCAGAAACGGGGAATGTGATGTGGCGGCAAACGGTGCAAGTGAGTGAAGAATTAGCGGCAATTTTAGATAAGATGGTTTGCTATCATTTTAGCGATCGCTATCAATCAGCCACCGAAGTTTTACAAGATTTGAAACGGATATAGCTTTGGTGTAGGGTGTTGATTTTGTGAGAAATCAGCCTAAAATTTTTCATGCAATTTCTGTGTCGTCACTTGAGGAAGAAAACACGGTTCTCCTCTTTGAGAGCATAGACTGACCAAAAACTTGAAGCGACCAAGCTTCGAGATCAAGATATCGGACTGTTTCTAAGGCTTGCAATACATTCGATGCTGTCAAATTCATAGTAGATAAAGAAATGCTCAAAATCATTTGACCTATCTGTTTAAAAGGAGATCGAGAAGAAAACTGCTTATATTTCCCAAAAAGAGATTCAATTACATCAGAAGTGGCTAAAAAAGTCTGTTCTGCCCGAATTTGAGAACTTTCACTTTTCAAATAATCTAGAATTTTTATTTGGAAATTAACTAGATAATTGGTTTTTATTGTTAACTGATGTGACTGAAATATAGTGATTGATTCCTGATTAAGCCCACAAATTTTAAGTTGAGTCTCTATAGTTCGAGTCATCTTAACCATTTGGCTCCAATTACTAAGTGAATCTTGGTAATTGATTAACCATCCCAATTTGGATTCTAATTTTTGCTTTAAAATGTTATACTCAATATTTGGTAAAAGTTCTACTATTGTGTCTACTGGAGATTCTCAAATCTTAGTAGCCCAATTAATCAACCTTTCAATATTAAAATAACGACATTGTGAACGTTGAGATGGGGGAGATAAAAAAGATAACTCTGTTTGTTGTAGTTGTTGACGACATCGTGTACATTGCTGGATAAAACACTGATATTTCTCATCAGCTACTAACTCATGTTTGAGCAGTAAAGCCATTGCATGAGTTACATCATAGGTGTAAATTACTTCGGGATATTGTTGTTGATACAGTTTGATTCCTCTTTGGATATCACTACCGTGGTCAGCGATTATTTGTACTGGACGACCAACTTTTTTCGTTAGCTCAGAGAGTTTCTGCTCTATGTACTCGACTAAAGGAGAGTACATAATTTCTAACGCCAGAAGTTCTACATCTTGATGTCCTAATCCTCGCTTTAAAGGGAAAACTTGTTCTTCAAGGAGTTGTTGTGAAACTCCCAACACTACTAAAGCTTTTTCTGTTCCAAGTTCTACAGTCAAATCAACGATAAAGATCCAATCACTTCGATATTCTTTTTCTCTGTTGAGTTCGTACAATCCAATTCGCCCTAACCATTTTCTAATACTACTAAAGCTTGGAGTTCCGTGTTTGGAAAAATCAACGTACAACTCAAATGTTTTCTCAACTCCTCGCAAACTATTGCCACAATTGATAACTTGTTGTAACGATATTTGAATTGTTTCGACTGAATAATGATGCCCCTTTGCTATCTGAGCAAGAGCCTGCCCACTTGTTTCCAAGTTAGCTAGAGTGCTTATAATTATCTCTTTTTTTTTTCGTCGCCTATCTCAATATTCTGTTTGAGTAGCTTTGATTCCGCAATTTTCGCTCTGCTTTTCCAATAGTCTCGTGAGGCTGATAAATCTCTGACTTTTATTTCTAATGCTCTAAGTTTTTTCTGTTTTTCCAAAGCTCTCTCTTTCCAATTGTCTCGACCATTGCGAAACAATCTTGCTAATCGGCTGGTTGGGCTTTTAAACTCTTGCATTATTTATGCAGCTACATACTTCTTGTATGAAAATTTTCCACCTTAAAACCCTCAGAGTCAACACCCTAGCTTTGGTGATTAGAAATCGCGGCTATACAAACGTAGTCGGACTGCGCGGACTAATGGACAATTAATGCTTTCCAACCGGCAAAGGCGAGTTTTGTCTGTGTAGCCGGGACTTCCAGTCGCCTGGTGCTATTTAAATGCAACCTTCTGCATTGCCATTGCATTGACTTGCATAGTGATTGCATTGCTATTGCATTGAGTTGCATTGCCATTACATCGACTTGCATTGTGATTGCATTGACTTGCATTGCCATTGCATTGAGTTGCATTGTGATTGCATTGAGTTGCATTGCTATTGCATCGACTTGCATTGCTATTGCATTGAGGGCGTGTTTTCAGATTACTTGTTTAGCCTCCTAACTTTTTAGATCCCCCTAAATCCCCCTTAAAAAGGGGGACTTTGATAAGTTTTTGCCCCCCTTAAAAAGGGGGGTTGGGGGGATCTAAGACTTTGAAAACACACCCTAACCCCCAATTAAAAAAACTATACTTTCGCGCCCAACTTTGCTTACCGTCAAACTGCTAAAATACACTACAAAAGCAATACATGGTTGCAGCAAATGCTCAAGCAGCTTTGGCGGTGGCTCAAGAGGTCTTTTCAGCGCTTATTTAGCAACAAGCAAACTCCTCCGCTAGAAAAACCGAGGAAAGTAGAACCACCAAAACAGCTAACAGATGCGGAGTATGAATCGTTATTTCTTAAGTTGTTGGCAGAAGTCAATGATGGCTTGAGTAGAGGAGGAGCAAAAGGTTTCTTGGCTGCAAAGCGCATCAATGAAGCTCATTTAGTGGAGTGGTTGCGGGGTTTTGGCGAAAGATTGTTAGCTTTACCTACACGAAATGATGAGTTAGCAACGCGAATGGTGCGGCTGGGTGAGTTGAGTATTGGGGAAGTTAGTGTTGTTGCTTATGATATTGGGAGGCGGTTGGGAAAAGGAGAAACGAACCACAGAGGCCCAAAGGACGCGGAGGAAGAAGCGCAAGCTTGGTTTAACCAAGGCTATAAACAATTGATAGTAGGGGATTTTGTAGGTGCGATCGCATCTTACGACAGATTTATAAAAATCAAACCCCACTACGACGAAGCTTGGAACAACCGGGGTGTGGCACTGAAGAAATTAAGGCGATTTGAAGAAGCAATCGCATCTTACAATAGAGCCATAGAAATCAAACCTGACGACGACTCAGCTTGGTACAACCGGGGTGTGGCGCTGAAGAATTTAGGGCGATTTGAAGAAGCGATCGCATCTTACGACAGAGCCATAGAAATTAAACCCCACTACAACTCAGCTTGGAACAACCGAGGTATGGCGCTGGATAATTTAGGGCGATTTGAAGAAGCGATCGCATCTTACGACAGAGCCATAGAAATCAAACCCCACTACGACGAAGCTTGGAACAACCGAGGTATGGCGCTGAATAATTTAGGGCGATTTAAAGAAGCGATCGCATCTTACGACAGAGCCATAGAAATCAAACCCGACTACAACTCAGCTTGGAACAACCGGGGTGTGGCGCTGAGTAAATTAGGGCTATTTGAAGAAGCGATCACATCCTACGACAAAGCCCTCAAAATCAAACCCGACTTCTACCAAACTTGGTACAACTGGGGTAATGCGCTATTTAGCTTAAGGCAATATGAAGAAGCGATCACATACTACGAGAAAGTCCTCGATATTAAACCAGACTTACACTTAGGTTGGATTGCCCGAGGAAATGCAACTGGAGAAAGGATGATAAATTTATTTAATGCAGAAGCACCCAACCATGCTCAAAAATTTAACAATCCCAATTTAAACAAGCCTGGCTATGAAGGTAAATTGGCAAACTATGAAGAAGGGTTGAAGCATTGCCCCCAAGACACGCACCCACAATACTGGGGAGAATTGCATCAGGTAATAGGTAAGGCTCATTATTTGCGAGGGCGAGATGATTCTAGATACCTCCATCACCATTCTTTTTGGGACAAAGCCATCGACAGTTACAACACGGCACTGCAAACTCTCACAGCAACAAATTTTCCTGAGTTGCATCTAGAGGTTTTGCAAAACTTAATTCACGTCCAGTTAGATTTAAAAGAAACAGCCGAAGTTACAGAACTCCAGCGACAGGGTACTGATTTGTTGCGGCGCTTATTAAACGAACCAAATCGCTCTGATAAAAATAAAAAACAACTAGCTTTTAAATTGGCATGGTTTCAGCAGTTAACTGTTGACTTAGCTGTGCAGTCTGGGGATTTGCAACAAGCGATTGAATTAGCAGAAGAGGGCAAAAATACGTGTTTGAGTTGGCTTTTGGATGGATGGAGTCATGAAAGTTCATCTCCCAATTATTCAGAAATTCAACAACTGCTTAATCCCTCAACTGCTATTATTTACTGGCATCTCAGTTCTTACGCCCTACACACCTTCATCCTCAAACACAACGCGCCATTACCGATTGTTTTGGTAGAAACCGAGTTTGTGACTCAGGCGCAACGCTTACAAGATTTTGAAAGCTGGGTGAAAAATTGGAATGAACAATACGCCGATTATCGAGACAAGGCAAAAGACGAACAAAGCCCCAAAAATAAACCTTGGCGACAGTTGATGCCAGATAAACTTGAGGAGTTGAAAAATATCCTCAATATTTCTGCTATTCAAGAGGAATTAAACGGCATCACAAACTTAATTCTCATTCCTCATCGTGATTTGCACCGCTTACCACTCCATGCAATATTTACAGATAACTTCATCATCACTTATTTACCTAGCGCCCAAATAGGTATTACCTTACAAAGCTTAAAGCAAACAAATCTCAGAGCAATTGGTGAATTACCCCTATTGAGTGTAGAACATCCAGACAGTGAAGGTTTTTCTATTTTGCCTCATGCAGAAATCGAATCTGCCGCTATTACCCAGCTATTCCAAAACCCTACCCCAAAGCGAATTGCTGGAGAAGCCGCGACGAATACCACAGTTAAAGCAGCCCTAAAAGATAGTTACAGTATTTTTAACTTTACAGGACATAGCACCTATAACTTCGATAATCCTAAAAAATCTGCTTTGGCTCTTAGCCGTAAAGAGTTTCTGACTTTAGAGGAAATTTGCAATATTGAGAGCCTCAGAAGATATCAACTAGTTAGCCTTTCATCTTGTGAAACTGCCATCACTAGCAACCAAACTATCACTGCTGAATATGTTGGTTTAGTCAGTGCCTTTCTCTATCAGGGTGTTACCGATGTTGTTAGCACATTGTGGACTGTGACTGACGATGCTAGTTGTTTTTTGATGATTTACTTTTACTGGCAAATAAAGAAAAGCAAATCACCAGCAGTTGCCCTCAATAAAGCAACAAAATGGTTACGTAGTTTAACATTTAGTCAACTTGAAAGAATTTATCGAGTAATCTTGCCTAAGTTACCATCAAATGAAACAACTCTCCGCCCTTTTATCAGAAGAAAACTCAATCAAATTAGTCAAATGGAGTTGTCAGAGAAGAAACAGCAACGTTTTCAACATCCTTACTATTGGGCAGCTTTCACAATTACTGGTGGATAAAATTTCTTATTTGTTTGCTCCTTTGCATGAGACATTAATAGATGACTCTAAAAAATCTCTATGAAACCTAATAACATAATTACTCTGACAGCCTTCCTCACGGCTCTCACACAATTGGATGAACCTTTGCCAGACAATATCCAAACTCAGCTTAATGACATCAGCAAAGCCCTAATAGCCAATCCTGATAATATCGGAAATTTAGATGCGATCGCAGAAAGTTACCCACCCTTAGATAAAGTTTATCAAATAGAACTTACTAGAATCGAAAAAACTGGCGAACGTACTAAAGGTTTACCACCTCTGCCTTTACCAACTGAACCAACTGCGGAATTGACGAACGCAGCATTTAATGCTTTTAGTAACAATAATTCGGTAGCTGCTGCAAAGATAGCTGTAAAACCAAATCTTCTGCAAAGGGTTCGGGACTTCATTAATGGCAGAATAGGAAATGACTGAGAAGATTATTTATCCCAGTATTGATTTATTCCTCTACGATTTAAAAGATGGTTTAGGAGAAGATGAGACAAAAATCAACCAGAACTGTCAAGATTTTTGTCTAAAAATATATGCCAAAAACGAAGTAAGCTTTCAGGAAAAGCAGCAAGAATTCCTGAAGCAGAAAAATAATGGTGGAGATGTAATTGAGTTGCTCGGAAAAGCCCAAACTAGAGACTTTCCCTCACCTCTAGATGGCTATTACTATCCGCTGCAAATTGGTGATACTTACGCGCTGCAAGTTGACTATTCTGGTAAATTAGATGCTAACAGTAAACCTAATTATGCTCCTCAAGATATCGACGATGCGCCTTTTAAAAAGCTTAAAGAAGAAATTACTAATCGCTTATCTCAACAAACAGGCACAATTGGCCAAACTTGGTTACTTTGGGGCAAGCTAACCAATACTAAAACAGAAACAGAAGTTGAAAAGATAGCCAAAGAATGTTACACCCAAATTGCCAGCGATTACAAATGGCAACGAGATTTTATTGGTAAGGGTAAGTTACAAGAAGGAACGATTTTTGAATTGTGGTATTGTCCACAAAATTTAGGCGTAGATGGAAAAGAATTTTGGGATGAATTTAGAAAATCAAGCTATCACATCTTAATTTGGTTGTTTCCCGAACATATTTCACCAGATGAGATGAGGGAAAAAGTACAAAATGTATATTATGATTTTTTGCGTTTATGGCAATACCGTCATAAAGTAGTTTGGTCATATTATCAAAGTCGCTATCAAAAACAGATTCTCAAAAAAGAATATATCGAAATTCAACCATCGATTCAGCAGACAAGCGAGTTACCCAAGCTACTGCAAAGCAATAAGCTAAAATTAAGCCACTTACAAGACACTCTCACAAATAATTTAATCAACTTATCAGACTACACGATCGCCTTAAACTATCTAGAAAATCAAAGCCAGACAATTCAATTAAACTTAGAAAATTATAAATCTCATTTAGCAGACATCCAGCAAAAATACCCAAGTAGCGACTTAAAATGTCTCCAAGAGTTTAGCGAAAGTGAATTTTATGGCAAAAAATATCAGCGACAAGTAGAAGTCGATTATGCGATTCTCAGCCCTGGATTAACCTTGCTGCAAAATCTTAATAACACCATTCAAGGTATTATCGACCTAGAGCAAACTAAAAGCGATCGCACTCTCAATACAACTATAGCGATCGCAGGTGTTGGACTCGCAACCAGCCAAATAGCCTCTGCCGTAATTCTCGCCCAGCCCAATGATTATCAACAACATCTCCGCTTTCGGGCTGAAGTTTTTGGGTGGAGTGTAGGCATTGGTGTCTTCTTTGCTGTGCTAATCTTTATTAGCCTCCGCTTTCGCCGCTAAGTTTTCAGCAAAAAAAAATCGCCCCCTGAATTCAGGAGGCGCATCACCAAGGTGGTGTAGAGACGCGGAATTCCGCGTCTCTTGTTTTAACTAGCAACGTATTCTTTGACATTGGCACGACGGCGACGCAGATGAGCCAAAGCTTGATGCTCTAACTGGCGCACACGTTCACGACTGAGATTCAATCTCTCACCCACTTTCGCCAATGACATTTCATTACCATCTTCTAAACCAAAACGTAAAGCTACAACTTCTCGCTGTTGTGGGGTTAGTTCTGCTAGCAGGTTGTTCAAGTCTTGGCGTAAGAATTCCTGGTTGGTGTAATACTCTGGTGATGGGCCATTATCTTCGAGCATCTCTTGCAACTCAGTATCCTGGTTATCGCCAACTTTAACATCCAAAGACACTGGTTGACGTGCCATGTTCAGATACTCGCGGATCTGAGCAGGTTCTATTTCCAGTTCTTTAGCAATTTCGGCTGGAGTCGGCGATCGCCCCAAGGTTTGAGCCAACTCGCGCTGTACTTTTTTGATTTTGTTCAGTTTTTCGGTAATGTGGATCGGTAAGCGGATAGTACGACCTTGTTGAGCGATCGCGCGGGTAATTGCTTGGCGAATCCACCAGTAAGCATAAGTCGAGAACTTATAACCCCTCATTGGGTCAAATTTCTCCACACCTCGCTCTAATCCTAGTGTTCCTTCCTGGATTAAATCCAGAAACTCCATATTCCGCTTTTGGTACTTTTTGGCAATAGCAACGACCAAGCGCAAATTCGCTTCGATCATTTTTTGCTTTGCCCGCTTACCTTGCGCCACCGTTTGTTGTACCTCGGTTTCCGATTGTTGAACGTGGTCAGCCCACTCTGACATATTCGGTTCGCGATGCAGCTTCTTCGTCAAAGCTTCCTTGGCATCGATAAGCGTCATCATTTGTTGTACCTGCTTCCCGAAGACAATTTCTTGTTCACGGGTTAGCAGTGGTACACGACCAATTTCTCGCAGATAGGTTCGCACCATATCAGCCGTGAATTTGGTGTTGAGGTTTTCCGTTTGGGTATTGACAGTAGGCATTGGTGCGATGTCCTCTACTCCGTAAACACAATGTATATTTTCTTGCTAAAAAGGGTTGGAAAGATAGTACATCTATCACGAAATATTGGAAGCTACCAAAAGTAATTAATCAATTGATACAGCCGTTGTTAAGACGGTAAGCTCCCAATGATAGGTTCCCCTACCTTTCCTAAATTTTCAATCTTTTATAAGCACGTTGGTTGTTTTTGAGAATTCTTCTCTTGAGCAGTTGCTGATAGCAACTGGCAAATCCGAAGTCGATATGAGTTTTACTTAGCTTTATAATACGATAAATCAGGCAGATAGTAAAGTATCTTAAGATAAAACCCCTAATTATAATTCAAAATTGCCCGTTTGCAAAAAAAAATTAAACTTCCTTGAAATTACTGACTATATCTATAGTGACGCCAAAAACCCCTCTTCTGTTGCCAAAAAGTAGCCGGATAACCGAACTTAATTTGCTGTGAGAATGGAGGGATGTTACGAATTAGTCATTAGTCATTAGTCGTTGGTCATTTGCAAAGGACATAGACGCGTCAGCGGCTACTCTACGAGAACGCCCAAGGCGAACCCGCAGGGTAGGACAACTGACAAATGACTATCTAGAATCCCAAGTCAGCTTTGGCTAGTTCAGCAGCGGCGAACACTTCTGCGTCAGGTTTTTCTTCCCAGGCTGGCTCACCAATTTCTTCGTAAAAAGTTGCGTCGTAAGGACGGGTACGCACTACTACTGGCATAGGAACAGCGTGACCCAATATTAAAGCTTGTTGCTTCGAGTCTAACTTTGCTAACACCGATCGCAGTCCACTACCACCAGATACACCCGTGAAAATTGCGTCAATGTCTTTTTCATCATTAAGCAAAGCGGTAATCCGAGTCCCGATCTGGGACATAACCTCATTATCTATGCCTGACGGACGTTGATCAACTACCAAAAGTGTGACAAAGTATTTCCGCAGTTCACGGGCAATAGTCCCAAAGATTGTACTTTGTACGATAGCCGGGTCAAGGAAACGGTGCGCCTCTTCAATGGTAATCATCAATGGCGTGGGGCGATCGCTAGGATTTTTGCTTTGCAGGAATTTATCTGCTTTCTTGACGTAATGCTCGTGAATACGTCTGGTGATCATATTCGTCACCAACATATAAGAAAGCATATTAGACTGGGAACCAAATTCTATCACAACATTCTTCCCAGATTCCAGGCATTGCACAATTTTACTAATGTAATTCTGGGGGCAAACCGCTCGCATATACTTCAAGCTATCCATCCGCAAGAGTTTGCGCTGCAATGCCATAATCGAGCCTTTGTGTCCGCGCTTCTCGTCGCAGAACATCTCGATTTCTTCGTTAGTCATATTCAGCAACTGGACAATCCAAGACTTGCCAAACTCGCTATACAGGATATTGGCGTTATCCAGGGCTGCGTCAGAGAGTCCTAAATCTCGGCTACATAACTTAATATCTTCAACTTCTATTTGCTCGTAGCTCAAATAGAGTTCTTGAGCATCACGCACACCCCGGCGCTTGGTCGATTCTGGGTCGAGGGTGTAGACTTCCACCTTACTAGGAAAAAGTTGCTTTAAGCCTTTAACGGTATTGACATTCTTACCTTCTGCAACAGCTTCCCAGCCATACTCAGAGTGCATATCAAAAATCAAGTTTACTGCCGCATTTTTACGGATAACGCCAGCTAAAAGTAGCCGTGTTAAAAAGGATTTACCAGTACCAGATTTCCCAAAAACCCCATTACTCCGTTCCACAAAGCGGTTTAAATCGATGCAAACGGGCACATCCATATCCAAAGGTTTACCGATGGAAAAGTTACGCCTTTGGGGGTCATCTTCCCAACCAAAGACTCGCCGAAAATCGTCAACACTTGCTTCATAAACTTGACTAAAGTGGCTAGGAATAGTTTTAACAGGCAACAATTCCATCGTAGTACTGGTTTGTGGCACAAATGAAGCTAAACCCGTCACCGATGGAAGGAAGGGATTTGCCGATTTGCCATTTGTTGGGGAAAAAGATTCTTCAGATTCCGGAGTGAACATCAACATCGGCGCGAGGTTGATAGTACCATAAGTGCCACTTCCGGCTAAAACATCTCGTAAGAAAGTGTCTTCCCAACTAGGGGGATTAGCAATAATTCGGGCATTAGCAGCTCCCAATGCCACATCTGTCAGCATACAAAAAAAACGCGATCGCATCCCTTGCACAACGAGAAACTTACCTACCCGCATATCTTCTACAGAAATGTCAGGATGCAATCGTACTTCTAAACCTTCAGTTAGAGAACCTTGAATGACTGAACCTAATGGCTGTGCCGAATTCATCTAATTAATTACATGATTGTTGGTGCGCTATCTTATGTTGAATTTTAATTGCATAGGGCAAATGTTGCGAATTAGTCATGCGGATTAGTCATTAGTCATTGGTCATTTATCATTAGTCTTGAGTTATTCTCTCCCAATGCCCGATGCCCCATACCCAATTTTCCATGCCCAATTACCTAATCAATCTGAATCGAAGTTGGCGCACTTCCCGTTGGTGAAGTGGTACTGATTAAAGGTTTACGGAATTGAGTGTAAAGGCGATCGCGCCAGGTGAAGAATGGTTCATAATCTATATTCTCTGCAAAGATTGGCAATCCTTTACCTCTGATAGAAGCTGGTAAATCCAGATAGGGGCCAGAGGGGAACTTGAGTAATATCGATAAGCCAGCTACTGCCAAGTCAGCTAAAGTCGGCTCGTCTCCTGTTAAATAAGGACTATCTGCCAATAATAATGTCAGCGCTTCTAAGTCTTGTTTTAAGGATGCGATCGCTGACTTTATGATATCTGGGCTGTAACCTACGCCAAAACCCAGCGCTGTAAGTAAGTCAGTGGGTACTCCTTCAACCAGACTTTTAAATATATCTGGTGTCGACGTGGGTAATAAAGACTTGCGGAAATTTTGATCTTGACTTATGGCAGCAAATAGTGCTTTGCGACCTTTGATGCCTATGGACTCATCCGCCCATTCTTCTATTAATAAAGTTAAACCCCGCTTTTTAGGATCTTGCGGTATTATTGGGCGATCGGGATACTCTAAGTCTAAATACTTAGCTATTTCCGTAGAATCCGCAATATATCTATTACGATCCTTTAATACCGGGACTTGTTTCTGACCAGTCAGCCGGAACAGTTCTACCTGTCCAATCCCAGGTGTAACCTCTATTTTGCGATAATCTAGTCCTTTAAAATCTAGAATTAGGCGCACTTTCTCTGAGTATTGAGAGAGTTCCCATTGGTATAATTCCAGCATGTTTTGTATACCTTGTAACTGGTCAACTTCTTAACTTTACAATTGTATCTTTAGTTAAAGTAATTTTTCTTGACATTAGTTGCTTAATTATCTATTGAATTGAGATCAGCGTTGAACTGATGGCTGATTTTTAGCAAAATTATCGATTAAAAATATTATTTTCTAATTGATTAAAATATCAAATAATTAAATTACAGTATACATAAATAAACCTGATCACGCAGTTGTGAGTCTTCAGCCGTTAGTTTAATTTCTATCACCATCAGCCTCTTGAGATATTTAGGTAATTAATTTTTGTGCTTTTGCTGAATAATCAATGGTGAATTTAGAGATACAGCTTTCTTCCCTATGGAATTCAGGATTTTTAAATCAACTATGATTTACGTACGAGTTTGTATATAAATTAGCTTTTAAGTAGAATTTTTATCTGAGGTTATTGTAAATTATAACTTGTAAACGTGGGATTCTTATACTTTCTTAGAGTTCATACTACATCAAGTAAGGCTTTTTAACTCTTTTTGGTGTAATGGAAAAAATTTGCTCATTTGCTCAATTTACATAGAATATATGCTAGATATATTTCATACTTGTCAGCATGAGTCAAAGTCAGATATTTTACCTTGCCAGCAGAAACTCTTCTAGGAAAAAATCTTACTTCCCTCTTCCGTTAGATTTTGTGCATAGCAAAATGTTATAAATCTTTATGTAATGTGTGGACAAAAAGACAAACAAAATTTATGAAGACAAATTACAGCAAATTGCTGACCACGTTGACAGGCATAGCAGGATTTACTAGTTTTAGCCTCCTCATTACTTTACCATCTGAAGCGAAACAGGCACTAAATCCTAACCCCAGTATTTTCAATGAAGCCCCCTATAACAAGGGCCAACGTCTTCAAGTAAACGCTCAATACACACCTGCTGAGGCTGCTTCTGAAATAGAAAAGGGCAATACCAAACGCCAACAAGTAGCACAGAAAAGTGGTAGAACAAATCCCAGACCAAGTATTTTCAACGAGCCTCCTTATAATCGTGGTGGTAGCGCTACACCTAGTGAAACTGCACCCGTCACCCCAGGAACTCAACCCACTGAGACACCGACTACAACTCCACCAAGTCCAGGGGCAAGTGAAAATCAAGGCAAAAACTTGTTAGCCTTGGCAGAGTCAAACCCTTCCTTTACCACCTTGACCAAAGCTTTAAAAGCAGCAGGATTGACCGGAGCTTTGCAAGGCAAAGATAACTTAACTATTTTTGCACCCACAGATGCAGCTTTTGCTAAGTTGCCAGCAGATGCTTTGCAAGAATTGTTAAAGCCAGATAACAAAGAAGTATTGCTCAAGATTTTAACTTACCATGTGGTACCTGGTAAGGTATTGTCCACTGATTTGAAGTCTGGCGAAGTTAAAAGCCTTGAAGGTGGAGCAATCAACGTTAAAGTCGATCCTGCGACTGGTGTCACTGTCAACGAAGCTAAAGTTACTCAGGCAGATATCACAGGTAGCAACGGTGTAATCCACGCAATCGATCAGGTGATTTTACCTCCTGACTTGTAGTTGTACTGTATCAGCAGAACTGGCAACATAACTAGATTGGCACAAAGTATTAATACGTTAAAATTCCGTTCAGATGTTAATTTTGGACGGTTTTTTTGTTTGCAATCAGCTTTTGATCTTTATCTTGCATTTCTAAAAGTTCAGGAATAGTAACAAAGCTATAGCCCTGTTTCCGAAAGTTGGCAATAATTTCTGGTAAAGCTTGCACAGTTTTAGAGCGATTACCACCACCATCATGCATTAGCACAATTCCACCTGGCTTGGCCTTTCTAAACACATTATTAATTAATTTTGGTACAGCAGGACGTGAGTAGTCTACAGAGTCAGATGACCAGAGAATGATGGCATATTTGCTATTTCTCGCGTAACTAGCCACCCCATTGTGCATAATTCCCCCTGGTGGTCGAAATAAATTTGTTTTAATCCCTGTCACTTGATAAATCAAGTCTGCTGTGTGGTCAATTTCATAGGCAGCTGCTTGTGGATTCAAGAATTGATACCAATGATGCCAAGTGTGATTACCAATTACGTGACCTTCAGCAATCTCCCGCTTCACTAAGCCTGGATAATTCTTCACGTTTTGCCCAATAAGAAAAAATGTCCCTTTGATCTGATTTTTTTTGAGAATATCCAGTACTTGCCCGGTACTCTCAGACCATGGGCCATCATCAAAGGTGAGCGCAATTACTTTCTGTGCAGGAGTAAGTTTTGCCGCATTAACTATTGCACCTTGAAAACGCTGTGGCACAGTATATGAAAAACCTTTTGTTTGTACTTGTTGCTGCCAACTTTTAAGCATTGTCGCTTTTAGTTCTTCAATCTGCTGCTGAATTCCAACTTTGCTTGGTAGATTGTTTACATTTATATTCTCTGTACTTTGAGCATCAGAGGAGCTTGACTTAATAAGCATCATCGCGCTAACACTCAAACTGCCACTCAAGACAAGCAACGTAATTAATATTTTTTGCGGATCAAAAAATGACTTATTGTCGTCCACTTCATAGCTCCTTCAAGGTCTAACCATCTTTTTTTCACAATACTTATGGCAGCTTTTTATAGTCTGGTAAGCCTTGCCATACAAGCTACAGTTACGATCGGTATATTTTTTAAAGTTAGCTCCAATCCTGACTCTGGAAAATACCTTACCCGATGGATAATCTAATATCTATAAGCAAAACCCTCACCATGAAGGTGAGAACCTTCTTACGCGTTAATTTTTATAACCTATGGGGCATAAGCGGAATTTCGAAAACTGTAAAAGGCAAGTAAAATAATTCGTAATTAAATTTTGTAACGGAGATAAAGACAAGAGCTACAAAACTTGCCACTTCTTAGTTGCGAGGGACTTAACCCCCGATAATTTATTAATCCTGCCTTATTAACTATAAATCTTAATGTAGGCTAAATATTGCATATCCTATTGACGAAGCCATTGCGAAATTATGACAAAGATGTGACCTTCCTTGAGTAATGACGGTAGAGAGCAAACCTGTTAAAAAATCTCTTCGATCCCCAACCACGTAAGGCGATTGAACACCATTAGCTGCTGAAAACTCTGCAAATAAGGCTTTATAGTGAGTCCGAAAATTCCGCAAGCTTGTTTCTGTCTTACTCACTTAAAAAAGGGACTTCCTATAAATCATCCATTTTGTGGGGCAAGATGACCACCCCACAAGAGTTAACAGGATACTTTTTATTTGGAAATCCCTTAACAAACAGGTTATAGGCTCGACATTACATCCCGTGCAACTGCTAAAGTCTGCTCAATGTCTTCTTCAGTGTGAGCAAAAGACGTAAACCCAGCTTCAAATTGAGAGGGTGCTAAGTAAACACCGCGCTCTAACATCCCTCGATGAAAGCGTCCGAATTTGGCTGTATCAGACTTTTTCGCATCTTCGTAGTTATGAACTGGGCCAGAGGTAAAGAATAAGCCGAACATCGCGCTGATTTGACCACCGCAAACCGGATGACCAGTTTCTTTGGCGATTTGCAGCAAACCATCTGCTAGCTTTTTAGTAATCCGGTCAAGATACTCATAAGTACCTGGCTTTTGCAGCAATTCTAAAGTCTTAATCCCAGCAGTCATCGCCAAGGGATTACCAGAAAGAGTCCCAGCTTGATATACAGGGCCGGCGGGCGCAACCATTGACATAATATCTCGGCGACCGCCATAAGCTCCTACTGGCAAACCACCACCAATCACCTTGCCCAAGGTTGTTAAATCGGGAGTGATGCCAAATTTTTCCTGAGCGCCACCGTAAGCAATGCGGAAGCCTGTCATCACTTCGTCAAATACCAATAATGCTCCATACTCGTGAGTCAATTCCCGTAATCCTTCTAGGAAGCCAGCATCAGGTGCAATAAATCCAGCATTGCCGACGACAGGCTCAAGAATGACGCCAGCAATCTCGTCGCGGTTTTCTTCAAACAAGGCTTTGACAGATTCTAGGTCATTGAAAGGCGCGGTTAGAGTGGTGCTAGTTGCCGATTTAGGTACTCCTGGTGAGTCTGGCAAACCAAGTGTGGCAACTCCAGAACCGGCCTTGACTAGAAAGGTATCGGCGTGTCCGTGGTAGCAGCCTTCAAACTTGATGATTTTGTCTCGGTTGGTGAAAGCCCGCATCAGCCGCAAAACTCCCATACAGGCTTCAGTTCCAGAGTTGACAAATCTGACCATTTCGATGCTAGGAACGGCATCGATGACCATTTCTGCCAAAACATTTTCTAAAACTGAGGGAGCACCAAAACTGGTACCTTTTTCTAAAGCTTCATGCAACGCTGCAATTACTTCTGGATGAGCATGACCGCAAATAGCTGGGCCCCAAGTCCCTACATAGTCTATGTATTGATTGCCATCTACATCCCAAATATATGCGCCTTTAACACGATCAAAAACTATAGGTTGTCCGCCTACAGATTTAAAGGCACGAACTGGAGAACTGACTCCTCCTGGCATGAGGTTTTGAGCAGCGGCGAAGACTTCTTGTGATTTTGTTGTTTTAATTGTGGTATTTACCAAGGTTCTCTCCTAACAGTGGGCAATAAAAAGCTCTATCTTAGGATAGGGTCAAACACTGCTTAGAATTTCTATCCTATAGAATTAGCTGAACCATAAAAATAACAATATGTTATACAAGTCGAATCAAGACTTGCCTCTAGATATTCAAACTCGATTATCTGAAGCATACCAGGATCTTTACCGAGCAGCTTTTAACTCGGCAATTCATTGGTATGGTGAAGCCTCAAAAGCTCACAAAGTCGCGTTGAGTGCTGTAAAGATGCAGTCTGCTATGGAACGAAATGCTCTTGTTTAGACCTAGATAAGATAGTCCAATTAAAAAAAACATGCCAGCTGCTCTATTCAGAATGGTATCGTGAATCCATAAATTATTCTCATTAGAGCAAACTAGCTGGTATGTCTTCTAACGATTCGCGCTCACTGCATTACACCATCCCTGTTGAGGAAATTCGCTACGATGAACGGGGTCTGGTGCCTGCAATTGTCCAAGACTATCTGGATGGTACTGTCCTGATGATGGCGTGGATGAATCAGGAGTCGTTACAAAAGACTTTGGAAACTGAAGAAACTTGGTTTTGGAGCCGTTCCCGGCAAGAATTGTGGCACAAGGGAGCAACTTCTGGACATATTCAAAAAGTGCAGAGTATCCGTTACGACTGTGATAGTGATGCGCTACTCGTAGGGGTAGAGCAATTAGGAGACATTGCCTGTCATACTGGAGAGCGCAGTTGCTTTCACCAAATAGAAGGGAAAATTGCCCCACCACCGGGGGATACATTGTCACAATTATTTGAAGTAATATGCGATCGCCGCGATAATCCTACTGAGAGTTCTTATACCTGTAAATTGTTTGCTGGTGGTGATAACAAAATTTTGAAAAAGATTGGTGAGGAAACCGCTGAGGTGGTAATGGCTTTTAAGGATGATGAAGCAGATGCGATCGCAGGTGAAGTGGCTGATTTGCTATATCATACTTTGGTTGCCCTAGCTCATCATCAAGTTGATTTAAAATCGGTGTATCGTAAGCTCCAAGAACGTCGTCAATAGAGGCAATAACAAGTCATCTTATCTGTGGGTAGAATGAGGCTTTTACTCAGCTAAAACTCGATTGAGGTACTGTAAAATTGCCACAGCGATCGCTACACTCAAGATAAAGCCTAGCCAGAAACTATCGGTAATGATTTGCGGTTGATCTAATGCCCATCCACCCAAGGGATGACCAATAAAAGAGCCAATAGCCCAGCACAAAGCGTTGATGGAAAAATAAACGCCGCGTTGATTTTCTGGGGCTAACTCTGTGACTAAAGAGGCAGCAGATGGGTTATAAGAGACAATCGCCACAGCAAATACTCCCAATGCCAATGTTACCCAAACCAGATGATGAGATGGGGCAGTACCGCTTACCCAAATGAGGACAAAACCAATTGCCCAGAGAATGGCAGAAACAGTGAGTGCGAGTGTGTGAGAACAGCGTTTTAAGATGCTAGTAACAGGTAACTGACAGATGATTGCGAATACCAGATGCCAAGCAAATAGTCCGCTAATCGTAGTTTCAGCAAATCCCTTGGCAGTACTTTCGACAAGGACAAAGTTTTTGAAGTAAAGCGGCAGAGTGCTATGGATTTGAGAAATATAGATTGTGAAGAATATATTAACTGCTATGTAGACCAGGAAACGGCGATCGCTTAATACTGCCATCCAAGAAGCAAAATGTTCTATCTTTTCAGATTTCTCTATCTGCTGTTGTTCAGTTTCACTAATTCCCACATAGACAACCCCAAAAAATACCATAAAGGAGATGGCATCAATGATAAATAGCCATCGATAACTCCCAATTATCGCAATCAAAAACCCTGCTAGCACAATTCCGATTGCTAACCCAAGATTATCAGCTAGTCGGGCGATCGCAAAAGTTTCCCGGCGATTGTCAATCTGGCTGGCGTCAGCAACAACAGCTTCAGCCGCCGGCCAATAGAAACCTATCCCTAAACCGCTAATCAAGCTACCGATTACCAAAGTAGTGAAATTATTGGTTGCAGCTAAAACTAGAGAAGCGATTGCTGAAATCGCCGTCGCTAGCAACAAGGTGCGGCGGCGTCCCCAATATCCAGAATCAGCTAAAGAACCACCTGTAATCCGCCCCACGATGCCGGAAATCGAGGCGCTACCCAAGGCTACCCCAACACTGGTTGCAGATAAACCAAGTTGATTGACAAAAAAGATGGGGGCGTAAAACAGGGTACAGCCGGTACCAACTTCCGAGAGAAATCTACCAATTGCGAAAATCCAGACCTGGGGATGTATCGAGGGCAACCAGGATGATAACTGAGATTGAGAAGCTAATTTCATGAGCTTAAATGTCATGGTTTGGTGACATTTTTGTAATTCTTATCATTGGCTACTATTTTCCTCACTAATTCCACAGGGTTTCCACAGGGATTTTAGCAGTTTTCCACAGGTGCTTTACGAGCTAATGGGCTTCTTACAGTCTTACTGGGGATTGTTAACTAACAGTGGAAAGGAACTTCAAGGACTGAGTTTTTGTAAAGTAAAGTAACGGAAAATTGGCTTTAAGCCTGATTCTATCGTTCGCATTTATTTTTTATACAATCGTTTTTAACATTTCGCAGCATTGACAAACCTACCCCCTCTTGGCGCACAATGATGCGGCTTGCTTTTGTAGTCCGTTCAACTGTTGGCATCAAATGTGTAAGATATATTACCGCTAGATGTAAGTGCAGATTGTCGGACTGGCGAAAGAGCGTGTGAGGTAGCCCTGGCGAATCACCGCAAGCAACTTGTCCCTCTTGATTATCCTCATAGGAGGAAAATCTCATGAAAGCAACGGTTAGCATCTTTACAGAAATTCCCGAAACACTCCACGAATCCTTAAAAAACTACTTAGAAACCCATCCTGATTGGGATGAAAACAGAGTATTGACGGCGGCGCTATCATTGTTTTTACTCCAAAATGGAGATAGCGATCGCCGTGCTGCCCGAGTCTATCTGGAAACTTTGTTCCACCACTCCTCAGTAGAAATACCCTGTACTGACTCACCAGCAACAGCTAATTTACTAGACACCCCATAGGTACTGGTATGAAAGGCATTATTCTGGTTCATGCCTTAATATGGGCACGGCGTACCGTGTCCCATCAAGCGATCAGCAATATTACAACAAAAAAGATCAGAATCTACTGTTCTTAAAAAGGTTCCAATAGTTTCTCCTGTTACCAAAACTAGTTGGTAATAGCGCAAGATTTAGAATTGAGGTAAGACTTGAGTATATTAGCTGACCGTTAATACTTGTTATCTAGCAGTTTTCTTTTGGATACAAACACATTTGTAGAGGTGCATAGCTAGCTATACACCTCTACGAACTCCAACTTAAGTACTGTATATATTTATGAAAACGGTCATGCAAAGAAATATTTTCCAGTGGACTCTCCCCCCTGTCCACTGTCTTAAACCGATAAATAAATATCTCAAATAACTGCCTGGTATGTATTTGAGGAATATCTACCTATTTTGATTGTCTAAATTTGTCTTTTACTGAAGCCAAAGAAATTCACTAATATCATGTCCGGCTGATTAGTTATGATTCCTGCATCTGTGCAAAAAACTGAAAACTCTTTCTCCCCCAGCTAAGTGCCCCCTTGCGGTCTTAATGATAAGTCTTTAACCGGACACGATATAATCCCTCCCCCAAGAGTCAACAGTCAAGAGTTAAAAAACTCTAGACTATAAACTCAGGACTTGGCTTCCAAATGCTGGGGATGAGCAGGAGATTCAAACTTATACCCTACACCACGTACAGTTTGAATTAATGCTGGCTGGCTAGCATCAATTTCAATCTTCTTGCGAATTTGGCCGATATGAACATCTACAACCCGCTGGTCGCCGACATATTCATAGTCCCACACCTCTTGGATTAGTTCTGCCCGTCGCCAAACTCGACCTGGATGACTAGCTAAAAAATGCAACAAGTCAAATTCCAGAGCAGTTAAGGGTACTGGTTGGTTATTAAGTGCTACCTCCCGTCGCACTGGATCAATCATCAGTTTTTCAAATACCAAGCGTTTCTGCTCGGCCGTAGTTATCACTCGCTGACGCCTCAAAATAGCTCCGACTCTGACTTCTAGCTCTCCCAGCCCAAAAGGCTTGGTGAGATAGTCGTCAGCACCTTTAGAAAAGCCGCGAATTTTGTCAGCTTCGTCAGCACGGCTAGTCAACATCAGAACAAAAACACCATTACGACTTTGCATCTCTTGGCAGAGGTTAAACCCTGTTACATCTGGTAGATTCACATCTAGAATCACCAAATCAGGGTTAAATTGCTCAAATAGAGTTAAGGCTGTCTTTCCATCTTCGGCAGCCTCTACCTGATAGTTCTGCTTAATTAAAAAGCGTTGGATTAAATTCCGAACCGCAGGGTCGTCGTCAACTACAAGAATCTTGGCAGGAGCCATGACCATTACTTTGCACAAAAATTCGTAAGATTAACAAGAGAGTTGCGTAAAAACGCAGTTGCCACTTTGGCACTAACTAAGAATCTACATGGCTACGGTATAAGAATCCTGATCGTTCAAAAATAAATACTCTAATCAGGATTGTGGGCGATGAGAACGCGAAACTTGTGTTAGCCACAGTATATGAGCGCTCTGATTTTAGCCGCAACAGTTCTTGACACCAAGACACCTTCTCGATCTCAGTTAGGTGGTAACTCAAAACGTTTCAATTTTAAATCGATATGTGGATAGATACCACAAGCGATTATTCAGTATAATTAAAAAAACTCTATTAGGGCACAGTAAGTTGCCAAATTTGAAACAGTAAAGTTAATTTTTTCATAAAAACTATGCATTTTAGGTACTCTCCGTTCCAATTCTAGATTAGAGCCAGAACTAGGCAACGACATGAGGGTATACACGGAGTTATAGCGATATGTTAAAGTGACTATAGTTGAAATTACAAAGTCGATCAAACTAACCCGTGCTACTATCCTGGTAGGTCATAAAATAGATTGAGGCTTTAGTTTCGATCAAAATAAAACCTAAAGCTGTTTTTCCTTCGACAAAAGACTGCCGCTGATTGAGGCTGAAGTAACAAACTCCCATGAGCGATCAAAATCCCTACGAAAAACTTGGGGTATCAGAAGAGGCTAGCTTCGATGAGATTCAGGATGCTCGTAATCGCCTATTCGAGCAACACAATGGCGATGCCAAGCATTTAGAAGTAATCGAAGCGGCTTACGATGCGATTTTAATGGATCGCTTACGGATGCGCCAGGAAGGTAAAATCAAAGTCCCTGAGCGTATCCGCTTTCCAGAGTTGCGAGTGCAATCGCCTCCTAAAGAAAGTCCAACCCCTCGTGAGCAGTCACCTGCATGGCTGCAACGGATGCTGGATCAGCCAACGCCTGCGGATATACTCTTACCAGGAGCTTGGTTTGTTGGTTTGAGTTCTATTAGCCTGTTTTATCCAGAGGGAGGCGATCAGGTTTTGCAGTTAGCATTGGTGGTTGGGGTAGGCACCAGTATTTACTTTCTCAATCGCAAGGAAGGCAAATTTGGCCGAGCAGTTTTGTTCACCCTGGTCAGTTTAATAATTGGCTTAATTGTTGGGGGACTAGTTGCTATCTGGCTCTTACCACAAATATCATTCCTTAACCTGTCATCAAATCAGTTCTCTACTGTACTGACGTTTATATTGTTGTGGTTAGCTAGTAGCTTTCTGCGCTAAATCGATAGCCGTAAGGAAACTGCTAAAAAGAAGACTCGATTGATGTGTGTTATTTATTTGGATGTAACACGGGGTAAGGGTACGCATCAGTGTGCCCCTACTAGAGACATAGGAGTATATCAATTAAAAGACAATAAATATATACTTATTGATATCATCTCCGCTTGATTACTTATTTAAACCCCAACAACTCCACCTCGCTAAAGCTACGCTTCGTCTCCCCAGGTAATTAAGAGGAGAAGCAACTGGTGTGTGGGGTTCAATGACTTTGGTGGGAATCATAACTAATTATTTGGACATGATATCATTCAAGCTGTTGCAGCTTAAAGAGTCGTTCTAGGCAAGGCGTTTTGATTTTAGAACTAAATCTACAGCAGCGCTAAAATCCTTAACAATTAAGTCGGGGTGGTAAAGTTCCAATTGGGTGCGATCGCGGATGCCAGATTCCACAGCCATCACCTTAACACCATAATTTTTAGCAGCGGTGATGTCGGCTTCTGTATCTCCCACCATCCAGGTATCAGCGGCGGGGGGCAGTTCTTCTAAAGCCCTAGCCATCAACAAGGGCTTATCTTCAATATCGCGAGTTTTAACGTAGTCGTTACTTAGGCAATAACAACGATTTTCTGGGAAAAATCTCCCTAAATCGTGTTTTTTAAACGCATAATCTAGTTCTTGAACTCGGCGCATGGTCATAACTGCCAAATCAATTCCAGCTTGTTGAATCTTTAACAGTGCATCCACAGCACCTGGTGCGAGAGTATCATAGTTGAAATAAGGTTCTGTATGCACAGTTTTTCGTCGCAACTGAGCGAATTCTTGAGCTTGGGCTTCGTCTAACCCTGAATTTAAGGCGATTTGTTTTTCAGGAACGCGCGATCGCTTTAACTGCCAAAATTCCGCTTTCGGAAGTTCTTGCACTACTTGGTCTGGGCGACGGGTTTTCTCCAAGCAGAATTGATAAACCCTGTAATACCGTTCGGAAACATCAATAATTGGGCCGTCGAAGTCAGTAATAAGTCTTAGCATCGGCGGAAAATGTTAATTTTTATTAAAATTATCTCAGATATATGGCTATTTTTTGAGAGATAAATTTAGTATAAGCATTTTATTGCAGAGTACCGCGTTTGATTTGTTCGCTTTCAATAGCTTCAAATAAGGCACGAAAGTTACCTTCGCCAAAACCTTGAGCTTGGAAACGGCGTTCAATAAATTCAAAGAAAAATGTCGGCTGTTTAAAAATGGGCTGGGTGAAAATTTGCAGTAGTAGGGGCGCAGTTTGTCGTGCTCCTACAGGAGTATATTCTTGCCAGTCAACAAGAATTTCTTGTTGGGCGATCGCTTCCAGTTCTAAGGGTGATAGGGTCAGTCCT
The DNA here is from genome assembly GCF_034531305.2 of Nostoc sp. ChiQUE02. NCBI lineage: Bacteria > Bacillati > Cyanobacteriota > Cyanophyceae > Nostocales > Nostocaceae > Nostoc > Nostoc sp. ChiQUE02. The sequence continues at coordinate 90,204 of NZ_JAVRBN020000009.1, forward strand.
GGACGTTGTTTTAGTTGCGAGTAGTAACTTTGAGGAACTGAGAGTAAAGATAAGCCACTGGCACGAAATTTAGCGATCGCACTCACAAGGTTAGTTGTCCGCAGGGCAATATGTTGAATTCCTGGTCCCTGGTTGACATCGAGAAACTCCTGAATTTGAGAATTGCTGGAAGCTGGTTCATTAATGGGTAGTTGGACGCTTGCGTTACGTGAAACCATAACTTGGCTATGTAAAGCAGAGCGATCTGTTTTAATTTTAAAGGCCTGTTGGGGTTGAAAATCTAAGATATTTTCGTACCAAGTAACAGCATTTTCCAATTCACCAACAGCCACGTTTAACACTATGTGGTCTATGGCGGTAATTGAAGAAGAGGAGAAGTTAAGGCTTTCCCCCATTTCTCCATAGTGCCTTTCTATCAACGTATGAGTCAGTCCACCCCAGGCGGCAATTTTGCCACACTTGAGGAATGCCGTACCTACCTGGCGTTCCTGGATGGGTTGTAGGATTGTAGCACCGTGTTTTTGAGCGAGTGCGATCGCGCTTTCTACATCTTCGACAGCAAAAGCGATATCTGCCACACCAGGTGGATATTGACGCAGAAACTCAGCTACTGGACTTGTAGGTAAGAGTGGTGAAGACAGAAAAAAGCAGACAGCACCACTTTTTACCACTTCTGTACAAGTGTGAAATGAACTGATGCGATCGGCTACTGGTTGAAAACCAAGATGGTGTACAAACCAATCCCGCCACACTTTGGCGTCTTCTACATAGAAATGAACGTGATCAATTTTCATAGATACTGAAAATCCAGCATAACAGCTTATATCTCTGTAAATTTTGCCTTTTTTGCTAAATTTTCAGGTCTTTCCCAGGCAAGAATTATGTAGGCGTACTCCCACTTTAAAAGAACAAATGACTATCAGGTTGAATATTAATTTCCATTGGCACAGCTTGCGGTTCGGCAGAAAGGGCAAAGAAAATCGCATTGGCAGCAGTTTCAGGACTGAGCATTTTTTTTCGGTCTACTTTTAGGTTGACGTTATCCCAGAAAGGAGAATCTACCCCACCAAAGTAGAATAGCGTGAACTTGATACCAAAACGCTTGAGTTCCTCTGCCATGCATTTGCTGAAACCGACAACACCAAACTTAGAAGCAGAATAAGCCGCCGCCATCCCCATCGAATGCTTGCCCAAAATTCCTACCACGTTACAGATGTGACCAGACTTGCGCTTTTGCATCTCTTCAGCAGCCGCCTGAGTAGTGTAAAAGCTGCCTTTTAAGTTGACATCTAGCATTTTGTCTAAATCAGCGGGTTCCAGGCTGTTGTAGGGCTTGAGTATACCAGCACCAGCTGCATTCACTAAAATATCGATTTGACCAAACTCAGCGATGGTCTTTTTGATCAAAGTATCTACCTGTTGGGGGTCAGTAATATCGGTGGGAACGCTCAAAACTTGCCCTGGCAAATCATTTGCCAGTGTTGTTAAACGAACCGCATCTCTAGCAGCCAGTACCAAACGGACTCCGGTAGGCGCAAGTTTTTGTGTTAAAGCTGAACCAATACCACCAGTAGCACCGACAACAACAACGACTTTATCCTGCATCGTATTATTTACATTTCTTTACATCTTTTTACATAATACTGAATTACAGGCTCAGGTTGTACGTAGACATCCAGAAAGTATTTATTCGCAGAGTAGTGCTGTTACCTCGTATTCCTTGCCATTTGCCTTTAATGTAAATGTGGGAGACGATTTTAGATATTTAAGAAAACTAGAACCTAAGTTTAATTCTTGAATAATTGAATTGGGTGATTCTCCGGTGATTTTCCGTATCTCTGTACCTAATTTGGACACAGATAATTTAGTTTTAGGAGACGCTGTTTGTATATCTTGAATAATTTTTAATAGTAATTTATCTAATTCTTTTCCATTAGGGACTTTTGCAAAATCTTCTTTTTTTGCTTCTTGAATACATTCTGTAAAAGAGTTATCTAAGATAGGAATTGCTTTCTCATTTTCTGGTTTATTTGAATTATCTTGAATATTAATATCACATTTTTCTTGAAATAAGGTTGCAACATAAACTAACCTGTTTAATCGGGCATTGCTCGATTCATGTTCACTTTTAATTAAATCTTGAATTGTATCAACCACTTTTACTTTTTCAAAGGATGTAACTTCTGTTGCCACTGCTAAGGAATAATGAGTTAATTTGCCAGTATTCCGATTTTCTATATTCAAACTCTGCCCTTGTCTACGTACCCAATAGACAATTAATCCCTGGTTTTGGAGTTCGTTACAGAGGTGGAGCAAAATTCCATCGCTAGAACAGACTAATATTTCTTTAACTGTTGGATAAGAGCGTAAGATACAAGCACCAAATGCGATCATTTTTGCATCAGCACTATTTTTACCTTCAGGCACATGGACAAGTTGATAGCCACGGTTATATAGTTCAATATCTTGCTTGCCAATACTGGGGTTTTTCCAGTTAGCAAATGCTATTTTAACTTGGAGAGGATACTCACAAACACTGGCTAAAAATAATTCTGAATTAATATCTAATTTTAAGTTCTCTGCATCTAAAAGTAGAAGAGAGATTCCTCTTTCTAACTTATGTTTAATTTCTTTTTTTTGCTGAATTTTCAGGAGCAATTGGCTGAACACAGCAGATTCTAGCCAATCAGGCGATAATATAGTTTGCAGCAGTTCTTCAGATAATATAAAATTAAAAGAGCCAAGGACTTTCTCTGTGATTTCTTCTTCTGGCAGGTTTTTTACTAAAGAAAGTTCCACCGCATCAGTCATAGACACTTTAGTATGGCCATTGCTGTTAGCAAGCAAGTCACTTTCCAGGGAACGAGGTAATGCAGGCTCAAGGAATTGTTTACCACAATTTTTGCAGAGGTAATTCTGCTGGTCATTGTGATGACCATTTTTATAATATGAAGTAGATTCGCACAGAGGACATTTCATCTTGTGATTCAGGTGGTCTAGAGCAGATACTTTTCTTTAAGTATATAGTATAAAAAAATACTGTCAATACCAGTTTGTATTGCTGAACACAAGGAAAGCTCAAAGCAAGCAGAAATTACATTTAATCTCTAATTTCTGCAAGACTATCTAATAAGCCTTTGAATAGCTAGAATTTTAGAAACACTTCAACTGACGCGGGCAAAAACATAGTCACGGGTGCGAGAATCTACGGGGTTAGTAAAGATTTTATTTGTAGTACCAAATTCAACCATTTGAGTAATACGATTTTCATTACTATAAAAGAAAGCCGTAAAATCAGATAGGCGAGTAACTTGTTGCATGTTGTGAGTAACAATCACAATTGTCAACTCAGAGCGCAAGTTATGGATCAAATTCTCAATTTTCATGCTACCCATAGGATCAAGTCCTGAACAAGGCTCATCCATCAACAGAACATTCGGTTTGACTGCTAAAGCACGGGCAATACATAATCTTTGTTGTTGACCGCCAGAAAGCTCTAAAGCAGATTTGTGCAACTTATTTTTCACTTCATCCCAAAGTTCAGCAGCTTTGATGGCAGATTCAACAATCCCATCTAATTCTACTTTTGGATGCCATCCAATTAATTTCACCCCATAGGCAACATTATCGTAAACGCTCATGGGAAAAAGATTTGGTTTGGGAAAAACCATACTAACTTGGCGACGTAAGCGATTGATATTGACACGACGCTCATAAATACTCTGTCCAAAAAATTCTACTCTTCCTTCAACCCTCACTTCTGCTTCTAATTCACTCATGCGATTTAACGATTTAAGAAAAGTAGACTTGCCACAACCACTAGAACCAATAATTGCCGTGACTTGGTTTTGGTAAATATCCATTGACACGCCTTCAACTATCTTTTGAGTGTCGTAATAGAAGCTGAAGTTTTTGACTCTGATGGCTGGAATTAGTTTACTCATATTCCCAAAACGTGTGAAATAAAACTTGATTAAGTAAAACAGTACAAATCACCGCCGCTGTTTCACTATGTTACTCCCAAAAGGATATCTTCATGGAAATTACGTAGCTATCCAGTAGTTATGCAGCAGATAAACTGTTAATAGTTACTTATATTAAGATAGTGTCCTAAAATTTATCTTTTATAGACTTTTTATACCTACCTTTGGCAGCTTAACCTACTATGCCATCCTTTCCAATTAAAAAGGATTTGGGCTGATTTTAATTAAAATAGCTATGTAGAAATAAAAATATTAATATCATATACCCCTCATGGGTAGTGAGCAGCTAGTTGATCTATGAAAATGAATTAGTAATGTTTTGTAAAGTACACTTTATAAATATTGTCTGACACCAGATGGTTCGACAAAACCATTAAGTCACGTTAGAACATAGCTTAACCAAAACGCCCTGAAATGTAGTCGCGGGTGCGGGGGTCTAGTGGGTTGTTAAAGATTTGCTCTGTAGCGCCAAATTCAACCATTTGACCAATCCGACTTTCATCGGTGCTAAAGAAAGCCGTAAAATCAGAAACGCGAGCGGCTTGCTGCATATTGTGGGTAACGATCGCAATTGTCAACTCAGACTGTAAGCTATGGAGCAGTTCCTCAACTTTCATGGTAGCGATGGGGTCAAGAGCCGAGCAAGGCTCATCCATTAGCAGAACTTTCGGCTTGACTGCTAAAGCACGGGCAATACATAATCTTTGTTGTTGACCGCCAGAAAGCCCTAAAGCTGATTTATCCAGCTTATCTTTCACTTCATCCCAAAGAGCGGCGCTGTGAAGTGCAGATTCCACAATCTCATCTAATTCTAATTTTGAATACCTGCCTGCTATCCTTATACCGTAGGCAACATTTTCGTAAATGCTGATCGGAAAAGGATTCGGTTTTTGGAACACCATACCAATTTGGCGGCGTAACCGATTGATGTTGACACGAGGAGCATAAATATTTTGGCCAAAAAATTCTACATCTCCTTCAACTTTCACGGGCCCTTCTAATTCGCTAATGCGATTAAGAATTTTGATGAAGGTAGATTTACCACAACCACTAGGGCCAATAATTGCGGTTACTTGATTCTGATAAATATCTATTGACACCCCTTCGATCGCCTTTATTGTGCCATAGTAAAAGCTGATATTTTTAACTTTTATAGCTGGAATTAGATTATTCATACTTGCCCAATATGCGAAACAAAAAAATATTTTTACTTTATTTTTCTCTGACTAATAACTAAGCGAGAGAGAATACTGACACATAAAATTAAGCTGAGTAGAACTATAGAAGTAGTCCATACTAATTGGCTTTTTTGCGGATCGGGGTCGTTGTAGAGGTTAAAAATCAATACTGGTAAGGAAGCTGTTGGACTTAACAATCCTTCTGACCAATCTAGACTAAATAAAGCAGTAAAAATTAAGGGTGCTGTTTCCCCAGCAGCACGAGCTACAGCTAATAAAATGCCTGTAGTAATTCCGGGAATTGCAGCAGTGACAACAATGCGAAAAGTAGTTTGAAAGCGAGTTCCTCCTAAAGCAGCAGAGGCAAGGCGTTGAGATGTGGGAATAAGTTTTAAAGATTCTTCTGTTGTCAATATAATCACAGGTAGCATAATCACAGCTAAAGCAAAACCACCTGCGATCGCACTAAATCCTTTAGTTACCAAAACTATCACACCGTAAGCAAATACGCCTACAACAATTGAAGGCACGCCTGTCAGAATACTGCTGATAAAACGAACAAGTCCAGTGATTGGATTGGTTTGACCAAATTCCGCCAAGAAAATTCCTGTCATTATTCCTGTGGGAATACTAAAAAACGCACCAATTACCACCATGATTATGGTTCCCAGAATGGCATTGCCAAAGCCATTGTCAATCACTGCTTTGATAAACATTTCCGATTTAAGTCCAGATATCCCTCGAACGAGAATTTCCCACAAAATTGATAATAAAGGAACAAGTGCTAGACCTGTCAAACCAAAGGCGATCGCATTCATTGCATAAGTAAATATTACTCGTTCTGTTGGCAGAGGACTGCATAATTCTGCCGCCAGAGATTCATCATTTTTTGACTTGATGTAGCCACTCATATTTGTTAAAACTTTGATTAATAAACGTCTTGGTACATTTAGATAAAAAATCCTATCTTAGTTATAAAATACGCAAATATAAGAAAAATATAATTAAAAAATAATGCTGCTATTTCTTCTATTTATATTTCTAGCAACCTTAAACTTTAATAGGATTATTTATTTTTTCTAACAACCCACTTCACTAATAGTACAGCGCCAATATTTACAGCTAGAGTCAACCCAAACAAAATCAATGCCAAATAGCTTAAAGCACCTATATGCAATCCCGGTTCAGCTTCGGCAAATTCATTAGCTAATACAGAGGGAATTGTGTAAGCTGGATCGAGTAAAGAAGCGCTGATTTGAGCAGAGTTACCAATCACCATAGTGACAGCCATTGTTTCACCCAGGGCACGTCCTAAAGCTAGCATTGCTGCACTCACCATTCCAGAAAATCCAGATGGTAGCAATACTCGAAAAATTGTTTCCCAACGAGTGCTACCCAAAGCCATAGATGCGCTACGTAATTCTTTAGGGATAGCCATTAAGACATCACGAGTAATTGCTGCCATTGTGGGCAAAATCATGATCGCTAGAATAATTCCAGCGGTTAACATATTTGTCCCAGAAGGGTCTTCTGTATTAAAAATTGGTATCCATTTAAAAGTGCTAGCTAACCACTTTTGTAGAGGTTCTAGAACTGGAATAAAGACAAAAATCGCCCACAAACCAATAATGACACTGGGAATTGCTGCAATTAATTCAACAACAAATGCTAAGGTAGTTCGCAGGGATAAAGGTAAGAAATTTTCACTCGTGACTAAGGCTACTGCTATTCCCACTGGGACAGCGAATAAAATAGCGATCGCACTACTTACCAAAGTTCCATAAATATAGGGTAATGCACCAAAAAGCTGATTACCTGTATCCCAATCTTGGCCCCACAAAAACCCTAGTCCAAACTGCTTAATGGCTGGTAAAGCTTCGTGTAAAATTACCCAACTCATCAAAAATAGCACTGCAACGGTAATCACTGCAAAAAAGTATATTAGCCGTGTAAAACCTTGGTCAAACCAGAAATTTGTGCCGTCAATAGCTATCAGATTGAAATCTTCATTGCCTTGATTTGAATCATCTGATGAATTTCTGTCGGCTGGTTCCGATGAATTTGCCATTACAAATCAATAAAATAGATTTTTTTATTGCTAGTAGAGTCAGTTATTAACTCATCCGATTAGGAGAGGAAAGTATAGCGCTTCTCGTTTGTATGTAATACACTCTGACCTTAACTTCCATTCTTCTCTCCTAAAAGGAGAGAGGCTGGGGGTTAGGTCTATATTCCATGCAATTGAGAACCGCTATAGTAAGATTGCAAATTAAGGCTTGACAGTGCTATTTACTGTCTGAAGCACCCGATTTGCCACATCAGATGGAATTTTGGTGTAGTTAAGGTCATCGTTATATTGCTGACCGTCTTTTAATACCCAATTAATCCATTTTTTAATAGCATCAGCTTTAGAATTATTAGCATACTGTTTGTAAACCATAATCCAGGTAAGACCTACAATCGGATAACCTTGTCCTGGATCTCCTACAAAAACGCGGTAGTTATCTGGAAAAGTGACAGTTGATAAAGCCGCATTTGCAGATTGTAAAGAAGGAGCAACAAATTCTCCTTTTTTGTTTTGTACCAGTGCTGATTTCAGATTATTTTTGAGAGCATAGGCATATTCAACATAACCTATAGAACCAGGAGTACGAGATACTATGGCAGCTACGCCAGGATTACCTTTACCTTTGAGGACGTTTGGTAGATTCCATTTGGGAGCAGTATTAGCTCCAACTCTGCCTTTAAAATAACCATTGATCGCACTCAAGTGGTTAGTGAAAATGAAAGTTGTACCGCTACCATCAGCGCGAACAGCAAATTTAATTGCTTGATTTGGTAGATTGACACCCGGATTATCAGCTTTAATTTTCTCGTCATTCCAATTGGTAATTCGACCTGAGAAAATTCCTGGTAGTACACTGCGGGACAATTTCAAATTGTTAACGCCTGGAAGATTATAAACCACAGAAACGGCACCGCCTGCTGTAGGTACCAAGATTACACCGTTCTTGACTTTACCGATTTCATCATCTTTCATTGCAGCATCACTACCACCAAAGTCAACAGTTCCAGTAATGACTTGACGAATACCGCCGCCACTACCAATTCCTTGGTAGTTAATTTTTAAATCTGGATATTTCTTCTTAACTTCACGAGCATACCGTTCGTAAAGCGGAGCCGGAAAAGTTGCTCCCGCACCGTTGAGCGTTTCAGCTTGTGCGATCGCACCAAAAAATGGACTAAGTGCAACAGAAGTTGTCACCATTGAAGTAGCAACGACACGATTCAAGATGGTGGTCGAAAAAATCATATTACCTCTGATTAAAGGAATATTTCCCTGCTGTAATTCCAGCCTTAAACTAGGCTACATTTCTTATGGTTAAACTTTATTTAACAATTGATAAATAAAAAATTAAGATACGTTTAAATCTTATTTTTAAATATTTTTGTTTTTTGATGTTTAATCAAGTAGATTAATTTAATAAAAATATGTATATGGGAAAATTTAGTTTAATTTAAATAATTAAAAAACAGTAATTAACATAACTTCAAAATTATTAATTCAGCAAGAAAGAGATAAAAAGTATGTATTTATCGGTGAGTCACTGGAATACAGAATTTTTCTATACAAGAGGTTAGTGCAGCTATTGTACAGATTTTTTCAATTTAACAATCTGTTGCCACCTAAATTATTTCATGTTTGCTTGCGGCTACAATACATTACCAAAAGTATAAATAATCCTATTCCTGCCAAATATTTAATTGCATCAGGTACACTGGGATTAGGTGAAACAAAGCCTTCGATCGCACCAGCAATAATCAACATTGGTACAATCCCAAATACTAGCTGCACCGCCTGAGAACCGTAGAATTTAAGTGCATCTCCACGGCGATATTTACCAGGAAATAAAATTGCTCTTGTTAATAAAAATCCCGCACCCCCAGCAAAAAAGATGGCGGGTAATTCCAAGGAACCATGCGGAAACACAAAGGCCCAAAAAGGATAAGCCAGATTATTTTGACCCACCAAAGTACCAACAGCACCAATCAATAAGCCATTAAATACCATCAAATAAGCTGTGTATGCCCCAGCCGTGATGCCACCAGCAACAGCCCCAAAAGACACTGACAGGTTATTAATCATAATACCGCTGGATGCCAGAGGTTCAACGCCGACAATTGACCCCATCCATAATTTATGCTCATCTCGCACCTTGGTAATCAAGCTTTCAGGTACGATCAAAGACATAAAGCTGGGGTTTTGCCACGAATACCACCAAGCCACTAGTGCCCCCAGTAGAAACAACACCGTTGCAGCAGCAATGTATACAAATGTTTTCTGGACTACAGATGGTAATCCCCAGCGGTAAAATTCTAGAATTGCTTGCCATTCTTGTCGCCGCGAACCTTGGTAAATCTGCGTATAGGCACGAGTTGTTAAAGATTGTAAACTTTGGATCAAAGTATTGCCGATTTGCTGAGTGCGGGCACGAGCCAAATCTGCCGCTACTGAACGATACAAACTTGCTAACTCTCTAATTTCTGCTGCCCGTAGGGACTTTAGCCCTTTTTTTTCTATCTGCTTTAATAGGGCATCCAAACGCTGCCAATTCGGTTCTCGTCGCGCAATCCAACGTTGAATATTCATGAATTTTGGGAACACTGAGTTTAACTTAGCTTAAGATAGCCTCAAATTCATCTCCGTAGTTTCAAGGTAAATTTGCCATTATGTCTGAAAATTTTGGATCTTCCAGTCAGATACAACCACTGAGTATCGGTAACGTTGTCAGTGCTGCGGTGCGATTGTATCGTTCTCATTTAAAGACTTATCTTAATCTGGCTGCGATCGCTCACTTGTGGATTCTAGTTCCGATTTATGGCTGGGCAAAATATGCAGCCATTTCTGGACTAATTTCACGCTTGGCTTTTGGAGAATTGATTTACCAACCTGAAAGTGTCCAAACTGCCAGGAGCCATGTTAATCCACGTCTCTGGTCTTTTTTAAGAGTTGCTTTCCAAGTAGGAATATTTTTGTTTGTAATTTATTTTGGACTAGCGATCGTGGGCGGGGTGCTAGGTAGCTTAATCGGAATAGTATTAGGAGGATTATTAGGTACTATAGTTGCAACCACATTGGCAATAATTCTAACGGTAATTATTGTGCTGTTGGGGCTAACATGGTTCTACTCACGTTGGATAGTAGCTGAAGTGCCCTTAGCAGTTGAGGAAAATATTAATGGTGGTGAAAGTGTTGCCAGAAGTTGGGAGTTAACTAAAGCCTCGGTATTTCGCATTCAGGGCGTTGTTTTAGTTGCTTTTGTGGTTACATTTCCGTTGCTGTTTGTATTAAATTATATACCTAGCTTATTTCTAATCAGGCTTGAGCAAGGTTCTGCTATCTACTCTATTGTGTATTTGATTTCTTGGATTGGAAGCTTGATAGGTGGAGTTTTAGTTATGCCCTTCTGGCAAGCACTAAAAGCTGTTTTATACTTGGACTTGCGTAGTCGGCGTGAAGGTCTAGGTTTGCAATTAAGAGAACCTCCCTCGCAAGATTTTCGTTAACTCAACATCTGAATTCAACTCAATTAATTTTGAATAAGTTAAGATATGCGCTTTTTTAATCGCATCACATTCCAGACTCCAGAAAGTGTAGAGCTGGAATTTACTTTAGCAGGAATCGGTAATCGAGCTTTGGCGCTGCTGATTGACTATACAGTTTTGGCTGTAACCTTGCTTATATTTTTCCTTACTTGGACTGTCTTTTCGACGCAACTGTTCAATTTTTTTGAGGACTTGATTACAAATGCTCAGAATTTAGGACTTTGGTTAATAGCAATATTCTTACTGAGTGCTTTTGCAATTTACATCAGCTATTTTGTATTTTTTGAAACCTTATGGTTTGGGCAAACTCCTGGTAAACGGGTTGCTAAAATTCGTGTAGTTCGAGATGATGGTAGACTCATCGGGCTACAACAAGCAACCCTACGTGCTTTACTGCGACCCTTTGATGAAACTTTGTTTATTGGCGCTTTTTTAATTATGTTGGGTAGCCGCGAAAAGCGCTTGGGTGATTTGGCTGCTGGCACAATTGTAATTCAAGCCCAAACACCTACCGCATCTGCAACATTGACAATTTCAGAACAGGCAAAGATACTCCATGAACAGTTAGTACAAATTGCCGATTTATCATCATTGATGCCCGATGACTTTGCTATTATTCGTGAGTATTTGCAGCGACGTGGTGCAATGTCATTAAAGGCAAGAGCTTCACTATCTCTAAAGTTAGCCGAGCAAGTTGTAGCGATTATTAATTTAGAAAAATTGCCAGAAGTTGTTACACCTGATATTTTTTTAGAAGCAATTTACCTCGGTTATCAAAAACCGGAATTTTAGATGGTAAAAAACCATAGCTCTTTTCCTTATCATAACTAATCAGCCGGACATGATATAAAAGGAGGAGCCACTGCGTTGGGCGGCTCTGCCGACTTGTACTCCTATAAAGAAGCACATGGCATCACAGGGTGGCATCACAGGCTTTGAATCTTACTCCCCTTCCCTTATAGGGAAGGGGCTGGGGGTTAGGTCTGTATTGGACTCAACTGAGAACCGCTATATTAGTAAACCCAAAATGTTGTTTAGATGATCCGGTTTCAGGTCAAAAATCTAAAATCGGCCAGTCTGGTTCACGATAATAGCGTGTCATATTGTCAAACTTTCGCAATTCGACGCGATCAATCAAAAATTCTGGCAAATTCAACAGCCATTGTTCATTCAATTGAGAAAGCATCGTGCTGAAGCCTGTGCGGTCTAAGTCAGATGAAACCTCCCCAAAATAGGCTAATGTAACATGGGCTGTGAAATGATAATGCTGCTCAATACCCAAGGCAATTAACTTGGGATTTTGATAAATTGTTCGGCGAAATTTAATAATTTCTTCATAGCAGCGTTCATCTTGGGGTACTAAACAAACTGCTACAGCTCTTGGCATCAGTATCAGTCCCAGCATTTGCCATTTAATCGGATGACTCCTATTTGTCATCAATTGTTGATATTGCTGAAACATTTCGGCTAAACAAGAGTGTAACTCCTCGTCAAATTTGGGATTTTTTTCATAGGCGTCAAGGTAAGCATTGTCCCAAATTAAATCTGCTAAAGTCAGATGGAAGCTAGCAGTAGGTACAGGTACAATCAAATTACCTTTTAAAGGCAACTGCAAAAGTTCCTGTTGGTAAGTCTGTAATTTGGCATAAAAAGCAGAGTTTTGTGATTCTTCTTCTGCCGGCGGGGTAATTAGGGTATAGCCAGGAAAGGACGCTGCTTGTCTCAACCCAGAATGCGGCTGAAATTTAGAAGATTCCTGAATATGCTGAACTTGGGATCTGTAGGCTTCTGGCAGCGTCAGTCGTGCTAACCGATTTAAGTAAGTTTGATAGTTGTCGTCCAATCTTTATAGCCTCACGCTCTCACTTGATAGATTTTAGGGAAAATTACCCCGATTAACAGAGTCATTTAAAAAGTATTTAGTTTTTGGGTGTGATAAAAGCTGATTAGGACAGATGGGAGATAAAGGCGATAAGAAGAATAATTGTTTGCTTGCTCCCCCTGCTCCCTCTGTTCCCCCTGCTCTTCCTCCACGAGGTTTATCTATGCCAATCTATTTTTACTGGGGTGAAGATGACTTTGCCATAGAAAAGGCGATCGCTATGCTGCGCGATCGCATCCTCGATCCCCAATGGATAAGTTTTAATTACACTTCATTCCCCCCAGAACAAGCTGATGCTGCTATCCAGGGGTTAAATCAGGTCATGACACCCTCTTTTGGCGCTGGTGGGCGCTTGGTATGGTTGATAAATACAACTCTGTGCCAGCACTGTCCAGAGAATGTATTAGCAGAATTGGTGCGATCGCTACCAGTCATTCCCGAAAACTCATTTTTATTGCTCACCAGCCGCAACAAGCCAGATGAACGCCTCAAATCCACGAAATTGTTAAAACAATTTGCGACTGAATTCCGAGAATTTCCGCTCATTCCCCCTTGGAAAACAGAATTATTGGTGCAATCTGTTAATCAAGCAGCTCAGACTGTGGGCGTGAAACTGACTGCCAATACTGCCCATCTGTTGGCAGAATCCGTAGGAAATGATACACGGCTTCTCTACAATGAGTTAGAGAAATTGCGGCTATATGCCCAAGGAAGCAATAAGCCTTTAGATATAGATACTGTTACGAAGTTAGTAAGAAATACTACTCAAAATAGCTTACAATTAGCAGCAGCAATCAGAACAGGAGATACAGCTAAAGCTTTGACAACCTTGGCAGATTTGAGCAATGCTTCCGAGCCGGGATTACGGATAGTTGCCACACTGATTGGACAATTTCGCACCTGGCTGTGGGTGAAGATTATGATAGAAAGTGGTGAGCGCAATCAACAAGCGATCGCTATTGCTGCTGATATCGGTAATCCCAAACGGATCTACTTCTTACAGCAAGAAATCAAGCTGCTTTCTGTGCAACAGTTAATCTCTTGCTTCCCCCTACTACTGGAGTTAGAAGTTAGCCTCAAGCAAGGAGCATCAGAAATGTCAACACTCCAGACTAAAATAATCGAACTTTGTCAAGTATGCCGAGGAAATTGACAATCAAATATAAAAGCTTGATGTATTGAGCAGTTGCTGGAACTTCCAACTCCGAAAATAATTCAAAGTCCTTATAATATCCCTGATGTAGTTCTGTGTCACACACTATATGAAGAAAACTTACCATTTATTTTCCCGATCTAGCCGAAAGCGAATTCTTTCCCAATCATTCTTTTTCGGCGCGATCGCCACTGCGGGTGTGATTTCTCATGCTTTTTCATTAAGTTCAAAAGCTTACGCTCAAACTCCAGCACCAATAGTTAACAATACTGAAATCGACAGCTATGCTCAAGCCGTACTTGCAATGGAGCCAGCCCGTCAAAATGCCTTTGAAGAAATTAAAAAACTTATTGGCAATGGAGAAATTCCCAAGATTGTTTGTAACGATTCTAACAGCATAAATGGACTTCCCAGGAAGGCTCAAGATATCGCAGTAAATTATTGTACCCGCTCTCAAAAAATTGTCCAAGATAATGGTTTAAGCATTGATCAGTTCAACAAAATTACTATAGAACTACAAAATAACAATATCTTAAAACGGCAGGTTTACAATACCTTATTGCGCCTACAACAAACTCCTGAGCCTCGATAGTTAAAACTCGCAGAAAAATTAGAGATGATCGCATTAAAAATAACGACCCCCGCATGAAAGCGAGGGCTAGTAGTGCTTTTCTATGAAACGCTGCCAGTATTAGTTCATGAAATGATTGTTTGTAGTTACTTGGTTAATCACCAATAACCTATTGCATTTTAAAAATCAATTTTGATTTCGATAGTAACATTCAATTATAAGACATGCTTGCTTGCCGCTTGGTGTGAATATTTTTCATGTGCTTCTTCACGGTGTTTATTGTAATGTAAAGTTTACTAGCAATTTCTTTGTAGCTGTAGTTGCTTCTATAGAGAAACCAAATTTCCGCTTCTCGTGGTGTTAGGTCAAATTTTTTAACTTCAGTGATTGCTACATTTTTTAGAGACTCATATCGATTTTCTATAGTTACTAATAAACAAGGCATCTCAAACCCATCTAAATCTAGCAGTCTCACCCTAATCTGAAAAATATTTGACTTATCAAGCACAATCTCATCCGATAAAATCATGAGTTTATCAGAAAACAAATACCGACTACTAAGTAACGACTCACAAATATTCCAGATGACTGACGGTACTAAATTTTGGTTGAAATTACCCTGATTAAATTGACAACAAAGGCGATGAGCAGATGCATTAGTATGAACTACTTCACCAGTTTGACTTAAAATTAATATACCGTCTTCTAAACCTTCTATTACTTCTTGTAAAAAATCAGCTCGCTTCGAGTCATGTAGGTCAATATTATCTAGTTGTTGTGATTCAGCTACTGTTTTTATTAATGTTTTCGTTAGAGCGATCATTTCAGGCATCTTATGTATAAAATAATGCTTATTTGTTAGATTCATGAGAGTTGGAATATATACTATCTTTTTTTACATACTTATCTAAGTAAATTTAATCAGCAATCTGGTAAAGAGGTTAAAAAGTCTACGAAAATTGTCTTAACGACTGTGCGTAGCGTTACATAAAGGGTCAATACTACAGACTAATCATGCTAATTAAGGGAAAAAAGTTTTATTTTTAACATTAATTTAATAAAATACTGAATTTACAGTTTACATCGTCTGGTTGGATTATCTAAGGTTGCATAATTTAAATACAACACTTAAATTGCCTATTTCGGAAGCCACTCTCAATATGTTTCGGATAACACATTCAACTGCCTGTGACGACCCCCTTTTTAAGGGAGTAAAGCAGGAAAAGAGTAAGCTTTTTAAGAAAGGTTGGGGGAATCTTCCCTTAATCAACAAGCTAACCGAACCGTATTTATAGCGGTTTATATCCTGGTGAGGTAAGTTTTCAAAGCTATTACCTTGGTCAAAAAGATTTAGGTATACCTCGTACCTCAGTTGCTTAGGAACCGCTATAAATCGCTTCTCTAAGTAGCAATCGCATCAAAAGACAATAATTATTTATATTGCAATAAAAATATACACGTAATTTTTTTATAATGACAGGTATTCACCAACTACGGTAAATTGCAAAGAAAAAAACTGCTTTTTGGTAATTTGTAATTTTGTATAAATTTTGATAGATATTAGGAAAAAAGGGAATGGGGCATTGGGCACGGGGAAGAGGCAGAGGGGCAGGGGGAAAGAGGACAAGGAGCAGGGGGCAGGGAGAAAAGGGGAAAAAGAACCTGTTATCAAGCTTTTCACTTTCCCATCGCACCCTGCACCCTGCTCCCTACTCCCTTGCCTCTTCCTGCTCCCTTACTTCTTCCCCACTCCCCATTTTCTCTAAGTCCGTCCAACAAGACTGGCAACTACTGTAGCTAACTCAGCGGCCTCAACAGGTTTAGGTAAATGCAGCTGATAACCTTCTTGTATAGCTCGCATCCGATCCTCTGCACTAGCATAAGCTGTCAACGCTGCGGCGGGAATATTTCCCCCTAGTTCTGGGGGTTGCGATCGCACTTTGCGAATCAAAGAGTAACCATCTTCCTGGGGCATACCGATGTCGCTGACTAAAACATCTGGTTTCCACTGCGTAATTACCTGCAATGCTTCTGGAACTGATCCCACTGCCTTAACTTCGGCTTGGCACTGTTCGAGGACTGTGGTGATGAATTCACGCGTATCGGCTTGGTCATCTACGACCAGCACGCGCACGCCAAGGAGGGAGAGGGGCAGAGGGGAAGAGGGAGAGACAGGCACAGGGGCAAAGGGGTGAAGGGGCGGACTCTTGAGAAGTGGTAGTTTGACGGTAAACGTTGCTCCTTGTTCTTTACCCGGACTATCTGCGTGGACAGTACCGCCATGTAATTCTACTAAATGACGCACGATCGCTAACCCTAACCCTAATCCGCCATAGGTTCTAGTGCTAGAACTATCAGCTTGACGAAAGCGATCAAAGACGTAAAGAAGAAAGTCAGGACTGATACCAATGCCTGTATCAATCACCTGAATTTGGGCATATTTATCGGTTGTCTGTTGTTTTTCTTGACCACTGACTACTGACAATTGCACCTCTACCCTTCCTCCGACAGGTGTGAATTTGATCGCATTGGATAGCAGATTCCAGATGATTTGCTGCAAGCGCTCAAAATCGCCGGAAACTAAGAATTGAGAATTTTCGCCAAGCTTGCTATCTTCTGAGTGTTGACTGGTTTGGGATTGTGCATTTGGAGATTCTAGATTTTCGCGGTTGATTCCTAATCCCCAATCTGAATTTGGCGTTTCTTTTGAGGGAATCAGGGAAAATCTCAAATCGATTTCTTTGGACTGGGCGGCTAGACTAACAGTCTTGATAGCTGACTCAATTATGGGAACCAAATTACAAGTACGGACATTGAGGCGTAACTTGCCTCTAATCATCCGCGATATATCCAGTAGGTCTTCAATTAGCTGGGTTTGCGCTTTGGCATTGCGCTCAATTGTCTCCGTAGCCCTAGCCATTTGGGTTTCACTGAGCTTGCTTCGTTGCAGTAATTGCGCCCAGCCAAGGATGGCATTGAGGGGCGATCGCAACTCGTGGGACAATATCCCTAAGAATTCATCCTTCATGCGGTTAGCCTCTTGCAACTGCTCAGTTTGTTGTTGCAAAGAAGCAATTAAACTAGCCCGTTCCATTGCGATTGCTATTTGGTCGCATACTGCTTGCATCATCCCCTTTTGATTATCGGTGAAGCTTAACCGAGTACGGCTGCCAAAGGAAAGAGTACCCAACAGCCGTCCTTGGGCGATCAATGGGTATGTATAATAAGCAGTAATGCCTAAAAAGCGAATCAATTCTGTTTGCGGGTCAGTGGATTGCTGCACATTCTCTAAAGCTATGGAATGGCGTGAGAGCGCTACAGTACCGGAAACCCCTTGACCAAATGGCAAGTACTCAATTTCCTTTGCCACCTCTGGGAAAATGCCACTGTAAGACCCCAACCGCATTACTTGAGAGTTATCCTCAACCAAATAGTTCAAATAAACATCTAAACCAATTTGGTCTGAGAGTTTTCGGTAGACGCTATCGATTAGTAGTACTGGTTCTTGGCTTGATAGTAAATCGTTGGCTGTGTCGAATAGTAGCTTTAGCCTTTTGTAACTTAACGAGAGTGCTTTTTGG
The DNA here is from genome assembly GCF_034531305.2 of Nostoc sp. ChiQUE02. Classification (NCBI taxonomy): domain Bacteria; kingdom Bacillati; phylum Cyanobacteriota; class Cyanophyceae; order Nostocales; family Nostocaceae; genus Nostoc; species Nostoc sp. ChiQUE02. The sequence continues at coordinate 108,159 of NZ_JAVRBN020000009.1, forward strand.
GCATCCTTCAGGTTGCTAATTTCTTGGAACACCAAGATACAGGTAGCTGGATGACCGTGCATTGCTGGTAAGGTATCAGCAAATATCAGTAGAGAGCGCACACCAGCGGGAGTGTGCCAGTCTACCTCCAATCCATTCAGGCGTTCGCCAAGGGCAACCCGTACTCCTGGCATTTGCTCATTGGGAATGCGATCGCCAGCCGCATTTGTGTAGTGATAAACTGTGTGATACTCTGCTGCTGGTACACCTTTGGGAAATTCGCCCCCAGCTAATTCGTCAGCAGAGCGATTGGCAAAAGTTACCCGCGCGGTTCCTGGTTCGATAAACAACAACGGTCTTGGCATCAGATTTAGCACATCCTCCAGCCATTTTTGCTGATTTAGGAGTACTTCCTCTGCCTGCTTGCGCTCCGTAATATCTAAAAATGCACCAACGCTTCCTCTGGTTTTACCCTCTTCGTCAAACAGGGGTGCAACGTACTCCAACAAGTTGACGATTTTTCCATTTTCATGGACGACATCGAGTTCACAATCCAGAACTTCGACACCATGAGTAGCAGAGTATTGCATTGGGAGTTCCTCTGCTGACAGTTCCCTGCCTTCTCGGTAGAATTTAAAGCTTGTTGATTTTTCGTCTAAGGCGGTGTTGAGGGAGGCACTTGTATCTGAGGATATTCCCAACTGCTTGGCAAAAGAAGGGTTGGCCTTGATATTTTGGCATTCTGGATCTTCGGCAATGCCAATTCCAATGGGAATTACCTCCAACAAAGTTTGTAATTCAGAAATGCGGCGCTGTAGATCCTTGTTTAGTTGTAGGATTTTTTCCTTAGCCAGCTTTTGCTCGCTGATGTTGCGAGTCACTGTTGCTAAGGCAATTGGCTGACCTGTGTTGTTGTCTGTAACAGTAAAGATGTTGTAATCAACTGGTATCGGTTGACCTGTTTGGAGGTTGCAAAAGCAAAATTCTCCCTGCCAGCGCCCTTGTAATAGCACAGTCGGCAGTATATATTCTTGAAAATAGGCTTTGTCTTTGGGCATGACGTAATCTAATAATGCTTTTTGCCTCACTTCATCAAGGCTGGCAAGCCCTACCAGCTTTTGACCTGCATCATTTATGTAGAGTAATTGACCTTCAAGGGTGGCGATACTGATAAAGTCAGAGCTATTTTCTACCAACAGTACTAATTTTTGTTGCTCTGCTTCTGCTTGCTTGCGATCGCTTAAGTCGAGGATAAATGCTACTGACTCTTCCCGATTTTCTCCTAGCAGCACGTAACCAACTAAAACCGGGATGCGGCTACCATCTTTGCGGATATATTCTTTCTCATAGGGCGTACAAGCAGCGTTGGCGTTATCTTGTGCTTCGCTGACACCTCGTTCATCCAAGTGTAAATACTCTGGTGGTGTGATAGTGTTCCAACTTAACCTACCTGCTAACAAATCCTCCCGCGTGTAACCAATCATCCTGAGAAATTCGTCGTTTGCCTGCTGGATACCGCCATGCACATCGCCAAACAGAATGCCGATAACGTTAGCATCTACAAAACTTCCCAGCTTATCTTTGTAGGTTCTCAGTGTTTCTTGGGCGCGGTCGCGTTGATGGCTGAGGCGTTCAATAACCCTGGCACTTTGCCAAACCAAAATAGTAAAAGTCACAATCAGGACGATCGCAAACACCGATACTGCAAACGCCGGATCGTATTGTCCTGCCCGTTGACCTTCAACAATCACCCACCCCAGTATAAAAGGCACTGCGATCGCGGCAACTAATAAACGCCGTGCAAGTAAGCCGCCGTAAGTATCACTTGTAACTACCCTCATTAACCCCTGTTCTGCCCGCATCCACAGAAGGCCTATACTTAGTAAGGTGAACAACGCCGCTGTGTGTAAGGCCATTGATGTTGTATAGGGGGCAAGTCCATAGAGAACTTTTACTTTGTAGGCATAGCCCATGAGCGCCTGAAAGGAAATTAAAGTAGCGATTAGAACGATACTTTGGGCATACCAATAACTGCGGTGGGTTTTTGGATGAATCAGAATCTGTAGGGCTACGCTGACCAGCATAAAGTTTAGTGCTGTGTTCACCCCCATTCGTCCTGGATACGATGTCGCCAAACTGGTTGGTGAGTCAGAGAATAGCAGTTCGTCAATACCAAGATTCCAGCCAAACACATATTCACAGAGGGTGAGCGCAGCAATTGTGGTGACAGCTATTGCACAGACTCTGGAAATTAGCAGAGTGAGTCGGGCCAAGCGGCCCCCTCTGGAGTTGGAAACTGTGGAACTATGGGGGTAATTTTGAATTATTCTTTCTTCCCTACTCCCTCCGTTCGCGCTTCTCTGCGAGACGCTTTGCGAACGCGTCTCTCCTTCGGAGGAGCTCCCAGCGGAGGCTTCCTCGACTTCTCTCTGCTCTCTTCCTGTTAAAAATAGCCACAGCGATACACCACACAGCACAAAACACAGCGCTGTATTAACTTTCATTGTGGCAGGGCTACCGGTAAAGCCACGTTTGAAAACTTCAATGCCTAGCCACCAGCCAACTACTACCAAACTGCCAACCAAAATGGGAATTGCACTTGCGACTTTTGCCACAAGTGAATTTCCAGGGATTTTCAATATATCTTGCAGCCGCAAGCGGTTAACATTTAACATTGAGTGTTCTCTAACCGCATCTATCTAGCGTAGTAAATTTACGTATTTCTTACGGTTTAACTATTTATATCCTTTGTATTGTATGTTACCCTTTGACTTGGTTTTCATCTACCTCTATGCATATTTTTTCTTGCACAATTTAGAGTAGGAAATAATCTTGGTTGAACTGGGGACTGGGGACTAGGGAAAAGTTTTCCAATGTCCATCTTTAGTAAGTACCCAATACCCAGTACCTAGTCCGTATTTCAAAATTGCAGAGTATGCCGCTTACCATCATCTTGGAAACGTTGCTCTCCGACACCAACAAGTTCTACAATCACTTCACGCGGTGGAGGTGTCCATTCTCCCATTCTCGCTCCAATTTCAACTACTGTTTGATTAGACTCAGTAAATACGCTGATACTTGCTAGCGAAAACTTTTTATCTTGATACTTGTTTGTATGCCCATCATCTTCAAATAGCTGATATTCGCTATTACCAGGCCAAATCCGTAATCGGATCTCGTCGAGTGGGGCTTGATCAACGTATTGCCTGACAGGCTGCATGGGAACGATCGCACCGCCACGGACATACAGTGGCATTCTTTCTAGTGGTGCATGAGCAAGAATATGAATCGGGCCTTCATAGCGATCGCCATTCCACCAATCATACCAAGTGCCGGCGGGTAAATAGACAGCTCGATGCTCAACTCCAGGGCGGTAAATTGGTGCAGCCATCAGCGATGCACCTAGCAATACTTGATCGTAGAGAGTGTAGGTTTTGGGATCGTTGGGGAAATGGTACAATAATGGTCTTAAAATCGGTGCGCCTGTTGTTGCCGCTTCCCAAACAAGAGTGTAGATATAGGGAAGTAGTTGGTAACGTAAATTAATATATTCTCGACAGATATTTTCAACGCGATCGCCAAATACCCAAGGTTCATGACGAGCAGTAGACATTGCCGAGTGACCGCGCATCAATGGGTAAAGCATTCCCACCTGCATCCACCGAGCGAATAATTCAGCTGTAGCGTTACCAGCAAACCCGCCAATATCGCAACCTACAAACGCCACACCCGAAAGTCCCATGTTGCAAAGCATCGGCAGAGACATTTCTAAATGCTCCCACAACGATTGGTTATCCCCCATCCACACAGAAGACCAGCGCTGCACACCAGCATAACCCGATCGCGTTAACACAAATGATCGCTCTGAACTTCGATGCCGTTGCAATCCTTCATAGCAAGCTTTAGCCATCATCAACCCATACAAGTTATGCACTTCCGTATGAGTCACATCAATTCTTAATTTTGAATTTTGAATTTTGAATTTTGAATTCTCTTCCCCCCCCTGCGGTGCATCTAGCGGAAACCAAATCTTTTCACCATCATCGCCGAAGGGGCGATCGTTTATGGCAGGTTCATTCATATCATTCCAAATTCCTGCCACCCCAATATCAGTTAGGCTTTTGTGTAAATCAGCCCACCAGTTACACACATCAGGACGTAAAAAGTCAGGAAAAACAGCTTTCTCAGGCCAAACGTAGCCGTGGAACAACGCACCATCAGCTTTACGCACAAAATAGTCATTTTCTATTCCTTGGTCAAAAACATGATAATTGGCTTCTGGTTCATACTTCACACCAGGATCAATGATTGTGACTGTTTTGAAACCATCCTCTGCTAAATCACTGATAAGTTTTGCCGCGTTGGGGAAGCGTTGAGGACTCCAGCTAAACACCCGATAGCCCCGCATATAGTCAATATCAAGGTGAATGACATCACAGGGAATGCAGCGCTGGCGAAATTCCTTTGCTAATTCCCGCACAACGGTTTCTGAATCGTAACTCCAGCGGCATTGATGATAACCTAGCGCCCATTTCGGCGGTAATGGCATTCTCCCAGTTAGCTGAGTGTAAGTTTCCAGAATTTGAGCAGGTTCGGGGCCGTAGATAATGTAATAATCCAATTCACCGCCACGAGTTTCCATCTTCCAAATACCTGGTTGTTCAGCACCGATATCGAACTGACTCCAAAAAGTGGTGTTAAAAAAGATGCCATAGCTTACCTGCGGACGCAAAGCCATAAAAAATGGAATTGCTTGGTACATTTCATCAGTAAGTGCATCATAATCTAAAGCATCCGTTGTCCAGTTGGTTTTTACTTCGCTGAGTTTATCCAGAAAGCCTGTGCGTTCACCAAAACCATAGAAATGTTCATCGGCTGTAATTCGTTTCCATCCTGCAACTGCGCCCATCCGCCAACCCATCCCCATATCTGCATCTTGGGCAAAAGGGCGATTAGCTTTGTCGAAACAGGTAATACGACACTTTTCTCGCTGGACGCACACACGAATCTTTTCTGTTTCAATTTCTACCGTTGCTTCAGTTTCCCGTACTGCAAAAGGTGTTGTTGCCCATTGTGCATCATCCAGCGTCACTGCCCAAGAACGACGAGGCATAAATTCCCCAGTTGGTGCGAAACGCACGCGGATTAAATTGGGAGCAAGTACGCTGATGGTAAAGCGTGAGTCGCCACAGTCAAAATTAATAATATTATTGTCCCACCTTACAGCTTTTACATTGCTAACTGTTGTCCAAGGTTGGTTCGTGGTGGGTAGTTTTCCGAAATATTGCGGCATATCAGTTATTCAGCAGGTTAACACTTGTCCGCATTCATGATTACAGAGATACTCAGCCTCAAACTCTTTCTTTCGCTAGAAGTTGGGTGAAAAATCAGCAGATATTTTTTTAGCAAGAGTAGTTCTTAAATAATGCACAAAATGTTGTCATTACAAAAATATTGGTCGAAACTCCTGATTGCAGGCTGGTTGCAGTTAATCTTGACTGATACCATCTTCATGCGCTCATTATAGATAGGACTTACGCAAGAGACTTCATGAGCTGCGCTCACAAGGAACAATGAAAATGTCTTTCCCTCCTACCTCCTGCCTTCTGCCTTATTTTCAAGGCAGTTATTGAATAACGAACCACAGACAGAGGGCACGGAGAAATCAGAGTTTGAGAGATATTTTGCGTAAGTCCTAATGAATTTTATCCGTTCTTTAACGGTCCCTTTCTCCACTCTTTTCAATTTGCCCTTTTTTGAGCATGTGCTTGAAGAAGGCAGGAGGCAGAGGGCAGAAGGCAGAAGGAACTTTTTCGTCGGGGATTCAGACACCGCACGCCAGTTCCTTTATGCCGGGAAGCCCGTCCACCGAACTGGCTCCCAATGTTGTTTGCGCCGTGTAGACGGCGGGGTTTTAGACCCAAGTTCGGTTCGGTCACAGCCAGAGGACTGTTGCAGTATTCCCTTCTGCCTCCTGCCCTCTGCCTTTCTTGATAATTTCGTAACTCTTTATCGTTACGTCCTAATACAGGCTTGTAGGGCTATATTAGTAGCATTGGTGGGTTTTTTAGAAAAGCGATGTCTGACGACAAGTTGCTACGCGTCTACGCTGACCCATTTTCGCAACATTAAAGCATTAAAGCTAAGTTATCATTGAGTTTGCTTAAGTTACGTTGCAGAATTGAAGATACTTTCTGACTTTGATAAGTTGCTCTTAATAAATCGATTAAGAAGGTTTGCTCCTGGTTAGCAGCTTCGTTTGGCATAGCTAAATCCCTGAGAATACATATTTTAAATTATTATTACCAAGTTTTCATTGCTATCTAACTATTAAAGTGGCGTAATCCAATAAGTAATGCCTCGGACAACTTGTTTATTAAAACCAAATAGAGGTAAATTATCTTCAGTTAAACCTACATAAGTCCAATGTGGAACATCATTTTCTACAGTTTGAAACCAACCATTTTGATTAAGAGCTTTTCTTTGTTCTTTACTGCCTACGCGTAAATCAATTGCTAATCCCCAGAGATGTTGTGAAGTTCCGGGAGGTGCAACCAAACCGAGGATTTTTGTTTCTTTACCCTGTTGAACTTTTGTCAAAATTTGATTATTGGCATATTTGTGCCAAAATCTTAAATTCGTGTTGAAAGTCCGAGTACAATCACCAGAACCATAACCAGATTTTAGCGGGATCTGTTGCTGAATTCGTGCTTTATTTAAAGCATTAGCAGCTGATTTTTGTAAGTAACAGTCGTTAGTGCCATCCACATGACCCATTGTTAAAGTAGCTTGAAACTCTTGGGTCTCTTGTTCATTCGCAAAGATATCTTTCTGCGGTAGTTTAATTTCGACATCTTGATTTACAAAGACCGCGCCATACGTCCGCAGCAAAGTATATTCATAAGTACCAGGCTGGGGAATTGTGGATAACTTTCTAGCGATCGCAGATAAAAAGCGCTGTTGAGCATTTAATTCTGGATTGGGAAGAAATGCTTTTGATGTTGGCTCTTTAGGAATATCTGTACAAGGAAATGAATCAGTACTCAAGCATACATTTAATGGTTGGGCAGTTCTAGCCAATTTGTGGTGGGTAATCTCATTACTAGCTACTAAGACAAAAATCATCAAGATAACTATACTAATGAAAGTTGCCTTTTTGATAATTCTATTAATTATTCTTTTCTTTTTGATGGGGAGTTTCATTTTTAAATAATTGCTTAGTTGATTCAAAATAAAATTAAGAGGCTTACTTGTTACAAATATCTCTTACTGATTAGTTAAAAAGATAAATAATAGAAATTAAAATAGATAATTAATTGGTATTTGCTTGCAATTTTATAAAAGTTATACAAAATATCTCAGCCATACCAGTAATCAATTATTTTGTTTTGATTGCTACCCATGTGAACAATAGCTTTGAGCGACAACCCGGAAGATTGCCATAAAATTTAAAAAATATAATCTTTTTTACTTAATACTCAAGTTTAAAAATAGAAAATTGTCTTTGTTGAGTACTAGTAAATTAGATAACTTTTTTATCAGAAAGATACATCCATGAAACCACTGGAACAGTTAAAATTGAAAAGAACTCTAAGCTTGCCGATCCTGTAAGTATGACCATGCACAATTCCGTTGAATTCCAAGACGCTTTTGATGTCATAGTCGTCGGTGCAGGTCACTCCGGTTGCGAAGCAGCTCTTGCCTCTGCACGCCTCGGTTGTCGTACCCTGCTATTGACGCTCAACTTGGATAAAATCGCTTGGCAACCTTGTAACCCAGCGGTGGGTGGACCGGCTAAATCCCAGTTGACTCATGAGGTAGATGCACTCGGCGGAGAAATTGGTAAAGTAGCAGACCGCACCTACCTACAAAAACGTATCCTCAACTCTTCACGAGGGCCTGCTGTTTGGGCATTACGCGCCCAGACGGACAAGCGCGAATATGCAGCGGTGATGAAAAATATTGTTGAGAACCAAGAAAACTTGACAATCCGCGAAAGTATGGCAACAGACTTGGTACTGGGCGCTAACGGTGAAGTCATCGGCGTTGAAACTTATTTTGGTGTGGGGTTCCAGTGTAAAGCAGTCATCTTGACAACTGGCACCTTCCTGGGAGGCAAAATTTGGGTTGGTAATAAATCAATGCCGGCGGGACGGGCTGGGGAGTTTGCGGCTGAGGGATTGACACAAACTCTGAATCGCCTGGGATTTGAAACTGGAAGACTTAAAACTGGAACTCCAGCACGGGTAGACAAGCGATCGGTAGATTATAGTAAAATGCTCATCCAGCCAGGTGATGACGATGTGCGCTGGTTTAGCTTTGACCCAGATGCGTGGGTAGAACGGGAACAGATGCCTTGCTACATCACCCGCACAACTACCGAAACCCATCGCCTAATTCAGGATAATTTGCACCTGTCGCCAGTTTATGGCGGTTGGGTAGAAGCGAAAGGGCCGCGTTATTGTCCCAGTATTGAAGACAAAATTGTGCGCTTTGCTGATAAAGAAAGCCACCAAATCTTTATTGAACCGGAAGGAAGAGATATACCCGAACTGTATATCCAAGGGTTTTCTACAGGGTTACCAGAAAATTTGCAGTTGCAAATGTTGCGGACTCTTCCCGGTTTGGAAAAATGTGTGATGCTGCGTCCCGCCTATGCTGTGGAATATGACTATTTACCTGCAACTCAGTGTTACCCCACATTAATGACCAAGAAGATTGCCGGACTGTTTTGTGCTGGGCAGATTAACGGTACTACAGGTTATGAAGAAGCCGCAGCTCAAGGACTTGTGGCGGGAATTAACGCATCTCGATTTGTTCGCTCTCAAGAAATGATTGTCTTTGCCCGCGAGCAAAGTTATATTGGGACGCTAGTTGATGACCTGTGTACAAAAGACCTGCGGGAACCTTACCGGATGCTTACCAGTAGGTCAGAGTACCGATTGATATTGCGTTCTGACAATGCCGACCAACGCCTAACACCCTTGGGACGGGAAATTGGTTTAATTGACGATCGCCGCTGGGATCTATTTACCCAAAAACAAGCGAATATTACTACAGAAAAACAGAGATTGCAAGCTACACGAGTCAAAGAACATGATGAAATGGGAATAGCGATCGCATCTAATACCCAACAAGCAATTAAAGGTTCAATTACCCTTAATGACTTGCTGCGGCGTCCGGGTTTCCATTACGTTGACCTCGACAGGTTCGGACTGGGCAACCTCAACCTCAACCGCGCCGAGAAAGAAGGCGCAGAAATTGACATCAAGTATTCTGGCTATCTCGCTAGGCAACAAAATCAGATTGACCAAATTGCCCGCCAAGCGCACCGCCAGTTACCTGGGGATTTGGATTATACAACAATTGATACTCTTTCTAAAGAGGCACGGGAAAAGCTGACTCACGTAAAACCACTCACTCTTGGTCAAGCTGCACGTATAGGTGGTGTGAACCCAGCCGATATTAATGCCTTATTATTATATCTAGAATTGCGTAGAAGCAAGAGCCAGTCAGAGTTTCCAGCGTTAGCTTAACACAAGCGCGAGAAAGACTGAGTATAGTAGTAGGGAAGGAGATTGGTATGATAGATGACATAAAGATTAGTAGTGGCATCATCAACAATCCCCAGATGAAAGTTGAGTTTAATACCAACACTCAATCAACTCCTCTCAATAGGGCGGGGATTGGGTGTTTGATTAATAATCCTAATTAAGAGGTAGTAGGGGCGGCGTTTCTCCGTCCTAGCAGCAACAACCGAGAACGTCTATGTTAAAAGAAGCCAGCACCCGTCTCATAATACCAGAACCATCAGAAGACTTAATCGCCAACGAGCCTTGGTCGATAGAAAACTATGCTGATGGCCTAATGGATGAACTCTTTGCCGATATCGACTGCATTCTGGATTTTAGTGGTAATCTGCCTTCTCAAACCGTTAGGCACAGTAATCAGAAAAAATCGAGCCAGTCTGTTGCTGGGGTTTCCCCTCAACCTCAACGCCAGTCGCCTCCAGAAAACGTGCTGCAAACAGTTACGATGCCGCAGATTATTTTACCAAACACACTGAACCAGCCAGTACAGTCGGTTGCTCAAAATAAACATAAGCAATTGAGTACCGTTGTGTTTGACAGTGCCACCGTTACGCCAGTTAGTAGAAAGCGTCAGAAAAGTAGCCGTACGTTGGGTAAACTGCTAATTGTAGGAACAACTTTAGGCGTGGCGATCGCTGGTATTATCTACCTGGTACAGTCTGGAGTCGTATATCTTTTAAATACCAACTTGACCCAGCCAGCTCTTCTAGTACCACAACCGCAGTCACAGTTGCCCGTAAAAACAGAAATTGAGGCAGAGTTAGTTGACTATATGCTGGGAGCACTGGCAGTTATAGATAAGCAAGAAACAACGCCCAATCAAAAATCTGTCAGCCCAGGATTCTCCAGTCAGGCAAATACTAACCAAATAGCTCTTGCTCGTGAGCGAGTAACTGGTAATCTACCACCACTTCCACTTTTAGCTAACAATACACCACCAGCTCCTAACCGTTCTGGAAGTGTTGTTGAGCGCATCTATGTTCCCGTTTATCAAGCGCCGTCGCCAATGCGCTATGCCCTGCCGGCTATTCCTGGGACTCCCACACTTTTACCACAAGTTGCCAGTGCATTACGGGGTTCTCAACCTAATGTTGTGAAAACTGCGCTGAATACAGTGCGACAAGCTGCCAAGCCTGTAACCGTCAACATGTTAGCTGCTGCTGTCCGAGCCGAACTCAAACCTGTGGCGGCGAAAACTGCACCCATTAGCGTGCGACAAACACCCAAGCCTCTGCCTGCATTACCAGTAGTTCCATTGCGTGCTGCACTCGCACCAGAGTCAGAACCAACTATTACCCAGGAACAAGTATATCCGCCAACTGCGATCGCAGAGGCTCCTAGCAATACCTTGGAGGGATTGCTAGAGTTGGGCAACAAATCTGCCGCTTTATTTAAAATCGATGGCGTGACTCGCCGCATCAATATGGGTGAAAGTATTGGCTCAAGCGGTTGGACACTAGTAGATGTCAGTAATGGCGAAGCAGTCATCCGGCGTAACGGCGAAGTGCGATCGATTTACGCAGGGCAGAAATTGTAAAAGTTTTTCTGTCAGCAACTCTTCCAATCAACAAAATATTGCAATAATAAACTCTAAGCTCGACTTTATCCAATTAAGCCGCATAAACAGCTATATCCCTCAAACGTTCAAATAAGGCGCGAGGGACTTTTACCGTATCAGTGGTTTCAGCTGACATTGAAAAAGTGCTAGCCCATAAAAATCGACGCACCAAAGCGAGTGCATCCGAAAAAGTTGGTAAAGATTTTGAGTACCAAATAGTTTGCCGAACTTGCCAAGAAAAATGCGTTTGTAAGTGATGAGCTAATATAGTTACTAAAGAAAATAACCCCAACAATGCAGGTGTTGTGCGAGCAATTGCCAAGTCTGACCAAAGACAAAGTTGGGTTTCCATACCTAAGTGTGCTCTAACTTCTTCAAAGGTAACTTCCATTTGCCAACGGCGCACAAACCACTCCAAGATTGCGAGATTTATCGTTTCTACAAGCTGCGCTTTCACTCTCGTATTTATCTTCCGTGATGCTAAACAGTTTACTGGACTGAGTGAAAGTCAAGCCCGTGATGTCAAAAAGCTTGACTTTCATTTTAATGCCAGTTTTGCTGCCCTCAATATTGCCAAGCTCGATGCTAATCGGCAGCAGTTGGGTCAAAAACCCTTTGTCTTTTCGATGGCGAGTATCAAACGACGCGCACTTAATGACCATTTGCTCGACACTTTTATTTCAAAGTTAAGACTCTCGCCAACTGTAATTAAATCCCATCCTAACTATCAAAACTTACGAGCTTACGGCGTTATTGCTGCTTAATTTTGTCCGAAGTATTGTGTTAATTAACCCTTGATTAAATAATCTTGCGCCCCACCCTTAATAGATTGGGGCATAAGTCATACAAAGGGAGAAATAATTAATGCCCCAATCCCCATTGCCCCTTATCCCTAGAGGGGGTACCGAGTTCCCCAATCCATAAAATCAGGAAATCCGGACTTTTTCTTGATCGCAGACTACTATTTTTAGTCGTATAAACGCATAATAGAATAGTGACTGATCTGTTCGCCCCTTTACAATCTCTCAAACAAGGTGACTGGTTCAAGCTGATCTGCGGAGCCAGCTTCCAGCATTTGCCGGCAGTCAGAAGTTTAACGTTAGCCTATACTTTGGCGGGCGCTGACTGCATAGATGTTGCAGCTGATCCAGCGGTGATTGCAGCGGCGCAAGCAGGGCTACAAGTCGCCAAATCTCTGGCTAAGGATGCCCAAAAGCGAGGCTTTGACTACAAAGGCAACTCACCATTTTTGATGGTCAGCCTGAACGATGGAGAAGACCCCCATTTTCGGAAAGCAGAATTTAATCCTACTGAGTGTCCTACAGACTGTCCTAGACCCTGTGAACGGATTTGTCCGGCACAAGCAATTGTGTTTAACAATATAAAAGAAGACTTCTCAGGAGTAGTATCCGAAAAGTGCTATGGCTGTGGTCGTTGCATACCAGTTTGCCCATACGATATAATTTATACATCGTCAACTGTAACAACGCCGGGAGCGATCGCGCCATTGGTAATGTCAACGGGAGTAGATGCCGTAGAAATCCATACACAAGTCGGGCGTTTGGCAGAATTTGAGCAATTATGGCAAGCAATTTTACCGTGGGTCGATCAATTAAAGTTACTAGCCATCAGTTGTCCCGATGGCGAGGGGATGACTGACTACCTGAGAGCGCTGTATGACCTGATTGCTCCACTCAAGGGTGCTTTAATTTGGCAAACCGACGGTCGTCCCATGAGTGGTGATATTGGCGATGGCACCACAATAGCCGCGGTGAAATTAGGGCAGAAAGTTTTGGCAGCTAAGTTGCCGGGATATGTGCAGTTAGCAGGCGGCACAAATAGGTATACCGTTGCTAAGTTAAAAGCAATGGGACTGCTCAAAGAGGCAGGGGAGCACTTAGCTGGGAGCAAGGGAGAAAACTTTTCTCCTCTGCCCCCAGCTAAGTGCCCCTCTGCCTCCATCGCCGGGGTCGCCTATGGTAGCTACGCCCGTGTACTGCTGTCACCAATTCTCGAACAGTTAGAGAATAAGGAGGTAAGTAACACCAATGTGAAGGCGACTGTTCGCCTAGAAGAAGATGACATATTACTTTGGCAAGCTGTAGAACTTGCCCATTCTCTCGTTTCCCAGATCAAGTCACAGCAGGAGCGTTAATTGCTCGTTCGGAAAAATACCCAGGGCGGTTTCTCCTGCACGCAAATGTCCTCGCTATCTCTAAAAACGTCACCATAGAAAGCATGACGATTACAGACGATCTCCAAAAGTTATTAGACATTTTGCCCCAAGACCTGCGACAAGTACTAGAGAGTCATCCCAAACGAGATAGTTTAGTAGAAGTGGTCTTGGATTTGGGTCGTCGCCCAGAGGCTCGCTTTCCTAATCAAGCTGAGTATCTGAGCGAAGTACCCGTTACTCAAGAACAGATAGATGATTGCATTCAACGAGTCGGAATCTTTGGCGGAGATAATCGGGCAGGAATTGAGCAAACTTTGCATCGGATTAGCGCCATCCGCAACCGCACGGGTAAGATTATTGGCTTGACCTGTCGCGTTGGTCGAGCGGTATTCGGAACCATTGGCATGATCCGCGATTTGGTAGAAACTGGTAAATCGATTCTCATGCTGGGGCGTCCAGGCGTGGGCAAAACTACTGCCTTACGGGAGATTGCCCGTGTTTTAGCGGATGATTTGCATAAGCGAGTAGTGATTATTGACACCTCCAACGAAATTGCTGGGGATGGTGATGTTGCCCATCCCGCCATTGGTCGCGCTCGGCGGATGCAAGTGGCTCATCCAAATCAACAGCATCAGGTGATGATTGAGGCAGTGGAGAACCACATGCCAGAGGTCATTGTCATTGATGAAATTGGCACGGAACTGGAAGCTTTAGCGGCTCGTACCATTGCGGAACGGGGTGTACAGTTGGTAGGTACTGCCCACGGAAATCAGATCGAAAACCTGATTAAAAACCCCACCCTGGCTGATTTAGTTGGGGGTATCCAAGCTGTGACACTGGGAGACGATGAAGCCAGACGGCGAGGCTCTCAAAAGACTGTTTTGGAGCGGAAAGCCCCGCCTACCTTCGAGATTGCTGTGGAAATGTTGGAACGCCAACGCTGGACAGTACACGAAAGTGTTGCTGACACCGTAGATAATCTGTTGCGGGGTCGTCAACCTACTCCACAAACGAGAACCGTTGATGACCACGGCAAAATTGCGGTTACAAGGCAGTTAGCTGTTGTCAACGGTCGTGGTGGACAGCTAGGAACAGTGGAGGATTCTTTCCCACCAGCGCGACAGTCTAATGGCTGGCGTTCATCTGGACAAATGGTAGCATTGCCACAATTGCCTGTAGAGCGGGTGACTGGACGCAGTGAGTTTGATCGTTTGCTGGATGAATCTTTCAATTATTCTGAGAGCATTGATTTGGATGCTGCTACAAGAGTGCCAGGGCCCAATGGTGAAGATTTGCCATTGCACGTTTACCCTTATGGCGTTAGCCGCCACCAACTGGAACAGGTGATTAGCGTGCTAACTTTGCCCGTGGTATTGACAAAAGATATAGATAGTGCAGATGCAATTTTAGCACTGCGATCGCACGTCAAAAACCACGCCAAATTACGCCAAATGGCTAAAGCCCGTCATGTACCCATCCACATGATTAAGTCCAGCACCATTCCCCAAATTACCCGTGGTTTGCGGCGGTTGCTGAACATCGACGACCCAGAAATGGCCGATGACCGAGAACTGCAACTGTTTTTGCACAATGGTAGCGATGATGAGATGGATGCCTTGGAAGAAGCGAGACTTGCTGTTGAGCAAATTGTGATTCCTAAAGGACAGCCAGTCGAGTTATTGCCGCGTTCTCCCCAAGTCCGCAAAATGCAGCATGAGTTGGTGGAACATTATCGCCTCAAGTCGCATAGTTTTGGTGAAGAACCAAATCGCCGCTTACGGATTTATCCGGCATAACCTCACCCCAACCCCTCTTCGCAGTGCGGAGAGGGGATGTCATTAGGAGACACTTGATGTCCTATAGAGAATTTTCTTTAAGAAAAGTAAAACAAGACTTTAATCTCACCTTAGTAGAAGGTGGGCGATTTTTGCCTCCTATAGAATCAATTTCACCTAGTCCCCTACTGGCTGAATTTTTAGCAGAAAGTATCCAGTTAGCAATTGCAATGGGTTCTGAAAAAGCTAGATCAGAATTGATTATCAGCCCAATATTATTTGAAGTCCGAAAAATTCTTAACAGACAAATTAGTTTCTTTTCTGGAGAAGAATTTAATGTTGAACCAGAAGTTGGACTGGCTGGATTTTGCGACTTTCTGATTAGCATTTCCCCTGAACAATTATTTATTGAAGCCCCAGCAGTGGTGATTGTGGAAGCCAAAAAGGAAAATCTTAAAGGTGGTTTGGGGCAGTGTATCGCAGAAATGATCGCCGCCCAAAGGTTTAATGCCAAATACGAAAAAGCTATTGCTACTATCTACGGTAGTGTTACTAGTGGCAACCTGTGGACTTTCCTCAAGTTGGAGGATAGCACTGTAACTATTGATTTAACTGAATATTTAATTCCGCCAGTAGAACAAATCTTAGGTATTTTGGTGTGGATGGTTCGGTCACAATCAAATTAAGGTTGGGTTTCGCTTTTGATGGCTGTTAATTTACCCATGCCAAAAAACCCGGTCACGAAGACCAGGTTTTTGTGGGGCCATATTCCCCCAAGGCTAGTTATAGAAGTTATTCATAAATTAGTGTTCTGGTAATAACTACCAAACTTAAGTTAGCAATTTCGGAAAATTGTTGCCCAATTATCAAAATTTTCTCTTACTCACCTGTGTGATGCCTGCGACTGTCTCCAGCCGAACTCCTCATACTTGACGAGCCAACAGCGAACCTTGACCCGAAAACAGAACATGAGATTTATAACATTTTGCGTACCCTAGCCAAGGGAAGAATAGCCGTTGTAGTCAGCCATCACCTCGCCTTGGCAAAACTAGTAGACCGAGTAGTAGTACTAGAACACGGTCAAATTATCGAGGTAGGCACTCATGACGAACTCATTGCATTAGGCAGACAGTATCACTTGATGTTTACTCGTCAAGCTAGTAGTTACAACTGAGAGGGGAGTGGGTAAGAAACAAGGGAGCAGGAAGAGGCAAGGGAGTAGGGAGCAGGGTGCAGGGTGCAATGGGAAAGTGAAAGGCTTGATAACAGGTTCTTTTTCCCCTTTTCTCCCTGCCCCCTGCTCCTTGTCCTCTTTCCCCCTGCCCCTCTACCTCTTCTCAATGCCCCAGATTCTCTTTTATTCTGGTAATTTATATTGCCCAACAATACGCTTGGCAAACTCTGGAACATGCGCCTCTAATTTCTCTGGATGATTTCGCTTCACATACAAATAATTTCGAGTAAAGTGAGAATCAATCGAAAACCGCGCATATTCTAAACCCTTGGGGCCGATTTTTTCGATGACCACACCCATCAGTTTTGCTGCCCACATCGGGAGGGTAACGCCTTTATCGTAAGCGGGAATACTTTGCTGTACAGCTTCCTTGCGGTTGCCTTTAGACATCACTGGTTGAGTATCTAACTGGTCTTTCACCAAATCCAGCATTTCCTTACCTGTGTCATTTCTGACTACAATCCACTGCCAGCCGAAGGGTGCGCCCATATAGCCAACGACTAAATCTGCTAGGGAGTTGACGTAATCAAAGCAACTCATACAAGACGGTGCAAAGACATCTTGAAGTTTGTTAGTCTTCAAACCAAAGAAAGGCACAGTTTCAGATGAGCCATCCTCATGTTTGAAGTGAACCCGGAAGTCTTGCATGAATTCGTAATGCACAACTGTCTCAGGCGATCGGCTGGTGGTTTCTAAGAATTTTTGCAGTCCAGCGCGGTTAACATTATCTACGCAGGGCGTACCCAAAACATACAGTTTTTCTAAACCCAGTTGTTTTTCTACGGCTCGTAATGCCTGGATTTGACAACCAACACCAATTACTAATAGCCGCTTCATCCCCGATTTTTCTATCTGTTCCAATACAGAAAGATTTGGGGAAAGTGTTGGTTTGTTTACTCGTGCCGCTAGAATTTCTTCTGGGGTTCGGGCGATGACGGGCATGGGTTGAAAGCGGTCTTCTTTAGTATTTTGCACGCAGACGACACCTTCAACTAAGCTGCGATTGAGCATTTCAATGGCAATGCTGCTAACAATACCCGTCCATTGTGCGCCTTCAATGGGCTGCTGTTTCCGCGCCGCCATCATGTCTTGGTGAACACCAAAGTAGAGTTCATCAGGGTTTTCGAGATGGCGCGATCGCGTGTGCGTTTCTTCTTCAAGTTCGCCTATTTGCTGATTAATAAAAGCACAGGCTTCCTTGACATAGTGAATATAGTATGTATCGCATAGTCCGCACTCGCTACAGAGTTCTTTAGCAGGGCGGCGGCTGGTAGATTTTAAGGCTTTGGCTTTTTTGTGAGGAGAAACTGAGGTCATATAAATTTTTTGTTTTATCCAGGAATCGCTCTTATTACAATACATTCACTGGCTATGAACTTGACGATAGAGATTGAAGAAGAAGATGGACGGTATCTGGCTGAAGTGATTGGTTTTTCTGGTGTACTCGTTTAAGGTGAATTCTACGGATACTATATTAAGCCGTCGAACTTACGTTAATTTAATTACCTGATTCCTCTAGAAAGTATTGTCGCAGATGAGAAACTATAGAAATGCGTAGGCGTAGCCCAACCTAGGCATCGCACTCAGTTCCGATTAGGAGAAATAGAATCTGATTTTTGATACACAGATAAAAGCAGACATTCCCAAACTAGGCGTGGTTGAGCGTAAGCAAGTAAGTATTTACGAGATTGTTCTAGCTGGTTGATGATACTAGGTTGATGCCACTGCTGCCAGTAGAACTGCTGAAGATAATCAACTAACCACAGTTGTGCTTCTGTATCTAAATCCTTATCAATTTTTTTGGCTAACTCCAAGGCGTTACGGTAAGATTTAGGCGCTTTTTTCAAGTCTTCGAGTAACTCACGAGGAATAGCTTGTAATTGCTCATAAGATGCGATCGCACTTCCGGCACTACCAGCTGCTATGCTCAATACTGCCTGATTTTGCAAAATTTCCTGATGACCTGTTTGTGTGAGTACAAAAGCTAAAGACTGTGCATCTAAGCGATAAAAAGGAATGCGTTGACAGCGTGAAACCAAAGTTGGCAACACAGACTCAGGTGTAGGTGCAATTAAAATTAATGTCGCCTGTCCCGGTTCTTCCAAGGTTTTAAGTAAGGCATTCGCTGCGGCTTCTGCCATTGTTTGAGCTTCTTCCAGCACTACCAAATTCCTCGGCGCTTCCAAGGGTGGACGACTTAAAAACTCGGTAATTTCCCGAATTTGCTCTAGCCGAATTACAGGTGGCGCTTTACGCTTCAGTCCTTTCTCAGCTGCTTCTGCTGCTGTTAATCGTTGTCCCTGGTATTGGTATGTTGGTTTCACCCACAACAAAGCTGGGTGATTCCCCTGACGCAAACGGTTTTGTAAAGATGCAGTGACTCCCATCTCACTAGAAAATAGCAATTCCACAAAGCACCTGGCTGCTAAACTCCTTCCGACACCATCTGGCCCCACAAATAGGTAGGCTGGAGGAACCCGGTTTTGTCTGACAGCCTGAGTGAGTAATTCTATGGCTTGCTGTTGTCCTACAAGTGGTGTAAATAGGTCATTAGTCATTAGTCATTAGTCATTGGTCACTTGTACTGAGCGGCTCGTGCCGAGCAAAGCCGAGGTAAGCCGTAAAGCCTGCGGCATAGCTACGCTTAGGGCGCAGCCTCTCCAAGAGTTGTATTGGTCATTGGGCATTGGGAATTGGTTATTAATTCTTCTTCCCCTTCTCCCCCTGCTCCCCCTGCTCCCCTGTATAGTTTTAGCTCATTCATAATTTAGTCAGTTTTTATAAAGAAAAGCAAACATTATTAAACAAGAATTTATAGTTTCGATAATCTAAATACATAAAGGATAAAGAAAAAGGTTTAGATTCTTAAATTATCGCCTGCTAATTATCTGCAAGTTTTCATAGAGATTTGCGGCTAAATTTTGCGGTTTCTTGAAATCAGTGAATAGTTAAACATCCTTCAGGGCATCTAAATATTAGCTAGTTTTTTGGCTAACAATTACCGCAGCCAAATATTAAAACACTTGGTACTAGTGGAATTATCACTCTCACCGCTCAAAATCCTTACACCTTCTACGAATGGTTCTTCTAGCTTATTTTCATTTAATGAAAACAGCAAAGCTAGGTGAAGATCCATTGAGTATTTTGGCATTTCTACAAGTAAAAAACGGCGATAAAAAACCATAACACCGAAATCAAGAGAAATCAAGATTGCCAAAGGAGGCTGATATGGAAATCTTCGATTATGTGATTCTGGGAGCCGGACTGGGTGGACTTTCGGCCGCAGCCTGTTTAACTCGACAAGGCTATCGGGTAGCAGTTTTAGAGCAACATTATTTACCTGGCGGATGTTGTCATACCTTTGATTACGGGCAATACCGTTTTTGTGCTGATGTGCATTACATATCTCAATGTGGTTCTGGGCAGACGATAGCCCAATTTCTCGACTATATTCACCAAGATGTACCTTTTAATAGCCTCGATCCTAACTGCATTGATCGAGTCATTACACCAGAGGCGGATTTCAAAATTCCTTTAGGATGGGAAAATTTGCGATCGCATTTACTCTCTACATTTCCAGAAGAAGCTAGTGCCATTAACCGTTACTGTAATGAAATTCAGCAACTCCACCAAGAAATTCGCAACCTAGTGCAGGAGGTACGCTGGTTTGATCGGGATCTGTCTGACTGGTTGAAATTACCAAAATATTTGAATCTATTTTGGAAGCGCAATTGGACTTTACAAGATTTGTATAACCATGTCGGGTTATCGCCTAAACTGCAAGCAGTGCTGGCGGGGCAAAGTGGTGACTATGCACTACCACCCCAAGAAATTGCCCTACTCACGCACACTTCCTTAGTTTGGGACTACTCACAAGGCGCTTATTATCCCAAACATCACTTCAAACACCTTGTTGATACCATTGCAAACGTAATTACCGCAGGTGGAGGTGTGGTCAAATACTCAACTCCAGTAAACCATATTCAAGTTAGCAACCACACTGTCCATAGCATTCTTGCCGGTGGTACGATCTATCGCGCCAGGAAAGCTTATATCAGCGACCTTGATCCCAAATTAACAGTAGAGTTAATGCATGATTCTGAAGCCTTGAGTCAAAAAGAGCATCAACGCCTAACAAGTTACGAATACTCAGCCAGTGCTTTCAATATCTACCTGGGTTTAGATAGCCGCTTCGATCCCGAACGCTACGGCATCGGTAACTGGAATATTTGGTATTATCCCACAGGCGATCTGAACAGAGAATATCAACAACAATTAGAAGGTAACTTCAGCCAACCGTGGATTTTCCTCTCTTGTCCGACGATGAAATCTAGCGAACCAGGATTGGGGCCAGAGGGACATCATGTTTTAGAGATTGCTACTGTGTGTTCATATAAACCATTTGAACATCTGCACAAAACTAACCCAAAAGCCTATAAAGCCAAAAAGCGGGAAGTTTATCAGCAGATTATGACAAGTGTGCGAGATTTGATTCCAGATGTGGACAATTTCGCTCGGATGAAAGTTTACGGCACACCTACCACCAGCGAATTTTATCTGGGACAACCGCAGGGTAATATTTACGGTGCAAAATTAGTACCTAAACAGGTTGGTTTAAATCGTCTGGGATATAGGACGGAGTTACCTAACCTCTTTTTAGTAGGGGCAAGTGCCGGGTATCCGAGTGTACCAGGTGTGATTGGGAATGGGATGGATGTTATAGAACTGCTGACAGGGCAATCGGTATGGCACAAAGCTGAGATCGGTAAGTCGGCGTAAAAAGGCAGGGGGCAGGGAGAAGGGGGAAAAGTAGTTTTAGTCCTGTTTGGTTTTATTGTGCCGACTTACTTACCTCAGGTTTTAGTGGCAGTTGGTTCATGAGTATTGAGTGCTGAGTATAATTCTTACCTTTTTACTCAGCACTCGCTATTGGGCACGGGCTAAACCTTAGCTATCCGCTAACAGCACTGTTTGGGTAAATAATGGTAGCTTTGATGAGCGATCGCAGGCAAATCCTTTACCCTTAAACCTTAGACGTGAGAAATCTGGATATCTCCGCATGTGCTAAAACAGCAGCAGGTTCGCGCTGGAGAGCGTTGTAATACTTTCTCTCGAAGGTATTTCCCGTTTCTAACGGTACAATCAGGGTGCGGACATCATCAATCAACTTTTGAAAATTGTCCAGCAATATTGGTTCATCTGCTTCGAGCATTTCATCAACTTGCACAACCACCTCAGAAATGCGATGTAGCCAAGCAAATTGTTCATGAGCGATGACGAGCTGAAGAAGCTCTCCGCTTGATACTCGTCCACTAACCTGTTCGTAGGCAATGCGTTCTGTTTCTAGCAACATCTTGTGAAGGTGGAGTAATTTATTTCGTAAATCACGCAGATATTGATGTTGACGTATTCTTTGTGAAAGTGTGTTAGAAGTCAATGTTACCCATCCTCTCGTTATAATAGTCTTTAATGGCTTAAATAATTTCTGCGTCGGTATTCATCACGAATGAGACTATACCGAACAACTGGTTCCTTGAGTGATACGCTAGCGATGAGTCGCATATCCAATGGTGGCGTAGACACTCGTTAGAAGGCTTGCAACTCCGATCGGAACTTTTCCTTGCTTTCTCTTCTCTATGAGAGGCTGAACCAACAAGAGCGGCACTCAAGAGACATCGCTACTTTCTCTCCGTCTTGTACAAACAGCACCATTAGCCATCTGCCCAACCTCAGTTTATGTATTTAGTTTCCTTGCTAAGAAACATTACGATCAACATATCTTTTTATATCCGTTATATCTTATATCTGATTAATCATATATTAGCATAAACTTATAAGAAGTACATAGTGTAGAACCTATCGAGAAAATATCAATTATGGGAAAACCGTCTTAATGTCGCTAGCATACGTAATTTTAGGTCTTCTTCAGCAGCAAGAAATGACAGGCTACGACCTCAAAACGAGCTGCTTTGATCAATGCATTGCCCATTTGTGGCCAGCAGACCAGGCACAAATTTATAGAACTCTCGATAAGCTAGTTGAGCAAGGCTGGATTACCTGTACGATTGAGATCCAGCGCGATCGCCCCAACCGCAAAGTCTACAGTGTGACGGAGACAGGGAAAGCCGAATTCGCCCGATGGCTTGGGATTCATCAGCCCTTACCGACTGTACGAGAACCTTTGCTCGTCCAGTTGCATTTTGCAGATCAGTTGTCGAATGAAACCATCATTCACCTACTGGAGCAACAATTGGCGGCTCGAAGCAAAAAACTTGCCGAATGTGAAACCATTGATTTGCCATTACTCGGTGATGAGTCTGCCAACCGTGAGCAGGTGATGCAAAGGCTTGTGCTGGAGTTGGTGATCCGAAGAGAGCAAACTTATGTTGATTGGTTGAAGATAGCGATCGATGTTATCAGTCACCAAAAACCATTACCCCGCTCTACTACTAATCTGTCAAGTTTAAATTGATGGGAAGCTAGTTCTATTTTAGTTGAGTAAAGCTGCTAGATTGAAACAAAAAACACCAGCTTTTTACACTGATGGTTTGATTTTTAGAAATATATTACTTTTTTCTATTGGTTGTAATTACACTTTTCCAACTGTTATGATTCAAGCTAATTCTGAGGTAAAAGCAAGATGAATCTCGGCGTTTTCATCCAAGAGTTGACTGCAACTATCAAAAGCGGAACTGAAGAAGACATATTAGAACTAATGTATTTCTCTGACAAGACATTTGAAGAGGTTAATAATGCAGGTGCAGGCAATCTATTCAAGAAAATGCTCTTACTTCCATTTATTGGCTTTAAGGATAAAGACTTTCAAGTAACAATAAGTGAAGTTGAAGCCGATCTGTCAGAGTCAGATAGAGAGAGATTTTTAAAGACGCTTGCTGACAAAGTACAGCTTGAGTGTATTGCTAATCTAACCTATCAAGACGAATATAAAAATATTTCAGCTTCTGCTCCTATTGGTAAAATTGGTGATACATATAAACTAGTGTTCTTTTAAGGCATCTACGAATAATATAGTAATCCGATTTTATTCCTGAATCACTTTTAGAGAAAGGGAACTATTAACTGGAAATAGGGAATAGGTAATTATTGCCGCTCTCTAGGGGAGCATCCCAAATGTGCAAAAATATGAATTGTCATTGCGAGCGTAACATAGTGAAGCGAAGCAATCGCAACATCTGTGCTTTGCGATTGCTTCATTCCGCTTTGCTCCATTCGCAATGACAACTTATCATCTTGGTAAATTTGCTTGCATTGGGATGCTCCCCTCTCTAGCAAAAACCTCATTTCAACTAATATTAGCTTGACAAAGTACTACTTTTGTAATTTTTATTTAAGCAATCTTAGTCCACTGAGGGTAACTAACACTGTAGAACCTTCATGGCCAATGACGCCGATGGGTAGGTTAATATTTCCCAGAAAGTTGCCCACCAAAAGCAACATAATGAAACCCAACGCTACGACTATATTTTGTTTCACTATGGCTTGCGATCGCCTACCTAAATGCATCGCTACAGCAATTTTTTCTAACCTGTCTGCCATCAGTACTATATCTGCGGTTTCCAATGCCACATCGCTACCAGATACTCCCATCGCTATACCTACAGATGCTTGCGCTAAAGCTGGTGCATCATTGATTCCATCGCCTACCATTGCCACAGTTTGATATTGTTGCTGTAGAAGACGGATAACATGTTGTTAGAGTACCAGTTTTATCAAATGCGATCGCTCGGACTTTGCCAATCTTCTCCAACTGCGCTCCATTCTTAAACAAAATCCCCTGTCTTGCACCATTAGCGATTCCCGAAAGCAGGGTGGGCATAATTGCAGCCATCAGCGCACAAGGAGAAGCTACCACCAGGAAAGTAAGGGCGCGATAAATCGTCGTTTCCCAATCCCAACCCCAGAGAAATGGCGGTAAAATTGCCAGTAATATTCCGGCTACTACAATGACTTTGGCATATCCCTTTTCAAAGCGATCGATAAACTCTTGCGAAGGAGGTGCTTCTGTCTGCGCCTGTTCTACCAAACGAATCACCCGCTGAATTAAACTGCTTTGGGCTGCTTTGTGTACTTTAATCTGCAATGCACCATAGCCGTTGAGTGTACCAGCAAATACTTCTTCACCGACTGTTTTCTCTACAGGTAAAGACTCGCCTGTAATCGCAGCTTGATTGAGGGTGCTGTAACCAGATAAAATTATTCCATCAGTAGGAATTAGCTCTCCGGGTTTGACAACAATCTCATCACCCACTTTTAGCTGACTGATCGGAATTTCCTCTTCCCTTCCCTGATGCAAAACTCTTGCTGTATCTGGTGTCAAACTCATCAAACTGCGGATACTCCGCTCAGTTCGCTGCATTGCATAGCCTTCTAATGCACCACTGATGGCAAAGATGAGAATCAAAATTGCCCCATCAATAATTAGATGATATTCTCCTCGCCATAAGCCGAGACTAGCAGCACCAATCGCTGCCACAATCATCAGCAAATCTACATCTAGTTCCTTTTCTTTGAAGAGAGTAGTCAATCCTTCCCGCGCACTTTCGTAACCACCAATTACATAAGCAGCGGGTAGCAGCAGGAACGCCAATCCCAAAGCGCCAAGATGTAAGGCGAACCATCCGAGAAATAGTAGTAAGCCACACAAAAGGGCTGCTACGGTATCTGCGTGTTCTCTGGTGAATTGGCCCAAACGTTGGGGGTAGAGCATGAGAGGTGAATGAACAGGGACTCTCTCACGCTAAACCTTGACATTAATGTTAATGTCAAGGCTTATAATGATTTTGAAACGCAGAGGGGCGCTGAGTGAAGCGCAAAGGTACGCAAAGTTTAATCTTTATCTGTGTTCTTGAAGCGTTTTTCAAAAGTGAGATGTGGGTAAATGGGACGATTTAACTGTTAGCTTTAAAATTGCACTAAGAGGAAAAAATCTATGCTAAAGCGAATTTATGGATAAGCAACAAGAAGTTTTTGCTAGGCATTTTCTGAAAAAGCGAGGTTTTATTTTAGATAGAAATCTCAGAATTGAAATCTGCCCAAAAGGCTCGGGAGAACAGTTTGTCAGAAAGCGTTATCCCGCAGAAGTAAAAGCATATCGTAGCAAAAACTATCTTTCAGGAATGCTTGTAGTTCTGATTGATGCGGATAAAAAAACGATTGAGGAAAGGCTGAATCAATTAGATGAAGCACTGATTGCAAATTCTCAACTAGTTCGTCAGCCTAAAGAAGAGATCGCAATATTTATCCCTAAAAGAAATATTGAAACTTGGATACATTATTTACAAAATGAAACTGTTGATGAAGAAACAGAATATTCAAAATTTCTTAACAATGAGTCAGCTTGCAAACCATCTATAGAAAACTTGGTAAATCAGTGTTACCAAGGTTTGGATGAAAATGCACCGCCATCTCTTCAGGCGGCTTGTGGAGAATTACAAAGAATTTTGCCGTTGTTGGAGTAAATCATGAACGCTGGTTGCTTAACTATTAAAGAACTCACTGATGCAGTAGGAGGTGGTTTAACTCCACGGATGGTGCGACATTATCATCAATTGGGACTGCTACCGCAACCAGTGCGATCGCCTAGCAATTACCGTCTCTACACCAAAAAAGATGTCCTCCGGTTGCAACGGATTGTAGCGCTTAAGCAGCAAGGGTTTCAGCTAAACCATATCCGTCACATTTTGGAAGTGGAACCAGAAGCCGACACAACTGTTAATCTCATGGGACAACTTCAGCAGCAATATCGGGCGGTGATGCAACAAATTTCTCAACTGCGGCAAACTGCATCAGCACTAGAAGGATTATTGGGGCGCGATCGCCATTGTCAAATTATCCAGGCGGAAGTTTTGGCACAACTGAAGTTACTAGATGTCGAAACTCAAGCTGGATTAGGGGGTTTGGAAAACCTGTGGAGTGGCTTGGATGCCGAAATTCATACCCACTCAGAAGCTTTTACCGAATCGCTACAACGCTTACTACCTGATTTGTCTCACCGTTCGGAAATTGAACAGCACTTAATTTCTCAGTTGGTTTTGGCTTGTGGCGATGTGAGTTTAGTGTCCTTTATCAAATTGAGTCGAGGTGCGATCGCAGCTAGTCGAGAAGCGCTATCTTCAAGCTGTCAGATTGTTGTCGATACCCAAACAGTGGCTGCTGCTTTGGATCAAACTCGATTACTTCACTTGGGATGCCGCACTGAAACCTTGATTGATAATCCCCATATTACCACCGCCACAGAGGCGGAACTCGCATTTTGGCAACATCGAGAATGGCGAGAAAAATTGCAGCAAGTAAGTCAGGGCTGTATCCTGGTAGTTGGTTATGCTCCCTCTGTACTTGTAGAAGTTTGTAAGGCGGTTGCCAACCAGAAAATTCAGCCTGCATTAGTAATTGGAATGCCCATTGGCTTTAGCCATGCTCCCGCAGCCAAGCGACAACTGATGCAACAAGGGATACCTTTTATTACAGTTGAAGGGACTTTGGGAGGTGGCGCTTTAGCTGCTACTGCCCTAAATGCCTTGGTGGAGTCACTGATTGATAAGCCAGATTGTCATTGTTATCTCAAATAAGTGCTGAACAAAGAGTATTCAGTTAAGACATCAGGATACTCAGAACTCAGTACTACTGAAAATAATATTGTTAAATAATATTGAATTTGCTACACTTTACCAGTTTTAGTAATTCAATAATTCATAATTGTGGCCACAAGCTACCAACTTGGTATAAGTTGCAATATAACTTAGAAAAATTTATAGTAAACAGACTTTAGCAATTAGAGTATAAATTGTCATGCTATACAAGCTACGGCGAAGTATAAATAAATGCAAGTGCGGTGAAGTAATTAGAAGTAAAGATAACTCAGATGTATAATTAGCGCGTCTCCTTCATCAACCCTAAAAAGATAGCGATTTAGGACTGGCAGGCTTTCTATTTTTTACTTTAATTAATGGGCTTATGTGGAAACAAGAAAAAAAAGATACTTCGATAGTCAGGCTGATATTATGGGTTGCTTTAGCTACGACCCCTATGGCAGCAACTCTGATGGTATCAGAACCCATACTGGCACAATCTACACCTGAAACTCCCTCTTTTGCACTGCCGCAAACAGTGCAGAATGGATCAGTAGTGCGGATTGACGGTTCTGGTAGCTTGGGTGCAATCAACCAAAGCCTGAAAGAAAATTTTGAAAAACAGTTTTCCGGCACAAAGGTTGAAGTTGCTGCTAACGGCACTGATAAGGCACTGAAAGATTTGCTAGATGGCAAAGTCGACATAGTAGCAATGGGGCGTGGGTTAACGCCAGCAGAAAAAGCCCAAGGGCTAGAGCAAGTTCGCTTGCGCCGTGAGAAGATTGCGATCGTGGTTGGTGCAGATAATCCTTTCAAGCAAAGCTTGACTAGTAGACAATTCGCCCGGATTTTCCGGGGACAAATTACAAACTGGTCACAATTGGGAGCGCCTTCAGGGAAGATTCGGTTAATCGATCGCCCGAACACGAGTGAAACTCGCGATACTTTTCGTACTTATCCAGCCTTCAAAACTGCTGAATTTGCTACAGGGGCAAATGCTACCCAAGTAACTGAGGATAATACCGCAGAAATCATTAAACAACTGGGCAAAGACGGCATCAGCTATGTGTTAGCTAATCAGGTGTCGAAATTGAAAGGTGTGCGAGTTCTGCAATTACACCAAGCTTTGCCAGATGATGATAGATATCCCTTCTCACAACCTTTAGTTTACGTTTACAAAAAAAATCCCAGCTTAACCACAGTCGATTTTCTCGGCTTTACCCTGGCACCCCCAGGACAGAAGGCTATAGAACAAGCTAGAACTGCTGAAGCAGAGGCGATCGCAACCAGCGTATCACAACCAGCTGTCACGGCTTCCCCCAATGCTCAAACGACACCAGCTGCTACGCCTTCTCCTAATGCCACTACTTCTGTATTTGGTGAACAGCCCTTTGTGGCTGCTGCTCCATCACAAAGCAGTCCCATTGTCAACAGGGAAACACCAATTTGGTTGCTGCTACCTGTCTTTTTTCTGAGTGTAGCTGGAGGGGTACTATGGTGGGTTATGGGAAGACGCTCATTGCCCGCTGAGAAAACAGACAACTTACCAGAATCAAATCCTCATCCACCCAGCCCAGAAGATGGAGAAACGGCGGTGCTCGATGCCAGCACAGATCCCTCCATTAACGGAGCGATGCTTGAGGAGCAGCCAGTACCGCATTTTCAAGAGCAAGAAACCCCTGACCGCACTCCTTTCAACATCTATGCTCAAACACAATCTGACCTGGCCGAGAATGCTGCTCACGGGACATCAAATTTAGTCCAAGAGGCAACTAATGGTACCTCTAACCTCTATGAAGGCACATCGGGCGTAGCTAATGGATCGCAAAATAACAACTTAGGAGCCGCAGCTTTAACCGGCGGTGCGGCTCTAGCAACTGGAATTGGGGCGGCTACCTGGTCTGCCTTTACCAACAAAGAAACAGAAACAGACGCGATTGATGAGACGGTTGAGCCAAATAATTATCCGGACATAGATCCTCCTGAGTCTGACCAAGTTGAATGGGACATAGAAGCTCCAGCAGCTGTAGTAAATACTTCATATCCTCACCTGGCCAATATTCCAGAAGAGATATCTGATGTGACAGTCCCACCCACAAAATTAACTGATGTGACTTCTGGCACATCTGATTTTGGATATTGGGACACAGCAATTAGTGAAGATGAGGGAGATGATGAACTTCAGGCAGAATTGAACTGGCTAGAGAGTATCACCTCAACTGAAGATACAGCCTCAGTAGATGAATTCCCCTTAACCGAGTCTGGCGAAGTGGCAGCCAATGTGGAACCGTCAGCGACACAAACATCTTCACTGATCGATTTTCCAGAATTGCCAGAAGATATATTAAATGTGATCGCAGACGCAGCCGAACCCACTATCGATTTGCCAAAACAAGAATCTCCAGCAGAGCCGACTGTTGGGGAAGGTGCTGCTGAAGACTCCACAGATTTGACTGCCGCGGCTTTAGCAGCAGGTGCAGGGATGGGAGCCTGGGCTACCACTTTGGCATCAGATGCCCAAGGACAAACTGATACTACAGTTGATAATGAACCAATCGCAGCCGAAACAGCTACTGGTTTGGTAGATGCGGATGAAGAGAGCAATATTGTCCTCACGCCAGATACTTATACATCGGCTCATGTCTCTTGGGAGATTTCCGAAGCCAAGAAAGCAGCGCTGCGGCAACAAGGCGGCTATAAATTGCTAGTGCGGCTCTACGATGTGACTGGCATAGACCTGAGTTATCAAAGTCCCCACCTTGTAAAGCAGTATGAATCTGAGGAGACAGCAGACGATGGACTGGTGGATATTCCCCTCACGGATCGCGACTACATAGCTGAAATTGGCTATATCGCTGATGGCGATGCCTACGGCGGTGAACTACGCTGGTTATTCATCGCCCGTTCCGCGATTGTTCGTGTTTTCAGTCCTGTCCATCCAGATCCCATCGTTGATGAAGTGGAAATCGCGGATGAAACAGATGTTGATTTTGTAGATGCCGAAGAAGAGATCGGTGAAGAAGAGAGCAGTCTTGTGCTCACACCCCGCACTTCTCAATGGGCTGAAGTTTCTTGGGAGATTTCCGAAACCAAGAAGTTAGCGCTGCGGCAACAAGGCGGCTATCAATTGGTAGTGCGGCTCTATGATGTAACTGGGATAGACATGAGTTATCAAAGTCCTCAGTTTGTCCAGCAATATGAATGTGAAGAGACAGCACACGATCGCTTTGTGGAAATTCCCATCAGCGATCGCGACTACATAGCTGAAATTGGCTATGTCGCTGATGGCAATCGCTGGTTATTCATCGCCGAATCAGCGATAGTTCGTGTCTTCAGTTCTGCTCATACAGATGCCACCGTTGAAAATGTAGCCTTAACAAGTGAAACTGAAAATGTAGCGTTAACAAGTGAAACAGCTATTGACTTGGTAGATGTAGAAGAGAGTAGTGAAGAAGAGAGCAGTATTGAACTCACACCCCGCACTCCCAAGTGGGCTTATGTCTCTTGGTACATTTCCAAGGCTCAGAACGAAGCGCTGCATCAACAAGGCGGCTCCCAATTGGTAGTGCGGCTCTATGATGTGACTGGGATTGACTTGAGTTATCAAAGTCCCCAGCTTGTACAGCAGTATGAATGTGAAGAGGTAGCACGCGATCGCTTTGTGGCGATTCCCGTGAGCGATCGCGATTACATGGTTGAAATTGGCTATATTGCTGATGGCGATCTTTGGTTACTCATAGCCCGTTCAGCTAATGTTCGGGTTTTCAGTCGTTCCCACGAAGATTTTTGGTTTGTGGCCGATGCTGAGTTGATTATTCACGGAGCAACCCAACCAAATACAACCGTAAACATTGGTGGCCATTCCATCAAAATCAAACCCGATGGTACTTTCCACTTACGTCTCCCCTTTTCAGATGGTTTAATGGACTATCTCATAACGGTAGCTGCTGATGGGGAATCCACTAGAACTATCCATAAGAAGTTCTCTCAGCAAACTTCCGAAAGCTAACAATTACCCTGAGTTATCCCCTCTCACCCATTCTCCTTTTTTAGGGGGTGTAGGAAGGGGGGATTTTATTATGCCAACTTTCCCGCTAACTTTCGTTTTCATCCCCGTTAGGGGAATTGATTATGTAACAATACAGTTCAGATAAGCCCAAAACACTTGTAGAGACGCGATTTATCGCGTCTTGAAAGACCAATCATGTACACCTGGATAATGCATTGACGCATCTCAACCAAGTTATGCAGTTTTCAAGGTTCCGGCGAGATGCGTCGATAAGCTTCAACACACACTCTGAAAGTAAAATATATTACTTAAAAATTGTCAAGCTGCTAACAAAAAACTTGGCATTGCATATCTGTTGTTTTGGAAGAATTGCTTGAATTAAGCATTTCCTTGATGGTACCGTCTACAAAATGGAACAGAAGTTGAAGGGGTTTCTTTAAGTATGAAGCGTAGACACAAAGTAGGGTATGGCTTGACATCGCTGATTAGTCTTAATTTAATATCTAGCTTAGTTGCATTTGCTCAAACGATAGCTGCGCCAACGTCTCCGGCGAGTGCCACACCACCGAGAACCCCAGATAAAAGTGTTAACTGCGAGATATTAGTTGTAGGCGGTGGACTTTCTGGTGTAGCCACAGCTTACGAAGGGTTGCTAGCAGGGCGAACAGTTTGTCTCACGGAAATTACTGACTGGCTGGGAGGGCAAATTTCTGCCCAAGGAACATCTGCATTAGATGAACGCCCAACTCAGAGAGCTTTGAAATTCTATTCTCGCGGCTATCTGGAATTGCGAAACCGCATTGGGCGCAAATACGGTAAGCTTAACCCTGGTGATTGCTGGGTAAGTGAATCTTGTTTTCTTCCCCGCGATGCTCACGCTATTTTGACCCAGATGCTTAAAGATGCCGAAAAGCAGGGCAAAGGGAAGTTGCAATGGTTTCCCAACACGGTAATTAAGGACTTGGAAATCGCGGCTGATGGCAAAATAATTAATAGTGCGATCGCAATCCAACATCAACCACCAAAAGGCGCACCACCTCTCAATACTTTTACTTTATCTCAAAGTATTGAAGATGCTTATCGCTACGAAAACTCATCTCGGTTTACTAAAACTATTCTCCGTTTCATCCCCAAGGTAGCGAAAGGGGATGCTCCTAAATGGTACGTCGTAGACGCCAGCGAAACCGGGGAAATTATCGCCCTTGCTGATGTTCCCTACCGATTAGGCATTGATGCCCGTTCCTACTTAGAACCTTCTGCTTCCAGCACCAACAACGACCCATATTGCCCTCAAGGCTTTACTTACACCTTTGGAATGGAGGCAACCAAGGAACCGCAACCGCAGACAATGCCTCCATTTTATTTACAATATGCGCCATATTTCAGCTACGAATTAACGCGACTAGCTAACTTTGATTTAGTTTTTACCTACCGTCGGATTTGGAGTCCCAATAAAGGGAAACCAGCAAAATTCGGCGGTGTAACTTTTAATGCAGCGACACCAGGGGATATCTCCATGCAAAATTGGACTTGGGGTAACGACTATCGCCCTGGAACCGCCAAGGATAACCTAATTTTCACTCGCCAACAATTACAAGGTACTGGGCAGTTAAAACCAGGCGGGTGGATGGGAGGACTGCGGACAGAAACCCTCCGCAACGCTGAAGAAAATGCCCTATCTTTCTATTACTGGTTAGTAGCTGGAACTACAGATTCCCAACTAGGGGATGGTGTGAAGCAGCCGCAAACCAATAATCGCTTTGTTTCCGGGCTAAAATCGCCGATGGGGACAGTGCATGGCTTATCGAAATATCCCTATATGCGAGAAGGACGCCGCATCATTGGCCGCCCCAGTTGGGGACAACCCGGAGGCTTTACTATCTGGGAAATTGATATTTCTCGCCGAAATTATAATGATGAATATTACTCCAAAACTCTGCCAGCAGATATGTATCGCCAGTTAAAAGCTGCACTAGCAGGATTGGAAGCTACGTCTGTAATTGCGGGTCAAGTTTCACCAGAAAAAGCAATGCGACGAACTCGTTCCACCATCTTTCCCGATGCTGTGGGTATTGGTCACTACGCGATAGATTTCCATCCTTGCATGGTAAATAGTCCCCCAGAAGCCCGTGGTAATACAGAACGTCCAGGCGAAAGACGTGGTGCTGGTCAAGCTTATCCCTTCCAAATTGCTCTGAGGGCGATGATTCCCCAAAAAATCGACAATTTGCTAGTAGGAGGCAAAAGTATTGGTACTAGTCATATTGCCGCTGCTGCCTATCGGGTACATTCCTTTGAATGGTCAGCTGGCGCAGCTGCGGGAACTGTTGCTAGTTTTGCGATTAAAAATGCGATCGCACCTTACCAACTAGTCGATGATTTACCCAAACAAGAACCACAACTAGAAGCACTCAAACGGCTTTTGCAAAAAAATGGCAACCCTACCGCCTTCCCAGATACATCTATTTTTAACGAAAACTGGGATAATTGGCGGTAGATAGTCATTTGTCATTTGTCATTTGTCATTGGTCATTGGTTAAGGACAACGGACAACTGACAAATGACAACGGACAACTAAACAATGAACTAAACTAGTTACTTATAGTGTAGTTTTGTAAAATCCTCTTGACCAATTGTTGTATGGTTATGACACTTTCAGCAGATGTTTACGGGATGGCCACAGCACCAACTGTAGCTCCTGAACGGTCTAATCAAGTTACCCGTAAGACTTATCCGAATTACAAAGTGATTGTATTAAACGATGATTTTAATACATTTCAACATGTGTCTGAATGTTTGATGAAATATATTCCGGGGATGAGTGGCGATCGCGCGTGGGATCTGACTAATCAGGTACACTATGAAGGTCAAGCGATCGTCTGGGTCGGGCCCCAAGAACCTGCGGAACTCTATCATCAGCAGCTGCGCCGAGCAGGTTTGACAATGGCACCTCTAGAAGCAGCTTAATTATCATGGGCAAACCCACCGCAGATCCTCTCGGAACGGCTTCGCAAAAAGCAAAAGCTGCCAGACTGGTTTGGAATCACTCAACACACCTTTCTGGTCTTATCCCTATTTTAGAACGTCTTTGTCAGCAGGATGGTATCCAAACCGTGACACCGGGAGTGATTGGGCGGGCAAAAGGTCACTGTCCAAAAATGCAACTGCGCGTCTCAGTACCGATTCGGGGAGGCTATAAAGTCATCGCACGGCAGGGTAAGACGGTACAAGAAGTGTTTATTTTGACGACTTTGCCCCAGGATCAACTAGAAACGGCATTAGCGATCGCCATGAGATGTTAACCATGCCCCATACAACTCTTGGAGAGGCTGCGCCCTAAGCGTAGCTATGCCGCAGACTTTACGGCTTTGCGGTTCCTGAGCGTAGTCGTTGGCGCAGCCTCTCGTAGAGAAGGGCAGTACAAGTGCCCCATGCCCAGGGACTTCCAACTAAAAAAATATCCTATCGCTGTGGAGGCAGGGAAAGAAAGAAAAATCTTATCTAAGTAAATTTGGATAATTTATTTTCTGGAAGTCCCCCAATAACTATTCCTCAACCCGATGTACTGCAAATTTGTGTAGCGGCAGACTAAGGATGCAAGAAAAAGTTAAGAAATATGACAGAGCCGTTGTTATTTTCAAAGTCATCAGCACAGATTCCCAGTCGGGTAAAACCATTTTCTCTATGCCAAAAGCTACACAGTAAACTAGCCAGTAACTAAAGCTCATTCTAAACAGAATCCGCTCTGTTTCTTCCACATCATTTGTTTTTTGCTTAGTATCCCACAGTAACACCAGTCCAATAATGCAAGCTACAGAGGAAACAGCAACTACAAATTCGTGACAAAATATATTTAACGAATGCATTTGTGTTTATTCCCACATTTTTCAGTTGAGATATCAGTCTAAAGGAATATTCCTTGCAGAAATACAAATTATTTACAAACCTCAATAGATTAAAAAGTGCTGAGGGAAAAATTTCACCTGCAACTCAGCACTCGTAACTCAATTAACCTTCAAGACTAGTTGCCAAAATTGAAGCGTTTGCAACAATTGCTCATTCATGTATAAGAAAGGTTTAAGTATTTCCAGGAAATGTATAA
This sequence comes from Nostoc sp. ChiQUE02, assembly GCF_034531305.2. NCBI lineage: Bacteria > Bacillati > Cyanobacteriota > Cyanophyceae > Nostocales > Nostocaceae > Nostoc > Nostoc sp. ChiQUE02. Next base: position 143,171 of record NZ_JAVRBN020000009.1, read on the forward strand.
GCAGTTGCTGCAAATGCTTCATACTTTGCAACAATTGCTCCTTCATATATAAGAAAGGTTTAAGTATTTCCAGGAAATGTATAAACAGTTGCTGCAAATACTTAATACTTTGCAACAATTACTCCTTCATGTATAAGAAACGTTTAAATCATTGCAGCAATCATTGCAATTAACTTATGAGTTAGTAGACCTCTTGCACAAATGCAAAATTTGCTCACCCTACGGGAAGCAAGCTAGGGTGTTGACTTTGTAGGGAAATCACCGAAAAAACTTCATGCAATAGACTTCTTGCAGAAGTGGGGAAAGGGGAAAGGGATGGAATTTTCCCTTTCCCCTTTCCCTACAAGAGTGCAAAAGGAACTTTTGCACTCTTGTCTAATTTCTGTGTCGTCATTTGAAGTCAAAAATACAGTTTTTCTTTTTGAGAGCATGGACTGACGAAAAACTTGAGATGACCAGGACTGAAGGTCAAGATAGCGAACATTCTCTAATGCCTCCTTAACCACAGAAGCTGCCAGATTCATCGTTAAAGAAATTTCAAATTAAATATAGCTTAAATGTCTTAACTGTCTTAACTGTCCTTGTGTCCTTTTTCTCATTCGTGCTAATTTACTTAAGAATTTTGTAATCTACACATAGAGAAGTCATACTTCTACGATTAAGGAAAAACTAAGATGAAAAAGTTTCTATCCACAGCATTTTCATTAGTCTTGACAATAGCATTCTTCTTAGGTGTAACTTTATCTACACCCATACCAGCTTACGCTCAAGATACACCAATACTCATAAGCCAATTTATAGACATTGATATATCTGAGATAAGTTTGGATAGTGTGCTACCGACAAAGACGTTAACTCCAGAAGAAGAAGAAAAACTACTAAAAGAAGATGCAAAACAATATGTAGATTTATGGGTGGAGCAAAAGGCAGATTTGAAGGCAGAATTGTCAGAAGTTGAAGCGGATATAACAGATATCAAGAAGGACAATGCAGATTATGAGAATGATGATTATTATAAGTTTTACCAAGCAATTAAGGAGGAGCTTACTAAAAGATTAAATGTAGCATAAAGATAAATATCACAAAGCAAAAGTTATCCCAATACTTCTCGGTTAAGGGGGAAGGGGAAAAAACCTTTACCCCTTACCCTTTTCCCAAAACCAGATTCCGAATTAAAAATGCTTAACCGAGAAGTATTGAAAGTTATCCAAGAGTTTTTGTAAGGGACTTTACCCGAAATCTGCTAACATCAATCTGAAAATTTCACCTCAAGTAATGCTCGGCATTATCGAGGTTGCAAAAACTCATAATTTAACGTCATTGTGTTTGAGAATTTATCAGGTAAAAAGCAATACGCTTGGGTTAAGAAAAATTGTAGGTTGGGTTAAGCAAAGCGCAATCCAACAAAGCTGCGGAAATGTTGGGTTTCGTTCCTCAACCCAACCTACACAGTTTAAGGTTTTTGGTGCTAACTGAACCGTATTGAGGTAAATAAAAAGGGTTCTTTACACGGGAACAAAAGACCGAGTATATACCCGGTCTTTTGTTCCCGTGTAAATCACCGCATGAGTCTTCCTTAGTTGTAGAAATCTTCAATTTTCACATCAGTGGCTTCAGTTCCTGCAATCTTCCTAATGCCAATTTTAGATTCTTTGGGCGTTTTGTATATATATCGGATACCATCTAGCTTTCCTTCTTTGCGAAGCCTATCCCAGTCAGCGTAGTTAACTTTAAGAGTCGCAGTTTGACCGCAGGCATTGTAGTACATATCATTAGTAATCACACCTCCCGACCAGCCGTAGAAAGCAGCCTGATCTTCGTAAAAAACTGGGATGGTAGTAGCTGAACCAGTATTTAGCGTTTTCAAGCAGTCATTAGTTGCAGCAACAGCTGGTCCTTGACCTAGTGATAGGCTTAAGCCGAGCATGATGAACAAGGCAATTATGATTTTCTTCATTGTACAAGTCTTCTTTACTTAGGTTTGAGTTTTCAGGAAAGCAAATGCATATCTTAGTATTTAATGCTACGCTTGTATTTACACCAAGGCAGCAAGAATACTGTTAATACACATAAATATATTCTTACTTTCCTAATGGAAATGCAAGGACAGTTAAGACAGTTAAGACATTTAAGCTATATTTAATAAAATTTTTATATTCTTACATCAAACAAAGCGCTGATTGCAATTTCTAGGCAAGTCAACCAGAGCGTAAACCTTGACCCACATTGCTGGTAGACTTTCGGTAATTCGTTTCAATTGCCTCAACACCAGCGCCTTCTTTCTAACGCAGTCAGAGATAGAGTCTCTAACTCAATGTCTAACTATTCAAAAACATAATTTTGAGCCACTTTCCAATAACGCGAGAACCGTTTCAGGTCAATATAGCCGTCATAGTCAAAGAATGGTTCTACTTCTAGCACTTCCACTGCTATAGAAGGCTCTATTTGATTACAGATATCATCAAACCGGGGACTGGGACTATTGGCTGTGACAACTAAATTGGCATCATGTTCTTGAGCAAAAGCTAAAATTTCTTGTGCCACATCGCCACGACGGATAACAACGGGTAACTCTAACAAGCATTCGTAAATAAAAGCGATGCGTTTGAGACTCAATTGCCATTCTTCTATCAAAGCCTCATCCCAAACCCAAATAGCTGGCGCATCGGGGTATTTTTGCAGCACAGGGTTGTATGGACTGAGGCAATCTCCATGTACCCAAACAATTGGTTTATTCATTTTTCACTTTTTACCTTTCTTTCCACGCTGCCAACTTTGGCTATTGGCTTGTTTACTAAATTCCCCTTTAGGAAAAAGTCGCTGTTCTAATTCTTCATAGCTACCTTCAAAATCACAATGACCGTAAAGGGGACATTTCTGGCAATAAATGCCTTTGGTATAGCGTTCTAAGTTCTCACGATTGAAAAAATACGGTTTCTGACTAAAAGTGCTGGCAACCCACTGCCATGACATATTATTACTAGCAGGATCTCCATCTAAAAGGTGTTCGAGAAACCACTTGGCTCCTGCTTGCCAACGAATACGCCGCCAATGAACAATATAAGCCGCTAGCCACATTCGGGCGTGGTTATGTAGATACCCAGTTTCTTTCAAATCACGGCTAAAGCTGTCGATGCAAACTCTGCCTGTAGTTCCTTCTCTGATATCTTGCGGCAATTCGGGTGCATATTCACTCACAGAATAACCAGTTTTGTATTCTTCTTGATCTTTCCAGATTCCATCCCCTAACTTGACATACAACCGTTGCCAATAGTCGCGCCAGCCTAACTCATTAATTAGTTTAGTAGCTTCATCTTGGTGCTGTACCCGTTCAAGGACATAATCTCGAATTTCTCGCAAACTCAAAACACCATAGCGGATGTAAGGCGAAAGTCGCGTGACTGCACCTGTGAAAAAGTTACGTGTTTGGGCGTAGCTTACTGCATCGATTTTTTGCAGCGCTGTTTGTGCCGCTTTGCGTCCCCCCACAGTTTCGCTGATGTGGTTATCGCGTTCGGCTGCACCTGGGAATTGTTCGCGCAGGTAGGCTACCAACTCATCGCGGTTGGTAAATTCGCGTTGCATATCTTTAGGCATTATCAGCAAATATGAATGGTTACGTGCGTAGGCATAGCCCACCACAGGCATCGCTCAATATATGTACAATTCTAAAGCGATCGCAATCTCTCACACCTCCATCATGAGCAACATTCCCCAAGTCGGACATCCAGCACCAGATTTCTCCACACCTGACCAAAATGGCAATGCAGTCACTCTGGACGACCTCAGCAGTCAGTGGGTTGTCCTCTACTTCTACCCCAAAGATGACACACCAGGCTGTACCACCGAAGCGAAAGATTTCACCGAGTTGTATCAAGACTTCAGCGCACTGGGAGCGAAAATCTTAGGCGTAAGTCCAGATTCGGGTAAATCCCATTGTAAATTTATCAGCAAACATAACTTGTCAATCACCCTTTTAAGTGACCCAGAACATATTTTGACAGAAGCTTACGGCGCTTGGCGCTTAAAAAAATTTATGGGCAAAGAATATATGGGTGTTGTTCGCTCAACCTTCCTAATTTCACCTGATAAAATTATTGTCTATGCTTGGCCTAATGTGAAAACCAAAGGTCATGCTCAGGCAGTTTTAACTAAATTGCAGGAATTAGCAGCCACGTGACGCAACTAGATGCAGGTATAGTTACAGCAATGCTACGTGAATCATATTGATAGTAAAAAAGCAGGATGTGAGCAGCCTATTTGAGCAAGCAATTATCAATGCGTTGAACTCAGCCAATCCTGAAAAAGTTCTGGAAGGTAAAGTAGGTAATGCTATTATCCGCGCAGGGTTTGATTTAGTCAGTTTCAACAAAGCAGTAGGTCTAAATGGTGAAATTGGTGAAATTGATGTGAAAACCAGCAACGCTATTATTGAAGTAACAACCCAAACTGCTCGGAAGTTAAAGCAAATTCAAAAATTGATATCAAACCCTGACTTGAATCCCTTGAACAAGCCAGTTATTCTCTACGCACCCAATTACAAAATAACTCCGGCTCAAGATATCATCGCTAGTGGAAGTTATATAGTTCGCACTCAAGATGAATTATTAGAGTTACTATTGATACTAGGAGCATAAGCGATGCCAGAACCTATTTCTCTAATTTCTAGTGCTGAGATTCAACCATCAGAATTTTTGAGCTTTTTGCAATATTTAGGAATATTATTACATCCAGATAATGTATATGATGGGCGTATTTCTAGAGATAATACTCATGTTTGGATTGTTTTAGATAATACGGAGTTAGAAAATTTTAATGCTGATGAAATGAAACTAATAACCCAAAAGCTTACAGCGAAACCTCAGACTCACATTCTACTTGATGTCAGCAAAACTCCAGGAAGTGAGCAACTAGCGCTGGAGTTTGCCTGTAAGTTTGCCAAACAATGGTCTTGTATTGTTTACGACTCAAATTCTCAAATATACTCAGCACAAGAATTATTGGATTTATGCCCAGCAGAAGCAAGCTTTATTTGGGCATTAGATACAAAACCTAATCCGATATAGACTCGATTAGGATATCTTAAAAGTCTAGTCAAATTGCTTTAAAAACTGCCAGCACAATGATTCGCAATTTGAAATAAATATGATTCAAGTCATCCAAGCTCATAATATCAGCCTAACTTATTTAGAAGCAAGATTTGGTCTAAAAGAAACTGAAACTGAAGATTTTTTTACAGAGTGGTTTGACACTCTACCAGAAATCACAGATATAGAAAAACAATATCTAGACAGAGTTAAAACTAATTTTATGAGATTGGTAAAACACCCACCAATCTTAGAAAATGCAGTCAAAATGGTAGTTTTATCTCCTTTATTAGACTTGGCGGGATTCTATCGGGAGCCATTTTTTATCGCTACTGAAGAATCTATAGAAATTGCTTTGGAAGATGAAGGAGAAATTATCAAAGGGAAAATTGATGTTCTAGTTATTCAAGAAAAATTGTGGTTGTTAGTAATTGAATCTAAAAGAGCTAGTTTTTCTCTTTTAGCAGCCATACCTCAAGCACTGGCTTATATGTTGGGTAATCCTAATCCAGATAAACCTGTGTTTGGATTAGTGACTAATGGTAGTCACTGTATTTTCTTGAAATTGAGTAAGCAAGATACATTAAAGTATGCTCTTTCTGATGAATTCACCCTTTTAAAGCGAGAAAATGAATTCTATCAAGTTCTGAAAATTTTAAGAAAACTAAGTCAAGTTTTGAGTTAATAATTATGTCTATTCGTCCTATATACCTTGATTGTCACGCTACTACAGCCGTAGATGAACGGGTACTAGCAGCAATGCTCCCCTACTTCACAGAAAAATTCGGTAACCCATCAAGTATTAGTCATGTTTATGGTTGGGAAGCAGAAGCTGCTGTGAAGCAAACGCGAGAAATTTTAGCAGCAGCAATCAACGCCACACCAGAAGAAATTGTGTTTACGAGTGGGGCAACAGAAGCAAATAATTTAGCTATTAAAGGTGTTGCCGAAGCTTATTTTAAAAAAGGTCAGCATATTATTACTGTTGCAACTGAACATAGTGCAGTTATTGATCCTTGTAATTATTTAAAAAGTCTCGGTTTTGAAATTACTATTCTCCCTGTCCAAAAAGATGGATTGATTGATTTAACTGAGTTAAAAAAAGCTTTCCGTCCTGAGACGATTGTGGTATCGGTGATGGCTGCAAATAACGAAATTGGCGTGTTACAGCCTTTAGCAGAAATTGGGGAAATGTGCCACGATCGCAATATCATTTTCCACACCGATGCCGCCCAAGCTATTGGTAAAATTCCCTTAGATGTGCAAGCGATGAAAATTGACTTGATGTCGCTAACAGCACATAAAGTATATGGTCCCAAAGGCATTGGAGCACTGTACGTCCGCAGGCGCAACCCCAGAGTGCAACTGGCTCCCCAGCAGCACGGCGGCGGACATGAACGGGGGATGCGTTCTGGTACATTGTATACACCGCAAATTGTCGGCTTTGGGAAAGCTGTAGAAATCGCTTTGGCTGAACAAGAGACAGAAACCCAACGCCTCACCCAATTAAGGCAAAGCTTGTGGGAACAGCTTTCCCAAGTTGAAGGAATTCATCTCAACGGACATCCTCAACAGCGATTGGCGGGAAACTTGAATATCAGTGTTGAGGGAGTGGATGGAGCGGCACTTTTGCTAGGGTTGCAGCCAGTAATGGCAGTTTCTTCTGGTTCAGCTTGCTCGTCAGCAACTACTGCACCTTCCCATGTTCTTACAGCACTTGGACATTCAGAAAAGCTAGCTTATGCCTCGGTACGGTTTGGTATTGGACGGTTTAACACGCAAGAGGAGATTGATATTGTGGCGAAACATGCGATCGCTACCATTCAAAGTTTACAAAATAAACGGTAAGCATAAAAGCCAATAATGCCTCTTTTGTGGGCAATCGCTTATTTAGGAATAGATATTATCTATGCGATTGCCCATATCAAAAACATTAAATTCAATCCCGTCTAACTTCAGCCTCAAAGCCTCTAATAAGAGGTTTACCCTTTCTTCAATAAAAATGCTTAGGGCGTGTTCAGGAAGTGCATCGGCTCTTGACCATTCAAGAAGGATCGTAGGTATAAGATGAGAACGTAGCACTGTCTCTAAACCAGGCTCGTCATATTCTTTGAGATAATCTAACGGATTTTTATCGCTAATTTTCAAATTAGTTATTTGAGACAGATAAGAAATATTCATCAAGCTGTCAGATTCTATTTGACTAGCAATGCCACTCTGCTTAACAAAGTTAACTGGAAATATATGGTGCAAGTTAGGTTTATCTGTTAGCAGATAATAAACATCAGACAAAACATCTTTATGGGGTTTTGCCCAATCCTTTGGCTCATGGTTTGCATAAAGTGATAGTATCGCTCTGGATAAGCGACCTCTATAACTGTAAAAAGATTTTTTTATCGCATTCTTATCAATATCAAATTGATTGAATGAGTAAGCGCCATTAGCCTTTTGTTGATTAACAAACTCTATATGTTGCCAAAGGTGAGTAGTGTTTGTTAGTAAGTCTGCGTTATGAAAACTATAATACCAAAAATATTTGTTTAAAAAAGTATAATCTGGTTTATGATTACGATAAAAATATGCTGTGATAGTCAGATATAAATATCGGTAAGGAATTAATCTTCCACCCTTAATATGCAAACAATTATCAAAAAAATCAAAAGTTTTAGCAACCGCTATTTTAAAATCAGACCATACAGCTTCAATATGCTCTGTTTTTAGCTCATTAAGATACTTGTCAGTAATATTTTGTATGCCTGCATCAGGAAATGTAAGTTTTACTACTACAGCTAGCATCTGTAGCAATGTCCAATCATCAATAGTCGCATATTGACTGCTAGCAATCGACTCTCTAAAATTATTAATTAATTCACGAAGGTAAAACCCAGAAATATTATTCTTTTTGTCCTCAACCCGAAAAGTTTTAGCTACCACGATATCAAAGATATCCAAGGGTTTACCAGCTTGATTAATTCGCTCAAATATTTGGCAGACTTCTGCAACTTCAATACCGCGTAATTCAATAAAGGACATTCTATAATTGTCCAAAACTTCTTTACACTTTGCTAGCTGTTCTCTATAGGGATGATCAAAGTCACCGTAGCCACCTTTATAAAGATTTTTTTCAACATTCTTATAATCATTTTTAATATGTTCTAACTTGACAATCAGGTTTTCCTCATAACGTTTTTTTCTACTTTTATTTAATTTATTTTGCCCATTGTTATCATCTATCTCATCCCAAAAGAGAAATCTTTTGATGTAACTTATATCATCTGTTGCATCAGTAAATTCAATAGTCAAATCTACATATAGCGTTGGATTAAACTTATTTTTGCAATCAATCTTATTTTTATCTCCATATATTGAGGTTAGAAGGGCAGTAGTCCTTTGTTGTCCATCTAAAATATATTGGTATTCGTTAGAAGAAAAATTGTCCGCGAGCTTAATACCTCCTATTTCTCTATGACTTTCAAGCTTGGTACTAGTTTTCCAAATTAAAATACTTCCTAAAGGGTAAAATTTATAAATACTATCCCAGAGCTTTTTAACATTCTCTTTCTCCCAGACAATATCTCGTTGAAAAGTGGGAATTTGATACTTTCTAGCTAAAAGATTATCTAAATAGGTAGCAATGGCAGAATTAGTTGGCTGAATGCGATCAGTGTATGTAGACATTGAATTAACCTTACCTAACTTTGAGTAAATATCAAGATTGATGTGTGAATTTAACTTGTTTTAGTAAAATTCCATACAAAGGTAACTGATATTTAATTAAGTGGCAACTCAGATTTTCACAAACCTTTGAAAACGCTTCTCTATACCAGCATTGCCCTGTAAGCCTCCTGTATGTACTAGCAACAAGCGATCGCCTTTACTAAAAAATCCCTGCTTTAGTAAATCCATCACTCCGTAAAACATTTTGGCGGTATATACGTAATCAAGGGGTACGCCATGTTCCTGTGTGAACTGTTGGCTAAACAGTAGTAACTCGTCGTTCACCTTTGCATAGCCGCCGAAATGATAATCACATACCAATTCCCAGGAAGCGGGAAAACTATATGGTGCAGGTAAGTCAGAGGCGAGGTAATTTGTCAACAAACTTTCGATTTCTTGTGCGAGAAATGCCCCATTTTTCAAAACGGGAAAAGCGATCGCTCTTTGTCCTTCATGTAACGAAAGCGCAATCCCCGCCAGTGTGGTAGCTGTACCACAGGCTACGCATATATGATTAAATGCGTAGGCGTAGCCAGCCGTAGGCATCGCATTACCAATTATCTCTGTGCAGCCGCGCACACCATTTAAATTACTCCCGCCTTCGGGAATAATAAACACCTCGCCGAAACGTTGTCGCAGATATTCCTCTAACGCTGGTGTGTTGCGCTGTCGGTACATCTCGCGGTTCAGGTACACAAGCTGCATACCCTGCTGTACAGCAAAACTCAGGGTAGGGTTTAATGGTAGTCTCTCCTCCCCACGAATTACACCAATGGTGCGAAAACCAAAAAGATTACCAGCTGCCGCAGTTGCATAGATGTGATTGGAATAAGCGCCACCAAAGGTTAGCAACGTTGTGAAATTTTTCTCTTTGGCCTCCAAAAGATTGTATTTCAGCTTGAACCATTTATTGCCGTTAACCCACGGGTGCATGAGATCCAGGCGTAGCACATACAGATCAACACCAGCGTGAAGGGCGATTTTGCTGTTGATTTGTTGTATAGGAGGAGGAAAAAATATTAACGACATGCGTAAACATTCTAACTTAGTATTTACATTTTCTCACATTCATTATTGAAGATAAAAGTAATGATAAACATTGAGCAATTCAATGGTAAATCAATCTAAATGATGAATAAATCTTTCTGATGATTAGCTTTAGAAATTGGCATTTTACTAATTGAGTATTTCAGGTAAATATAAGAAACATAACGCTCTCTTCAGACAAAAATCTTTTTGGAGAAAACAAATGGTTGCCCTCACAGAGCTTACTCAAGTTACTCCCAACTCAGGACGGTTGACGATTCAAACTGTTGAAATTGCTCCTCAAACAACTGCTATTCGTTGTCTCGACTGGGATAGAGAACGTTTTGATGTCGAGTTTGGTTTACGTAATGGTACAACCTATAATTCTTTCTTAATTCAGGGAGAAAAGGTTGCCTTAGTTGACACATCTCACCGCAAGTTTGAGCAATTATATCTTGAGGTAGTGGTGGGATTAATTGATCCGACTAAAATAGACTATTTGATTATTAGCCACACGGAACCAGACCATAGTGGGTTAGTGAAAGATATTTTACAATTAGCTCCCTCAATTACTGTTGTCGGTGCTAAGGTAGCTATTCAATTTCTAGAAAATATGGTTCACCAGCCGTTTAAATCAATGCAGGTGAAAAGTGGAGAGCGATTAGATTTAGGCAACGGACACGAATTAGAATTTATTTCTGCACCTAACTTACACTGGCCTGACACAATTTTGACTTATGACCACAAAACTTGCACTCTCTACACTTGCGATGTGTTTGGGATGCACTACTGTGATGACCACACTTATGATGAAAATATTACCTTGATAGAGGAGGATTTTCAATATTATTATGATTGTCTCATGGGACCTAATGCTCGGTCTGTTTTGACAGCTTTAAAACGGATTGAAAAGTTAGAAATAGGAACAGTCGCCACGGGACATGGCCCGTTATTACAACACTATATCTCCGAATGGCTCGAACGCTATCAAATCTGGAGTTTAGAACAAGCAAAAACAGAGACATTAGTAGCTCTATTTTATGTTGAAGATTACGGGCATAGTGAGCATTTAGTCCGTACAATAGCGCATGGATGTGCGAAAACAGGAGCAGCAGTAGAATTAGTAGACCTCAATAGTGCCGAGCCTCAAGAAGTTCGAGAATTAGTTGCACAATCTTCTGGTTTAGTAATTGCAATGCCACCCCAATCTTCGGTGATGGCTCAAGCTTCTTTAAGCACTATTTTAGCTGCTGTTAACAAAAAGCAGGCAATTGGTTTATTAGAGTCGGGAGGTGGAGAAGATGAACCAATTTATCCTTTACGTAATAAGTTTCAAGAACTGGGATTAACTGAAGCTTTTCCTCCTATCTTAGTTAAAGAAATTCCTACCCAAGCAACGGAACAGCTTTGTGATGAAGCTGGGACAGATTTGGGTCAATGGTTGAACCGCGATCGCACCATTAAACAGATTAAATCTATCAATACCGAGTTAGAGAAAGCTTTAGGGCGGATTAGCACAGGACTATACATCATCACCGCCAAAAAAGGAGAAATTCAGAGTGCGATGCTGGCTTCTTGGGTGGCACAAGCGAGTCTTGAGCCTTTAGGAGTAGCGATCGCAGTATCCAAAGATCGGGCAATTGAATCCTTGATGCACGTTGGCGATCGCTTTGTTTTAAACGTTTTAGAAGAAGGCAAATATCAAGGATTAATGAAACATTTCCTCAAGCGTTTTGCTCCTGGTGCAGATAGATTTGCTGGAGTGAAAACATATCCGGCTAAAAATGAATCGCCCGTTTTAGCTGAAGCTCTAGCTTACATGGAATGTGAAATCACTAGCCGTATGGATTGTGGAGATCATTGGGTAATTTATAGCACAGTCCAAACTGGAAGAGTTGCCAACCTACATGCACTTACCGCCGCGCATCACCGCAAAATTGGCAATCATTACTAATTTGTCATTTGTCATTGGTCATTGGTCATTGGTCATTTGTCATTAGGCTCTTCTGCTCCCCTACCCCCTGCTCCCCACAGACGCGATGAATCGCGTCTCTACAACTCCCAAAAAACTATGTATAAATCTGTTGAAAATACCCCGATTACCATGTACGAAATCAATCGTGGGCGCGTTGTCCGAAGCTTGGAATTTATCCAAGATGTAATTGTAATTTCTTTGTGTATCGGTTTATTTAGCTTCATGGTGCTTCAGGTGAGAGATATGTTTCTCTCCTTACTTCCACCTCTAGATTTTCATGCTGTTACTGCCGATATTCTCTTTTTGCTTATCTTAGTTGAGTTATTCCGACTGCTGATTATTTACCTACAGGAACATCGAGTATCTATTGGGGTAGCTGTTGAAGTTTCCATCGTTTCTGCCTTGCGAGAAGTCATTGTTAAAGGTGTTCTAGAAACAAGTTGGAGTCAAGTTTTAGCGACTTGCGCCTTTTTATTAGTGCTGGGAATACTACTGTTTCTCCGAGTTTGGCTACCCCCTACCTTTGAAGGTATCGATCCCGAACAAGAAGTATCTAAACGCTATAGAAGCCGAGCCAAGTCTGAATTAACACAAACCAATGGTCATTAAAAATAGGGAGTAGGCTTGCCGTGAGCGTAGTCGAACGGGAGTGGGTAGAGACGCGATTAATCGCGTCTAATGTTCTGCCATGTCCAATGCCCAATTCCCCATTCCCCATTCCCCATTCCCAATTCCCTATTATTAACAGAGGTTATTATGTCTGCAAATACTTTAACTACCAGCCATCCTAGAGATGTACAAGTTGCTGAAATTGGTAAAAATACTCTGATTCTACGATCGCGGACTTGGGACAGACTAAAATTTGAGGTGGAGTATTCCCGCCAACGGGGAACTACAGCAAATTCTTATCTGATTCAAGCTGATAAAAAGGCTTTAATTGACCCTCCCGGCGAATCTTTTACCGAAATTTACCTTGAGCAACTAGCACAACATCTAGATTTCATCTCCCTCGATTACATTGTTCTCAGTCATGTCAATCCGAACCGCAGAGCAACCTTGCAAGCATTGCTCTCTCTGGTTCCTCAAGCCACTCTCATTTGTTCTCGCCCCGCCGCCAATGCTCTCAAAACCGCTTTTCCCGAATTTGAATCACCTATTCAAGCGATGCGATCGCAAGATACTCTAGATTTAGGACAAGGACACCTTCTATCATTTATCACCGTACCGACTCCCCGGTGGGCGGATGGACTTTGTACCTACGATCCCGCCACGAAAATTCTCTACACAGATAAACTTTTTGGCGCTCATATTTGCGAAGATACCTTGTTTGATGAAGATTGGAAGGGATTAGATGCGGAACGTCGTTATTATTTTGAATGTCTCCATGCGCCCCAAGCTAAACAAGTTGAAGTAGCCTTAGATAAACTGTCAGTTTTGGGAGCCAGATGTTACGCCCCAGCACACGGCCCGGTTGTTCGTTACAGCCTCAGTCGTTTTACTTATGATTACCGTCAATGGTGTCAAGGACAAAAATCTCAAGAATTGAGTGTCGCTTTGCTTTATGCTTCTGCTTATGGAAATACAGCAATTTTGGCAAATGCGATCGCTCAAGGTTTGATTCAAAATGGAGTTAATGTAGAATCAATCAACTGTGAATTAGCCGATTCTGCCGAGATTAACCGTATTGTAGAAACTTGCGATGGCTTGATTATCGGCTCACCCACATTAGGCGGCCATGCACCGACTCAAATTCAAACTGCTTTAGGAATAGTTCTCTCGGTGGCGGCTAAAACTAAGTTAGCAGGGGTGTTTGGTTCTTACGGTTGGAGTGGAGAGGCAATAGATTTAATCGAAAGCAAGCTCAAAGATGCAAATTATCAACTAGGGTTTGAAACAATTCGGGTGCGTTTCAGTCCTACTCCTGAGATTCTTCAGCAGTGTCAAGAAGCAGGTGCTTCTTTTGCCCACAACTTGAAGAAAACCAAAAAACTGCGGACTTCTCGTCAGATTGTCACAGAAACCCATGTAGATCGTACTGAACAAGCGGTGGGGCGGATCGTTGGTTCTCTGTGTGTTGTGACAACTCGTGATGAAGAAACTCACAAAGGGGTTTTAACTTCTTGGGTATCGCAGGCAACTTTTAACCCACCAGGAATTATGATTGCGATCGCTAACGAGCAAAATGCAGATTTAATGCATCATCCTGGCGATAAATTTGTGCTGAATATCCTCAAAGAAGGAAGAAATGTCCGCCGCTATTTTTCTCGTCATAGCACTTTAGGGGATAATCCCTTTGCAAATCTTGCCACAAAAACTGCTCTGAATGGTTGTTTGATTCTGAATGAGGCATTAGCCTATTTAGAATGTACAGTGCAAAATCAGCTAGAATGTGGCGATCGATGGTTAATTTATGCCGTCATCGATCATGGTGAAGTTTTGGAAAACGATGGTGTCACTGCTTTAGAGTATCGGAAATCTGGCAGCTATTATTAGCCTAACTTTTGACTCTTGTCTAGAAAAACTCCCTTTGTGTAAAGCTACGGTGTACACACAAGTCTTTTAGAGTTTTAATGCGATTGTTTAGTCTGACAATGCGATTGTTTCGCTTGACAATCCCATTGTTTTGGCTGACAATCCTATTGTTTCGGTTGCACTAATGATCAGGTTATATATTTTAAGATTATCAAAAAGTTATTTTTTGATAATCTTAAAATATATAATTTAATCTTATTTGCATAAATGTAAAAACTTTAAAAATGTTTATTTTTGTAAAAAACACATATAAACTCCTACTTATCAAAACTATAGTATATCTATAAAGTTTAAGTAGATTGAAAAGTTCAAAAATTATTTTTTAAGCAATGAAGTATTTACTCATGGCTAAGTAATTGTTAAAATTGCAATTTTGATCTTAATAAAAGCTGCAAATACTCTCAGTCGATGCATCGACTGAGATATAACTGTGTGAATTCTGTACAAAGTAATTTTGTACAGTATAGATTCGCATATTTAATCGGCAAACTCTCAACAAAAAGAGTATTTCATTCTTGAAAGCTTGCTTTGGTAGGCTGGCTTCAGCTTGTGAATAATACAGTATTCACAACAAACAGTGGTGTTTTATTTTGTGTGTGAGGAACGGGTGTGAATTACTACCAATTAATGTGTAATAGAAGAATCAGTTGGCTGTGCTTACTTACTGCTTTCATCTTGCTAGGTGCATCTCCTGCGACTGCTCAATCAAGCGCTGACAATACTACTATAAACAATTTTGATCTCGCAGATAAAGACAACAGTAGCGTCTTTTCAATTAATTCTAATATTCAAGAACCTAATGCGATCGCTCAAGTAAACTCAGTATCTCAATTATCTGATGTCAAGACAACAGATTGGGCATTTCAAGCACTGCAATCTGTCGTGGAGCGTTACGGTTGCATTGTCGGATATCCTGACAGTACTTACAAAGGTAATCGTGCCTTAAGTCGTTATGAATTTGCTGCTGGCTTGAATGCTTGCTTGGATAGAATCAACGAACTGATTGCTACTAGCACTGCTGATTTAGTTAAGAAAGAAGATTTAGCTACTCTCCAAAAACTCCAAGAAGAATTTACATCTGAACTTGCAACACTGCGTGGTCGAGTAGATGCCTTAGAAACTCGTACAGCTACCTTGGAGAAGCAACAGTTTTCTACTACAACTAAACTTAATGGCGAAGCTATTTTTTCTTTGTCCACAGCTACAGGTGGAGAACCAGGTAGCCAAGATGCTAATTTAGCCTTCAATAATCGTGTCAGACTCAATCTTACCAGCAGCTTTAACGGCAGTGATTTGTTGATTGTTGGACTCCAAGCTTACAACTTCAGATCAACAGGTTCATTTTATGAAAGAGGAACTATTCAAGGCCAATTACTGCCGAATTCAAGTTTTCTTGGCGCAGGTTCAACCAAGTTAAGCTTTGAACCTCAATTTCCTGGCTTTAACCCCCAGACACTACAACCCGATGGCGGAGCAAATTCAGTTAGTCTTTACAAGCTAGCTTATGTCTTACCGTTGTCTCAGAAATTGGTTGTTTTTGGTGGAACAAATGCAGAGATTACAGATGTTTTTCCTGCCATCACTCCTTATGCTAGCGATAGTCAAGGTGCAATCTCTCGATTTGCAGGTTATAACGCTGCCGTCAGAATTACAGGAGGCACTTCGGGTACGGGTTTATTAGCGGGTGCTGGTTTCTTGTGGAATCCTTCAAAACAAGTGGGACTCGGAGTTATCTATGGTAGTGGTTCAGCTCCGATATCAGAAGATCGTGGTCTTTTGAACACACCTTTGGGAGGAGGTTTCTTTAACGGTACGCAAGCAATTGCTGCACAACTGACCCTCAAACCAATCTCAACTATTGATATCGGCATCAACTATGCACACAGCTACCACACAATCAACATTCTAGGTACAGGCTTGGGTAGCGCTGATATTGCTTCTATTCGATTTACTCCCAATGCAGCACAACTGGCGAGGTTTGGTGGTGACGCTACACTAGCAACTCTTGATGAGCCAATCAATGTAAATTCTGTTGGTGCAACGGTAACGTGGCGGTTTGCGCCGAAAACATCCTTGTCATTATCAGGTGCGTTGCTTTTTGCTAATCTCTTAAATGTAGATGCCTCTACAACCTTCAGTAGTTGGTCGGCTGGGTTGCATTTTAAAGATATATTCCATGAAGGGAACACCGCAGCCCTCATTTTTGGACAGCCGCTTTACCGAGAATCTGTAGGGGGAATTGCTTCTCGTCCAGAAGACGCGACTCCCTACCATTTAGAAACGTTTTATAACTATCGGGTCAATGACAATATCTCCATTACCCCTGGTGTATATTTTATCTTCAGCCCTGAAGGTTTTAGTGCTAATGACACAGCAATTGTAGGCGCACTTCGCACTACTTTTGCCTTCTAGAGCGCTGGGGATTGGGGAAGAAGCAAGGGGGCAGGGGAGCAGGGGAGAAAGAAGTTGTAGTAATACCAATTTGAAAAAAGAATGCGACAAATAGACCATTTGTAGAGACGCGATTCATCGCGTCTTTACCCAAGGATGTGTTGCAATCATTAATTGAATTGGTATAAGTTTTTTCCCTCTGCCCCTCTGCCTCTTTTCAATAATGGGGATCTAGGGACTGACTATGAACTATTTTGACACAAAGAGATTTTTCAGGAACTTTACCCCTTTTCAGCTAATCTTTGTGCCAGTCCCCCATACCCAATATCGTGATCTAAGATTGTTGGGTATCTTATAAATTGCGATCGCCACTATACGGATGATTGAAGTTGAACATCTGAGTAAAATATACGGTTCCACCCCAGCGATTACTGATGTCACCTTTAGCGTCGAGCCTGGGGAGATTTTAGGGTTGTTGGGCCCCAATGGCGCTGGTAAAACCACAACCATGCGGATTCTGGCTGGTTATTTACCGGCAACTAATGGAAATGCCCGGATTGCTGGTTATGATGTCCATGAAAATTCCCTGGCTGTGCGCCAACGCATTGGTTATTTACCGGAAACACCACCGTTATATCCAGACATGACGGTGGAGGGATTTTTGCATTTTGTCGCCCGAATTAAGGGAGTATCAGCAGGCGATCGCCCGAACAAGGTAACAGCCGCCATCGAACGCTGCAACTTAGAAGATAAGCGACGGGTGATTATTCGCAAACTCTCTAAAGGATACCGCCAAAGGGTAGGAATTGCTCAAGCGATCGTCCACGATCCACCAGCGATCATTTTGGATGAACCCACTGTTGGACTCGATCCCCGACAAATAATTGAGGTGCGGAATTTAATCAAAAGCCTCGCTGGTAGTCACACAATTATTCTTTCCACACACATTCTGCCAGAAGTGAGCATGACTTGTAGCCGCGTCGCCATCATCAATCGCGGTAAAGTTGTGGCGACTAATACACCAGAAAATCTGATGACTCAGTTGACAGGTGGTTCAGGGTATGAATTGGAAATAGAAGGCGAAGCTGCCTTAGCGAAACAGGTATTACAAAAAGTCGCGGGTGTGAGTCTGATAGAATCAATTCCCACAGCCGGAGGTCATCAGCCGCAGACAAACCGCGCTTACCTGCGGGTAATATCGCAACCGGGAAAAGAACCAGGAAAAGATATTGCCACAACATTAGTGCGTGCAGGATTTGGTTTACATGAACTACGGCGTGTTAACGCCACCTTAGAAGATGTATTCTTGCAACTGACCACAGAAGAAAAAAATTTCGATCCTGAGGTAGACTTAGCAGCAGACAACGAAGGAGAGGCAGCGTAAATGGGTGTAGTACTGAGTAATATTATTGCCATTTATCGCCGAGAGTTACAGAGTTATTTTGTATCACCTTTGGCTTATGCGATCGCAGGTGTATTTTGGTTCCTCGCGGGGTTATTCTTCGTGATGATTTTGCTCGGGCCAGATGGCATTTTAGTAGGGGTCGCGGCAATAGATTTACAAGGGCAACAACTGGGAGTGCCAGTACCGCCGATAGATGTTCCCTACGAATTTATCCGGATATTTTTGGAGCGCATGGAGTGGCTATTATTGTTTATCCTGCCAATTCTCTCAATGGGACTCTATGCCGAAGAACGTAAGCGAGGTACTTTAGAACTGTTAGCCACATCACCAATCACCAATTGGGCGGTGGCTGTAGGTAAATTATTAGGTGTGCTAACATTTTTTACCACGATGGTTGTACCCATGCTAGTGTTTGAAGCGATCGCACTCAGCGGATCAAATCCACCAATGGCGCTCTCAATTCCCTTGCTGGGTCATTTTGGATTAATCTTGCTAGCAGCGGCAATTTTATCTTTAGGAATGTTTATTTCCTCATTAACAGACAGCACAATTTTGTCTGCTGTTCTCACCTTTGCAGTAATTTTATTGTTGTTATTCATTGATTTAATTGCCAAAATTGTCCCTGGACCTGTGGGCGAAGCCTTAGGTTATCTATCGTTGCTGAAACATTACAACACTCTCATCCAAGGTATTTTTGATACTAGCGCCTTAATTTTATTCGCCAGTTACATTTTTTTGGGTATCTTTCTCACAGCTCAATCAATTGATGCACTGCGCTTTCAAAGGCAGTAGTTATATAAGTTATGAGTTAAAAGTTAGGAGTGAGAAGTTAAAACTCATAACTCATAGCTCCTAACTCCTCACTTCAGTCTAATAATATGAAGATAGTTGCAAAAAAGAAACTGTGGAAATATCTGTTTTGGTTGGGCCCGTTCCTAATTGCTATCGGCTTAACAGTTGGATTAGTCTCTGAACAGTGGGGATTAATTCCATTAATATTTCTGATTGCGGGAATTGTCATCAGTGGGTTGGGGATAATATGGCAAAGTTACCAAACTAACTGGTGGAAGCGTCGTTCTACCCAAGCTGGCACTAATGCTTTAGTGGCAACTCTGGCAGTATTGGCAATTTTGGGATTGATCAACTTTTTGGGAACTCGCTACCATTTGCGGGCAGACTTAACAGAGGCTCAATTGTTTACCCTTGCACCCCAGTCACTGGAATTAGTGAGGGCTTTACCACAGCCAGTTAAGGTGTGGGTATTTGATATTAACCAGAATCCTCAAGACCGAGAACTGCTGGAAAATTATAAGCGACAAAGCTCAAAATTTAAATATGAGTACATTGACCCTCAAGCTAGACCAGGACTTGCAGAAAAGTTTGGCGTCAAAGATTATGGAGAAGTTTACTTAGAATCTGGGGATAAACCGCAATTAGTACAAACAGTAAATGAAAATGAACGCCTGTCAGAAGTCAGATTAACTAGTCGTCTGCAACAACTAACAAATTCAACCATAACCAAAGTTTACTTACTTCAAGGTCATGGCGAACGCCAACTTTCGGCTGGGAAAGGTGCAATATCACAAGCAGTTCAGGGATTAGGTGACAAAAATTACACAACATCACCACTGAATCTAGCAGAGACCTCTAAAGTTCCTCAAGATGCCGCTGTCGTAATAGTAGCTGGCCCCAAACGAGGGCTGTTTGAGGGCGAAGTCAAAGCCTTGCAAGAATATCTCAATCGGGGCGGTAACTTACTGCTAATGATTGATCCCAATACCGATCCCAAACTTAACAGCTTGCTACAAGAGTGGGGTGTTCGTCTGGATAATCGTTTAGCAGTAGATATTTCAGGCGAAAGCGTTGTGGGACTTGGCCCTGCTGCGCCCTTAGTAACAGAATACGGACAACATCCAATTACCAAAGATTTCGATAAAGGTAATTCTTTTTATCCAGTTGCACGACCACTGGAAATTACCTCTGTACCTGGTGTCGAAGCTACTCCTCTGCTGCGAACCAAACCCTATCCTAATAGCTGGGCAGAAAGCGACCTCCAAAGCGAAAAATTGGAGTTTAATGCAGATAAAGACCTCAAAGGGCCTCTGACCTTGGGTGTTGCCTTAACAAGAAAACAAGCAACTAAATCTGCTTCCACTCCCCAAGCTTCACCCCTACCATCACCAACCACCCAAAGCAAGACTAGCCCTACTCCTTCCCCTTCCCCCAAGACTCCGCAAGCGTTACCCTTACCATCACCAACCACTCAAAGCAAAACTTCCCCCACTCCCTCTACCTCCCCTGCTCCCTCTGCCACTCCCTCATCTCAAACAGCAACCGAGTCTCGGTTAGTGGTTTTAGGAAATTCTAATTTCGCCACCGATGGCTTGTTTCAACAGCAACTAAATGGAGATGTATTCCTCAATTCAGTTACTTGGCTGAGTCAACAAAATCAGCAACCCCTTTCCATTCGTCCCAAAGAACCGAAAAACCGTCGGATAACCCTGACAACCACCCAAGCCAATCTTTTAATATTGTCGTCTTTGTTGGTTTTACCCTTAATTGGTTTGGCGGCGGCAGTTATTATCTGGTGGAAACGACGCTAAGAAGTGAGTTATGAGTTATAAATATTAGCTTTTTACTGCTGACAATTGACTAATGACAAATGACTAATGACTAAAAAATGAAATTGCCGCGAACGACTTTAATTTTGATACTGCTAGCGTTGGGTTTAGGTGGTTTTGTTTACTTCTATGAAATTCGAGGTGCAACTCAGCGAGAAGAAATCAAGGAGCAAAAGCAGCAAATTTTCTCTTTTAGAGAAGATGATGTGCAATCTTTAACAGTCAAGACAAAAAAACTCACCTTGAATCTGGAACGTAGCCCTGAATCTAGTAACCCGAAATGGTTAATCAAATCTCCGATATCGGGCCCAGCAAATGATGCTATTGTTTCTTATTTAATGGATTTATTGGTCAAAGGTAATAGCGATCGCACTCTCTCAACTCCAGCAAAAGAGCTTGGAGAATTTGCCTTAGATCAACCCCAAGCTACCATCAATATCACCCTGAAAAACCGACAAAGCCATCAGTTGATTTTGGGTAAATCTAACTTTAACGGTCGTTTCTTGTATGCTCAAGCTGACCCTGCTGCTAAACCCGATGGAAATATAAACGTGCTGTTGGTATCTACAGATTTTGCAAATGCCGTGAATCGGGAATTATCAGAGTGGAAACAACCTGTAGATAATAGTCAGAAACTTCCTCCGCTCACGATTCCTAACCCAACTCCGACAAACAGCAAATAATTAAAAAATCTGGCGATATTATTATGACAAATCCGACAGCAACATTGCTGATTTCCTGCCCCGATCAACGGGGATTGGTGGCGAAATTTGCTAATTTCATCTATTCTAACGGTGGTAATATTATCCATGCAGATCAGCATACAGATTTTGCTGCTGGGTTATTCCTTACGCGCATTGAATGGCAATTAGAAGGGTTTAATTTGCCGCGAGAGTTTATTGCCCCTGCATTTAATGCGATCGCACAACCTTTAGACGCTCAGTGGGAAATACGTTTTTCTGATACAGTACCACGCATTGCTATTTGGGTAAGTCGGCAAGACCATTGTCTATTTGACTTGATTTGGCGACAACGCGCTAAAGAATTTGTGGCTGAAATTCCTTTAATTATTAGCAACCATTCTAATTTAAAGGTAGTGGCAGAGCAATTTAATCTCGACTTCCAGCATATTCCCATCAATAAAGATAATAAAGCAGAACAAGAAGCCAAACAACTAGAATTACTACGTAATTACAAAATAGATTTAGTTGTATTGGCAAAATATATGCAGATTGTTAGTGCAGATTTTATTAGTCAATTTCCGCAAATTATTAATATACATCATTCATTTTTACCAGCTTTTATCGGAGCAAACCCTTATCACAGAGCTTTTGAACGTGGTGTAAAAATTATTGGTGCAACTGCTCATTACGCCACTGCTGATTTAGATGCAGGCCCAATTATTGAACAGGATGTGGTGCGAGTTAGTCACCGTGATGAAGTTGATGATTTGGTGAGAAAAGGCAAAGATTTGGAGAGAGTTGTATTAGCAAGAGCAGTGCGATCGCACTTGCAAAATCGTGTATTAGTATATGGTAATAGAACAGTAGTATTTGAGTGATTTTATATCCGATAGAAATATATTTTCTGCCTCCTCCCTCCTTCAAATCCCCTTGAATCCCATACCAGTTTCTACCTGTTGCTGTACTGGAGTAGAATTCACCTTGCCAGATGCAACCCTAGAAGTCTGACGCCAAGTGCCAAACTGGCTCAAGAATATGCCTACTAAAATCAAGCTACCGCCAATATATTGAGGTAAAGTAGGGGCTTCACCCAAAATTAAATAGGCTGCTAGGATGCCTACAATTGGGCTAAATGAGCCAATTAAGGAAGCCGTAGATACAGTGGAAGTTTTCAAGCCTTTAATCCAAAAAGACTGGCCTACCACTACAATCAACCCACCATAGAGAAACATCCACTGCCACAAGAATGGTGAGAAGACATCAGCAAAATGATCGCTGCCATAGAGGACTAAAGCAATGAGGAAAAAGATTACGGTTCCTAATGCAGTACGAAAAATGCTATAGATTCCCAAAGGAATCTGCGAAAGGTGTTTCTTGCCAATAATCATAGAAGCAGCTATAGCCACAGATCCTGCTGCTGCCAAAAGTTCCCCTATGCCTAAACCGAAACCTCCCATGTTCATCATGGTTTCTCCTGGCGGCTGAAGGATAATAGTTAGGATAACGCCAACAAACGCTGCGATCGCTCCGATAAATTCCCAAATATTTACCCGTTCTCTTAATAACCAGACTGATAAAGCCAGACTTAGAGGTGGTTCCAAGCGTCCAACCAAGATAACATTGTTCACTCCTGTGAGTGCGAGTGCCTGGAAAATTAAGCCAGGGGCCAAGGCTCCTGATAAAATAGCTACTGCCGTTAGACTGACCCAATCCTTCCTTGAGAGTTGCTTCAAAGTAGCCTTGTTCCACTGTCGCCCATAGATTAGGATCAAAAGTATCAAGGCGCAAAGGTTTCCCACGAATAAAACATTACACAAAGAAATTGGATTGCGATTACCGATAAAATGTTGAGCACCAATTTCTGTTAGCTTCCGCGTAACGGCACTAGATGCTCCAAAAATTAGCATTGCTAGCCAGAGATATGTGTGTCCGGAAATTCTATGGATTAAGCGATGTGGTCTTTTGGGTCTAGTCACAATAACATCACTGCAACGAAAGCATTGCTGATCATATTAAGTTGCCTTCACGCACTTCAGAATGAGGTTTTGTTGAGAAAATACTTAAATTATCCTGTGACTTTGAGCAACCATGATTACCTGAAAAAATGCTGAGAATTGACTAAATTTTTTCAAGGGATAAATTCATGAAAATAGTGGCTTAGTTTCAATAAGCTCTCACTGCCACCTGAGATGCTTGAGATGTTCAGGATAAAACAAAGAAGAGAAGTAACAAATGAAACTTGCACCCTTACTTACAAGTGTAGCCTTGGTTGGTTTTTTCACCGTTTGGGACGCACCATTAAAGGCGATCAATCCTTCATTAGTGCAGGCATCAGCAGCTGAAGAATTGTCTGTGGCCAAGAAACTAGACTTGCTTACTAAGAGTAAGGGTCAGATTGGTAGTGGCGATCAACTGCGTCGTTTCTTTTTTGGTGACTTAGAGCCAATCGGTATCCAGCTAGGTGGTGCAGGTCACGTAGTTAACCTTTATAACAAAGCCAATGATGTTACATTCTCTTACTGTTCGCACTACGATGTAATTGTTGCCATCAAGAAAGGTAAGGTAACTAAATTTGAACCCAGTGAAGTGAAGTAATACTAAATCCACTTTCTAATTAATATTTTGCTAAAACCACAGGAGCTATTTCATTACATCTAAGTTGCAATGTCTGACAACAAACCTTTCCGCATCTACGACCTAGAAAAAATCTGATTTGCTCCTCCACAAAAAGGCGTTAATTTTATTGCAGAATCAGGTTAAATGGCAAAGGTAAAAAGTAAAATTCATCTTTTTACCTTTACCATTTAACCCTTTTTTAATTCTTTTTTTAAATGTCTTTTTTAAACCAAATTACTCTGTATCCTGTGGCTGCTCGTCTAATGACTTTAATACATCTAGACTGCAACGCAAACGCGGCTTGTCGGGGTCAGTCAAATCTAGCTTATCCCAAGGTACTGTATAACCACCGTGAATTTTGTGCGCCCCCAGTAGATGCAAAATTTCTAACCCAATTGTCCAAGCAGATAACCGTTCTAACACCGCAGCATAACCGATAAGATATTCCTTAACAATCCATTCTTCGCCTTGTTGTTCGGCGCGTACTTCCTCAATGCGTCCGACGGCTTTACCAGTTGAGTCTAATACTGGTTTACCCAGCAGTAATTCTAGATGGATTTCACGAGTTGTCATTATCCCCCTCCTGGAATTCGTGCGATGATGCGATCGCGCAGCCATTTTTCATACCCTAAAGCTGGTGTTGCTTCAGCTTCAACATCGACTTCGACATCTATCCCGACATCTCGCACTTTTGACCACGGAATCCGAAACGGTTCACTTTGTTTAGCGCCCCATTTACTTGCAATTGCTGCTACAAAACGTGCCAATCGGGGATTTAGCCGTCTGGTAAGGGTTGTCACTCCTACTTCAATATAAGCAAGTCGTGGTGGTTCGCGTAGGCTTTGCCCGCCGAAGGCATCGCGCAACTCTATCACTACGCCATCGACTTTACCCATTTTGCGTTGATTGCGGTCAACTAATTGGTTATCAAGAACATCTCTGATAATATTCATTTCCTATCCTCCAATCATTTCCAATGGAATAGCAACGATCGCTAGCACAAATGTCAGCGCAATTGTAAAAATGACAACACTGTTACTAATCCAGCCGTTGCGATACTTGCCAACATAAAATTCATCATTCATCAAAACCAAAAAAGGTATAACTACAGGCGGCAAAATCACTGCTGTAATCGCCATTGAAAACAAAGTCAATTGCAATGGATCGATACCAAATACCATCAGTAACGAGGCGAGAAAGACAAACACGGTGTAGACCAAACTAAAACGTGCGGCATCTTTTGGTTTAAGATTTTCGCCCCAATTCCAACCAAAAGCTTGAGCCACAATATACGCCGTGTCGAGGCTTACCTCCAGTGCTGCACCAAAGCAAGCAATCCCTAAAGATGCCGCAAATAGTACAAAACCCCAGTAACCAAAGGTTTCTGTCAACATCAGCGCCGCCTGTTCATAGCTATCAACCTGGATACCTTTGGGATTAAGTACCAGTCCTGCCACAATCAACACTCCGAGCGATACGATACTACCAAAGCCCATCCCCAAACCAGCAACGGCGCGATTCACACCGATATACCCTTCATCCCACTTATCTTCTACTGCACCAGATGAGTAGAAATAAAATAAGTACGGGCTAATCAATGCACCCAGGATGCCAACAGCAAGGTATAAGTAATGTGCGGTATCTTGTTTTGGCAGAGTTGGCAACAAACCAGAGCCAAGTTGTGTTAATGATGGATGTAGCTTAAAAGTAGCGACGACAAATACTAGTGTAATTAATCCAAAAAAAGAAATACCGTTTTCAATTAATCCAAATGTCCCTTTCCAAAGTAGCAACCAAATTCCAAAAGCTACGGGTAAAGCAAACCACTGGAAACTAATGCCTGTTACTAATTGCAGGGCGATACAAACACCACCAATTTCGGCTGCTAAAACCAGAAAATCAACGACAATTTCTGCAACTAGTGGAATAATATAAAAGTTGAACCCAAATCGTTCTCGCACCGCCGCAGCTAATGTATGTTTGCTAACAGCTGCTAAACGTCCTGACATTTCCACCAGAAAAATTACACAAATTGTCCCTAAGACAATCGCCCAGATTAGTTGGAAGCTGTAGGTAGATCCAGCTTCCGCAGCAGTAGCGATCGCACCTACATCTAGAAATCCACCAATACTGGTAACGATACCAAGCGCGATTTCCAAAATTTTATTCATTGGTTTGCCCTGCTACTTTTCTTTAGCTTGTTTAGCGATCGCTTTTCTGCTGCTAATTCTCCAAGTTTTTGTCGTACCGCTGAACGATTTTTTTGTCGCACAGCCCTGGAAATTTCTTCGGTTTTATTTGCTAACTGTAAAACTTCAGACAGTAGCCCTGATTTATCACGTTTGCTCACATCTTTAGATAACTTTATTTTGTCTATTTTCTCTTTTTCTTTTCGCAGTTCTTCCGTAGCTCTTTTCAATGTTTGTTCAGCATACTTATTTGGTACAGCACCGCGTATCCAAGCATCTCCAACCATATTTGCTGTTGCTGCCCAAGAATATGCACTTTGTGTTTCTTTGTCCATATCTTCTACGGACGTTTTACCACTGCAAGAGGCTAATAATGTCAGTATTAATAAACAATTAATTACAGATCCTAATTTCCCAGGCTCTGACATTTCTAAACTCTTCATAGCCAACATCAATATATCTTCTTGTTATCTTGGCAACAGTGTACATCTATCTAACGAAATATTTTGTAAAATATTATTGCAAATTTAATATTTATTCTTCATAAGAATCCATTGTCCTAACACAAATCAACTTTGTAAATTAAGATAATGATTTAACTTTTAGTATATGAAGGCTCCATCTAATATTTTACAAAATTATTTAATAGAGAAAAATTTGATAATTTCATCCCCTATTAAGCATATTTTTATGTCTATCATGATGCAGATACATTATTTACAATTAATAGTCTAGGCTTATACAATAACAAGCTGGAATACACTTCTTAGCTTGGTTGTGGCAAGGTTGAAAGACACATAAAGGCACAATCTAAAAGGAAAAATATTTTGATATTTTTCCTTCTTACTTTCCGATTAATCTTACCTCCATAACCTTTTTTCCAGCAGAATTAAGTTAGGCTTGAGACTCTAAAAAAATATGCAAAACGACTCTGGTAAAACTATTTCTATTTGGATGACAACGGCAGAAGTCCCAGATCAACCCCAGCTTACCGAAAATACTCATGCAGATGTGTGCGTTGTCGGTGCTGGGATAGCGGGGATGTCAACTGCCTATATGTTAACCCGCGCAGGTAAGTCAGTAGTAGTGCTAGATGATGGCCCCATTGGTGGCGGTCAAACGGCAAGAACAACGGCACACCTATCGAATGTGCTGACTTATCGCTACCACGAACTGGAGCAAATGCACGGTAAAGAGGGCGCAAAACTGGTTGCTCAAAGTCATACAACAGCAATTAATACTATAGAGGCGATCGCTACCCAAGAAAACATTAATTGCGACTTTGAGCGACTTGACGGCTATCTTTTTCCCCCAGACCTAAAATCTATAGATGAGATTCAGCAGGAGTTAGAAGCAGCACACCGAGTTGGACTCACTGATGTAGAAATGGTAAAGAAAGCGCCGCTGACCGACTTTGATACAGGAGTGTGTCTACGCTTTCCTCGACAAGGGCAATTTGACCCACTCAAGTATCTAGCTGGACTTACAGAAGCAATTGAACGCCGTGGTGGTAGAATTTATACAGGGACGCATGTAGAAAAAATCAAAGGTGGTTTACCCGCTCGTGTTGAGACGAGCAGTGGTAAAGTTGTAACGGCTGATGCTGTGGTAGTAGCGACCAACTCACCCATTAGTAACTTAGCTACTATGCACTTCAAGCAGGCTCCATACATTACTTTTGTCATCGGTGCAAAAGTGCCTCGTAATTCTGTTCCCAAAGCCCTGTATTGGGATATCCTCGATCCTTACCACTACGTAAGATTACAAAGCATTGACGAACAATATGATGTATTAATTGTTGGTGGTGAAGACCACAAAACCGGGCAAGCAGACGATGCCTCCTCACGGTATGCTAGACTCCAAACGTGGACACAAGAACGTTTCCCGATGGCACAGGAAGTTTTATTTCGCTGGTCGGGTCAGGTAATGAATTCTGATGATGGTATTGCCTACATTGGCAAAAACCCCTTTGATGAGGAAAACGTCTACATCGTTACCGGTGATACAGGCATAGGAATGACCCACGGCACGATCGCAGGGATACTCTTAACTGATTTGATTTTAGGGCGAAAGAATACCTGGGCGGAGCTTTATGACCCATCACGTGTGAGAATTGGTGGAGTAGGTGACTTTATATCTGAGAACCTCAACGTTGCTGCCCAGTATTTAGAGTGGGTGACACCAGGGGATGTTGATTCCGTTGAAAAAGTCACTCCCGGTACAGGTGCAGTAGTGCGGCGTGGTTTGACAAAAGTCGCAGCTTACCGAGACGAAAACGGCACACTGCACGAACATTCTGCAATCTGTACTCATCTCAATTGTATCGTCGCCTGGAATTCCTCAGAAAAGACCTGGGATTGTCCGTGTCACGGTTCGCGGTTTAATACGCAGGGACAGGTAATCAACGGGCCAGCGATTAATGGGCTGACACCAGTGGAAAACAAGTAAAAATATTCACAAATGTTTTGTTGAGTGGGCTGTTTGCCCACTTTTTTATTGTAAATCTAGTAAATATACGGGAACTTCTGGTTTTGGATTATGGTCAATTGATGTCACTCTCTAATTAGTGTAGGCGTAGCCAGCCGCAGCCCTTTGTGTCCAATTTAACTTACCCTAACTCTTTGGCAAGCCCCTGTACGCATCTAAAGGTGCGTACAGATGCTGTTATGCATTGTCAGCTTTTCCTGAATTGTCTTTATATATACAATAATTACAGTTTCTTAGTCAGATTAACGCAGACTTCAAACACTTTCAAATCCCTAAAATGGATGTTTGCTCATGGAAAATATTTGCGTTATTCAACCAAATATTACCATAATTCTTTATATCTATACTAAAAGTTTATGAAAGCTATATCAAACGACACGCCGCACATTTTTGCATCCAAAAACCTATATACTGGACTAGACTTTAATAAATTTGAGAGTTTTGTTAATTGCAACACCAAAAACTATTAATTTTTAGATTAAATACTAGCGTATCTTATAGTCTATAGTTTTTAAGGTTTAGTCAAAACTATATCCAGTATCATCAAAAAACTGCAAACTTCATGTGGTGTGAAAATCAAGCGGGGAGTGAAAACATGAATTTACGTAGAGATGCATTGCAAATCCTCAAAGAAACTAGCCGAACTTTTTATATCCCAATTAATCTTTTACCGCCAGGATTACAAGAAGCAGTAGCATCAGCATATTTGTGTATGCGTGCTATTGATGAAATTGAAGATCATCCCGAATTAGATAACGCTACTAAAGTGAAGCTGTTAAGAACGATTAGCCTGACATTACAGGCAGGGGTTGATGGCTTCGCAGTAGATGCTTTCTTTGCAGGATTTAGTGGGTATGAGAATTCATTAGAAGAAGTCACTTTGAGGATTAGAGAATGGTCGCTGCTAGCACCAGACACCATTGCACCTCGAATTTGGGATGCCACTGCTGCAATGGCAGACCGGATGGCTTATTGGGCAGAAAGAAACTGGAAAATTCATACAGAATCTGATTTGGATCGTTATACCTTTGGGGTTGCAGGTGCAGTGGGATTGCTTCTTTCGGACTTATGGACTTGGTACGATGGTACACAAACTAACCGTACCCAGGCGATTGGGTTTGGTCGGGGTTTACAAGCAGTTAATATCCTGCGTAACCATACTGAAGATTTAGGGCGTGGGGTAGAATTCTTCCCAGAGGGTTGGAATGCAGAAAATATGCAAGAGTATGCCCGGCGCAATCTAGCTCTGGCAGAAGCTTATATCAAAGACCTTCCTACCGGCCCAGCCTTAGATTTTTGCCAAATTCCCTTCACCTTGGCTAATGGCACTCTTGACGCTCTTGCTAATGGTAAAGAGAAACTCAGCCGCAGTGACGTTTTCGCACTTATTGAACAGCTAATTAGTGTGAACATGAAAGCCAGCTAATAGTCTCTTAACGGCTCATGAAGACGATTCTCAATTGCCTCCAAATTTGGGCATCCAAAATCCTACAGCGATTTTCTATAGGAGAGCCAATGTGATATTCTCCCTTGACGCTAGCCTCTCCCTTTAGGAGAAGTGGAGACGCCAAAGGTGATAGCTTCTCTACGAGACCCTACGCGTAGCTTGCTTCACCGTAGGGGTATGCTTAGAGCGACTCTGCGTACTCTTACGGTGAAGCAAGGTCTGCACAGTGTCTCATAGAGAGCGTCTGGGATCTCCCCAAGTAGAAGAGGCAGTGCGTTGCAGGAGTTCCCCCTTGTAGCAACTGCCGTCAAGTGGCGTTAACTGGCATTGGGCACTCCCCTCCAATACCTCTGAATATCAATTCTCCAGAATAAGACTACAAATACAATGATGCAAAAACCCTGATTAAACCTAACTTTCTGAATTCCAAATTACCTTAGCGAGTCGGGAGATCGGCACGCCGCCCGTAGCAAGTTTTAAAAGAGCGTCATTAGGATTTATGAATTGGGATTTAGTATAAAGTAAATCAAGTACTATTTAAAGCTTAAGTATAATAATTCATCTGGATCTAGCGATCGCTTTACGTAATATCAGCTAAACTTTAGCAACTCTTTAAAGGTTTTCCAGCAAAAATTACCTGGCAAGAGTCGATCAATATCTAAATAATTGAAAGGGAGTATAACACTCCCCGTGATTATTCGTGCAGCGAGTTGAGAGTGCATGAGCTACTGCTTAAATCCTACCTGTCCCAATCCAGAAAATTTGGTATATAGCCAAAGGTGTCAGTCTTGTGGCTCGCAACTACTGTTGCGCGATCGCTATCAGGTGATCAAACCATTAGGTCAGGGTGGCTTTGGAGCAACCTTCTTAGCCAACGATCAAGGCTTACCAGGAGAACCGAGTTGCGTAATCAAGCAATTACGCCCATCAGGAAGCGCCCCACACGTTTTACAGATGGCCAGAGAACTCTTTGAGCGCGAAGCCAAAACTCTAGGTAAGATTGGCAATCATCCCCAAGTACCAAGATTATTAGACTATTTTGAAGATCATGAACAATTCTACTTAATTCAAGAATATATCAGTGGTGATACCTTGCAAGAGGAGGTGAAACTTAACGGCATCTTGAGCGAAACTGGAGTCAAGCAGTTTTTGAGCGAGATTTTGCCGCTGTTGCAATACATCCACGATCAAAAGGTGATTCACCGTGATATCAAGCCAGCCAACTTAATTCGCCGCACTCAAGATGCCAGAATGGTACTCATCGACTTTGGTGCCGTCAAAAACCAAATTAGCCAAGGTGGGACAAGTCCATCAGGACAGACAGCATTAACCGCGTATGCCATTGGTACTCCTGGTTTTGCGCCTCCAGAACAAATGGCTATGCGTCCAGTCTACGCCAGTGATATTTATGCATTGGGGGTGACATGCATTTATTTACTGACTAGCAAAACTCCTAAAGATTTAGATTACAATCCCAACACTGGTGAGATGATATGGGAGCAGCTTGTGCAAGTGAGTGACCACTTGAGCAATGTCTTGCGAAAAATGTTAGACGTGTCTGTACGTAATCGCTATCAGTCAGCGGCAGAAGTTCTCAGAGCATTGGAAATAGAACCATACTTAGATAGTTTGGCAAAGGGTTTACTGATTAAATCTGATAGTGGATTTAAAGAGCGAACACACAACCACCTGGAAAATTCTGCTGTTTTATCTAATAACCCTTCTACTGCTGTTACCAGTGCAGGAGTGGCACAGGTAGCGGCAGCAATTCGTGCTAGACGAGCCAAGGCAGCAGAAGCGGGTGGATTACACCAGGGTTCTGGAATGGCCAAATCAACTACTTTTGCTAACAGTAACAGTAATGGTTCACAAATTCAAAATTCTAAAGTTGAGCGGAAGTTAGATACCCAAGGTTTATTAACAGCCCATCTGAAGGGAAGACGAGATTTTGCCCTACACAATTTAAGTTTGCTGAATTTGCAAGGTGCTGACTTATCCCAAACAAATTTCCATTCCGCTCAATTGCAAAAAACCAATCTCCAGGGAGCTAATCTCCACAATAGTGACTTTGGTAGAGCCAGTCTGACTCGAGCAAATCTTAAGGATGCTAATTTGAGCAAAGCATACTTTAACCACGCTGATTTAGAAGGGGCAGACTTGCGAGGCGCAGACCTCAGCAATGCTTATCTCAGCAACGCTAACCTTCGAGGAGCCAATTTGTGTGGTGCTAATCTCACCAGTGCCAAAATTTCTGATGAGCAGCTAGCACTAGCAAAAACAAATTGGATGACCGTGCGCCCCAATGGGAAACGAGGCTTGTTGTGATTTGAAAGTGTCAGCTTTAAACCAAAGATGTTTATGCTCAGGCGAAGGCGATCAAAAACTGCGTAGGCACAGCCTGCCGCAGTTTTTGACATTACCAGTAATGATGGTGCCAGTGTTAAGCCTGATATAACGTCAAATTCCAGGAAGTTAGAGAAACAGTAAACACTCGTAACTGTTAAAAGCCGCTTTTAGGAGTTTCTGTAGCATTAGGACTCTCTGTAGTTGTAGGTTGATTAGTATTAGGAAGTTCTTGTTGGGTACTCTTTTGATTACCTTGATTTTCTAGTTTAGGTAATGCTTGTTTTGCTAGATTTTCGGCTGCTTGTTTAAATAATGGTTCTATTCTATTTCGCCAATATTGAGTATTAGGCAACTTTTCTGGATGGTTTCTATAATCTAAAACTTTATCCCATTTACCATCATCTATTGCTTTATTGATCTCATTAGATAACGCCTCCGCTTTAGCCCAATCTTCCTGCCACTGGGCAATCATTTTGCCCGTCTCTTGGATACCAGAAGCAGCATTTGCTGGAACCGATCTTAAAAGTGCGATCGCTCCAACTATATCTCCTGATTCATACTTCTGTCTTGCTTGTTCTATAATATTGGCACTGTTATCATTAGGCTGCGATCGCTCTGTTTTCCCAACCTCGGAAGTTGACCCCTTTGGCTTTTCTGGTAATGGAGTTACTACATCCCTAGATTTTGCTTTTGGCTTGGGAGTCGGTCGAGTCGCAATCAGGGTACTATCATTTAGTATTTTAATTGCAATGCCTTTTTCGCGCAGGCAAGAACCCCATTCTTGATTATTGGTTATCACATCCGAGTGTGCCCAAGCCAAACGACCAGATTTAAGTTTAACTTCTATCCAACGTCCTTTTGTTCGCTTGCCAGTCACCTCAAAACTGGTGTTATCAGCTACTGTTTGCAAAATATTATCAGAATTTATCGAACTAGGTTCAGAACGGATATTAGAATTTCCGACGACAACAGCCGAGCATTTATTTGCTAAGGCAGTATCGTTACCTGTAAGATTTAAAGCTAAATTTTTCACATTTGGATATACATTTGCGACCAAAGCAGCCGCACCACCTGCCAATAATATGCCAATTAATATCGGCCATGGGTCAGATTTACTAGAGTCTTTACGCGCAGGTTTAGCGGGGACAGGATTTGCTGGTGCTACTGCAACAGTGTGCAGCCGAGAAACTTGAGGTCGGGATTTGGCTGATTCTTGAGGTGTGGAAAGTGCTGGTACAGGATTAATCGCGTCTTTACATGCTTGCAGTGCTTCCGTGGCGTTTTGGTAGCGGTCTTTGAAGTGATAACGCACCATTTTGGTTAACACTGCCGCCAGTCGGTAGTTTACGGTTACTGATTGCTGCCAGATGATTTCGCCCGTTTCTGGATCTTCTTGCAATTCTGTTGCCTGTAATCCTGTTAATGCTTGAATAGCGATGATGCCAAGGGAATAGATATCACTGTTGGGGCGGGGTTTACCTTGCCCTTGTTCAGTGGGCATATAGCCAGGAGTACCAATAACTACCGTGGCAGGGGATTGCCCACCCACTGTTACCAGTTGTGTACGTAACTGCTTCACTGCCCCAAAGTCTACTAAAACTAACTTATTATCTGAGGTGCGACGGATGATATTATCCGGTTTGATATCGCGGTGAATCACGCCTTGGCGATGGACAAATTCGAGAATCTCCAGAACTTCCTGCAATAGTTGAATTACTTGGCTTTCACTCCAGCGCTTACCAGGTATAAGTTCCTCAGCTAGGGTATGTCCTTCGATATATTCTTGTACTAGATAGAATTCTTGGTTTTCGTCAAAGTACGCTAGCAGCCTGGGTATCTGGTCATGGTTGCCCAGTTTTTCTAAGGTTTCGGCTTCGCTGTTGAACAGACGTTTAGCAGTATCAAAAACTCTGGGGTCAGTTCCGGGTTTGAGGTGCTTGACAACGCAGATGGGATTGCCAGGCCGTCTAGTATCTTGGGCAATGTATGTTTGACCAAATCCTCCCATCGCGAGGACTCGAATTACTTGGTAACGATGGTCTAGTAGCTTGCCTATCATGTTCACTCCCCAGAGTTATTACCTAATTTTCCAGCTGGTAATAAATATCTCCAAATTTTCTTCAATGAAATCCGCTATCTTGAGAAAAGATTTAGATTAAAAACGCAGCTTTTTAATATACGCAGACTGTTTATTTTTCTTTTAGTGCCCCTGTTTACTACCAATGCCACCTAAAATAACAAACTCAGTTGCATGGCAGCAGGCTGAAATCCTCATGCAACCTGCTTTCATTCGCGTTATCGACAATATCCGCAAGCAGCTTGATGAATCTTCCTGGACGGGAACTTACCACGATGTCCTGATTTGGCCGCCTAGCACCACTGATGAAATCAAAGCATTGGTGACTGAGCTGTTGCAAGCAATGGAAACTGTAACACCTCAAGAAGCAGATGAAATCAGAGAAACTCTGGCTCGTCTGCCGATGCCCCATCCAGGATATCATCTACGTTTGCAGCGTCAACAGCAAGAAGCGAGTATCGATTTGTGGGAACTGTGTTACGAAGTGTGTTTTATTGAATACAGCCCAGAGAAGGAAGGTGCTGATATTGATACTAGTTTAATTGATGAACTCGGTGAAGTCGATTGGCTGCGTTTGGATGCTAAGGCAAAGCAGTTAGTTGAGGAGGCGTTTGCTAAATTGCCAGAAGGGTAACAAATAAAATGCCCTCAGAATAGAATTCTGGGGCTATACAAACGAAACCCACCTGCGTGGGTTAATGAGCTTTTTCAGCCTGTCTTAGCGGCCTACCTGACAGTTTATACTGGCTTCCAACTATTTAAAGATGCTTGAATAGGAGCCAATTCGCTCAAATATTCATTAAGTTTTACTTTCTGAGTTTCAACAGTTGCAAGAATTTGCTCCTTTTCGGCCTCTCTAGTTTCGCGTTCTCTCAACACGTTGTCAAACTGCTCTTGAAACTTGTTCATGTATTCATTAATTTGCTGTTTTGCATGTCTGAAATATTTCGATACCTGTTTATCAATAACTTTCTCTAGTAGGTGTTGGTTTCTCGAAACTTGCTCATCTATCTTTTGCTGAATTAACCTTGCTGTTTCTTTTAAGTCAATGTCGTAAACATTTCCTTGAATTGGAATATCAACATAATAATCTGGTCGACAGCAAGTCCCGCTTATCTTTTTTGATGTGTTTCCAATAATGACATCTTGTTGATGTTGAATTACTGCGTCAATACCTTTAAATTTAAATTTTGGAAATTGAATTTTATTAATATTAAGCTTAATTTCTAAAGTTTGTCCAAGATAATCAGATAATTCATTTGATATCGATTGAATATCATTTTGGATTATTTGTACTAATTCTTCTCGGAATCTTGTTCCATCTCTAAGCAATCTATCTTGCGTTTCTAACCATAAATTCTGAATATGCGGAGCACAAAATTGATTAATTGTAAGTTTAATTGTTTCAGCATGTTTTTTAGACTTAACTCTAATTTTGTATGGATCGGCAATTTTGGTTTGCTCTATCTCCACATAAGAATCTTGGCTATTCAAATATTCGGGAAAAGATTTTGTAAGATAATTTAATAAAGATTCTCCAACTTTAACGCTTACTCTAAATATTTTACTTAAACCTTTTAAACCAGGAAAAAATTCAAGTATGCCTTCAGTAAAATCCTCTATAATTCCTCCCAAATTATCTGTATTAGATTCCTGCATTTCCATTTTTTGAGGATTATTTTGAATTTTGGTTGTTTGATATTTAGCAGACCTAGAGTGAGCAATCTGATCAATTTCATCTTGTATGTTAGTTTTAGCACCCTCAGCAAACATCTAGTTCAAAGCGTGTGGTATTGTCATGATTAGCTGTAGCTCGAAGCTTGTGAGTGTGATCTAGAAATTTTTGCCGAATCACACTAGAGTCACCCTCGGCAATAACAACAGGTTTCTTTTGTCCCTGTCGATACTCTAACAGTCTTGGCGTAGCGCTAGCGTCAATTGGTCGGATATCAGTACGGCAGACTGTACAGGCTTCTGATTCACTTGCCAGAACATCAGCACCAATCACGGCATTCAAAAAGGTACTCTTGCCAGCCTTCATTGCTGCAATCACAGCTACCTGATAGTTTTGCTCTTTCAATGCGTGTAGGGCTTTGTTGATCTCATCCTCAACACTCTGCAAACCTTTGGTATCGTCTCCTTTGCTGAGGCGGCCTTGGCGAATTTCTTGCAGGTACTGTAAAAGACGTGTGCCAGTGTTGTATATGCTGTCGTGTGCTGCTTGAAACTGTTCAGAGGACATAATTAATTATGTGAGGGAAAGTTTAGCTAAAGCACGTACAGCTTAAATTACTAATGAAAATATTTGCCTCAGTAATTGCACTGTCACACTAAAGGCGATCGCAATTTGTTAACAAAATTGCGATGTTGGTAAGGGCAGCTTCTCCATTCATCTGCATATATAGAAAATGAAATAGGACGCGTGCTAGGATCAGGCAAAATGGAGCGATTGGAGCATATATGCCAGAAATAAACTTAGATGAAATTAAACTTAAAGAACTGTTGAAAACAGCAATTTTTGAGGTACTTCAAGAGCAGAAAGAAGTATTTTATGATTTATTCGCAGAAATTATGGAAGATATAGCCTTAGAAAGGGCTATTAAAGAAGGTGAAAAGACTGAAACTGTTAGCCGCGAAGCTATTTTTCAAATTTTGGACAGTAAAGGATGAATATAGAGTTCAGAAAAAGCTTTGAGAAAGATTTAAATAATATTCGGGACGAAGCCTTACTTAAAAAGATTAAGGCGGTTATTGAAGAAGTAGAAAACGCCGAAAATCTAGCAAATATAACTAATATTAAAAAACTCCAAGCAGATGGTAACTATTATCGCATCAGAATTGGAGACTACAGAGTTGGAATTGCAGTATCAGAAAGTGTAGTGATTTTTGTGAGGGTATTGCACAGGAAAGATGTTTACAGGTACTTTCCGTAGTGTAAGCGATCGCTTTCAGCATAACCCCTTTCACTTCTATGCCCCCGTTACAAAACCTCAAACTCTTTTGGTGGTTCAAAATGCAGTGACAAAGCTTCCTCAAGATTAGCCAATGCCTCAGTTTCAGTCTCGCCCTGGCTAGCAATATCAATCTCTAAGCACTGTGCCACAAACCAGTTACCTTCCTGCCATACACTTGCAGTAAAAGTTTGTTTCATAAGTTTTTATTGTTCGGCACTTTGATTATACGCTAGAAGAAAATCGGAGATGCATTGAAGCCGCAAACGCTTATTTGCTAAGATTTCCAGTGCGACAACATTGAAACAGGGCAACTTCTCATCACCATGCCAACATCTACACTTGACGATAAAGACGCAGCAGCTATCGAAGCTGCCAGAGTTGGGGTTGCAATCTGCGATCGCACCGCCTGGGGACGCATCAAAGTGGCTGGCGACGATCGCCTCAACTTCTTACACAACCAAAGTACTAACAATTTCCAAATACTCAAGCCAGGACAAGGTTGTGATACGGTTTTTGTCACCTCCACAGCCAGAACAATTGATTTAGCAACCGCCTACGTTAGAGAAGATGCGGTAATCCTGCTAGTTTCACCCAACCGCCGCCAGTTTCTTATGGAATGGCTGGATAAATATATTTTCTTTGCTGACAAGGTGGAATTATCTGATATTACAGAATACACCAACACCTTCAGCCTCATTGGCCCAGAAAGCGACGCTGTTTTAGAAAAGTTGGGTATTGGCGAACTCATCGGCCAACCTTACAGTAGTCATAAAGTATACACCATTGCTCCGGCTGAGGGCGTGCGAATTGCTGTGGGTAGCGGGTTAGCTGCACCCGGATACACCTTCACTTTCCCCTATACTGACAAAGCAACGGTGTGGAACAAATTGTTAGAAGCTGGGGCGGTAGAGATGAGCGATCGCGCTTGGGATGCATTGCGAATCTTACAAGGTCGCCCCGCCCCAGATGCTGAACTCACAGATGATTACAATCCTCTGGAAGTTGGTTTGTGGCAAACAATTTCTTTTACTAAAGGTTGCTATATTGGCCAAGAAACTATCGCCCGGTTAAATACATACAAAGGTGTAAAACAACACCTTTTGGGTATCCGCCTCAGTGCCCCTGCGTCAGTTGGAAGTGCGATCGCAGTGGGAGATGAAAAGGTTGGCAAACTTACCAGTTACACAGAAACGGCTGATGGTTATTTTGGACTAGGTTACATTCGCACCAAAGCTGGTGGCGTAGGCTTAAAAGTCAAAGTGGGAGAAACTGAGGGTGAAGTCATAGAAATCCCCTTTGTTTCTCACGAGTACCCATAAGTAATTCAAGTCAAAATATCTTCTTCTTTATTCCTAGCGCCGTAACAAAATTCATCTACCCAAGAAGCTAAACTACGGGCATTAGTGGTTGGTAAATTCACTTTGTTTTTAACATTTTGTGGTTGAATATTCGGTTGCTTGCCGTTACTTTTAACCTCAGTAGTAATTGCTAGCGATCGCACTGGTTTACCATTACTGTTAATCTCAGTAGTAATTGCCAGCAATGCGCCTACAGGTATTCGAACAGATGGCGCGTTGCTTTTAACCTCGCTAGCTAACGCCACAGATGGCATAGTTTTGGCTTTGCTGTTGGCTTCAGCAGTCATTGTCAGCGATGTTCCTGAAGGAAAACGTTCAAGGGGCGATGTCTGACGAGAAGCTGCAAAGTCGCTACGTACTGATTGATATTCGTTCAAGAAACCCGATGATGGCGTTTTCACCGGAGTATCTGGAGCAATTTTAGTAGTAGATGCAACTACTAACTCAGGTTTACGGGTGCGATCTACCTCTGTGGTAGCCGTAAATGATGGCACAAGTTGATCGGCGCGTGGCAAGTTTGAATCTAGAGTCTTGGTAAGAGATTGAGACACAATCTTGCTGGCAGTTACAACCGATGACAGATGTTTATCCTCAGAATGCTTCTCATCTGGCGACTCACTCTCAACTTGGCTTATAGCCATAGAATGGGCTGATTTTATTAAACGTAACTCTTCATCAGGATTGAAGTTAAGACCTAAAGCGGCAACTATTTTATCTGGATCGTTATTTAGATCCAGCATAAAAGCAAGTATTTCATCAAACTGGGGTTCTAAAACAGAGAGTGTTGCCAAAATAAAACCAGACAAAGGACGCCGCAGACCATCGTAAGTGCCCCAAATTCGCATTTTGACCAGCCAGGTAATATTTTGATCGTAGTAAATCAGCCACTTTTGTTTTAAGGATTGACGCAGCTGCTGGATATTCATTGGATGCCTCACTTCAGTCAACAAGATTGCAGACCCTGATATTGAAAATTTAGCTTTATTTCTGGGGATGAAACCGATAATAGAGCATCTGTTTAACTCTTTGACCACCTAGCAAATGATTTTCTACCAGTAGAGATACTTCATCGGGTTGAACGCCGCTATACCAGACCATATCGGGCAATACCAGCACCATCGGCCCATTACCACATTGTCCCAAACAACTGCTAGCTGTTATCGTTACACCAGGGATTGGCAAAGCTGCAAAAGCTGCTAAAACCTTGACTGCACCTTGCTTTTTACAAGTCCGATTTTGACAAACCCGCACACATCTGCCAGAAGAGGGTTGGTCTACGATCGGCAAGTTTGATGGTTGAGTTATGTTTGACATTTGTCCTTTGTCCGATGTCATTTGTTCTTTGGAATTTGTCCCCGTCCGCGCAGCGTCTCCCTTAAGAGAAGTTCTGTTCGCCAGAAGTTACAGAAGCGTCTACAGACTTCTCTGTTTGTCATTTGTCAAAAATCCCAAGCTAAGGACTAATAACTAATGACTAATGACTAATGACTAATCTATTGAAAGTCCTTTTGAGGCTAGCCATTCCGGGTTAAATATCCGCGACTGATACCGGGAACCACTATCACACAAGATGGTGACAATGGTATGTCCTGGGCCCAACTGCTTGGCTAGGGCAACAGCTGCACCAACATTAATACCTGTTGAACCACCCATTAACAGACCATCTTTCCTCAGCAGTTGGTAAACTACCCGTAAAGCTTCTTGGTCATCGATTTGGATGGCATCATCAGCAGGTGCGCCTTCCATATTGGCTGTGACACGACCATTCCCGATGCCTTCGGTGATGGAATTTCCTTCTATATTGATTTCGCCAGTTTTGACATAGCTATAAAGTGCGCTACCCAGTGGATCGGCAACAACGCATTTGATTGCTGGATTTTGTTCCTTTAAGTACAACGCCACACCAGCATAAGTACCACCAGTACCAGTTGCGGCTGTCCATGCATTTATTTTACCATCTGTCTGTTTCCAAATTTCGGGCCCTGTGGTTTCGTAGTGGGCGTGGCGGTTGGCTAGGTTATCAAACTGATTCGCCCAAATAGCATTTTCCAACTCAGCAGCGACTCTGCCAGATAGCTTGACATAGTTATTTGGGTCTTTATAGGGTACGGCAGGAACGCGACGGACTTCTGCGCCTAATGCGATCAGTGCGTCTATTTTTTCTTGTGATTGGGTATCGGGAATAATAATTAGGCATTTGTAGCCTTTGGCGTTGCAAATATGCGCCAGTCCAATGCCAGTATTACCAGCAGTTCCTTCTACAACAGTACCACCAGGTTTGAGTAAACCTTTTTTTTCTGCATCTTCGATAATGTAAAGTGCGGCGCGGTCTTTGACGGAACCGCCAGGATTGAGAAATTCAGCTTTAGCGAGGATTTCACACCCTGTTTCTTCACTGAAGCTGTTTAAGCGAATCAGGGGTGTATTGCCAACAGCGCCGACGAAGCCATTTTTAATATCCATTTTGACTATACCTGTGTGAGTATCTATAAAAATTTTGGCTTATAGCGATCGCATGATTTACATCTAATTTGCCTAATTTGCCTAAAATTCTATGATTCGTACACTACCAAACTTTACTCATATTCAAAACAAACCCAGGTAATACCGATTCACCGCTAACAGTCGCGGGATTTTCCAGACATTCCTCTGGTATACCAGGACGATAAATATAGACTCGGCGATGCTTGCGGTCAATTAAGAAGCCTAGCTGTACTTCTGGTTCCCTCATATATTCCTCCATTTTCTCCTTCAACGGTTTGAGGTTATCAGAAGGCGATCGCAGTTCAAGTACAAAATCTGGACAGATGGGGGCAAATCTTTGCTGTTTTTCTGGGGAAAGAGCATTCCACCGTTCCAGTTTAATCCACGAGGCATCAGGTGAGCGCTCTGCACCCGTTGATAGCTTAAATCCTGTACTGGAGTCAAAACAAACACCTGTCCCGTCTTTTTCTGCCCAAACTCCTAGCTGTAAGGCAACATTGAAGTTACGATTACCTGTCTCTGAACCAGTGGGCGGCATAATTGATATTTCTCCAAATTGATTCCGTTCAATGCGTAATTCACGATTAACCTGACAAAAGTCAAAAAACTGTTCGTCTGTCATTTGCATTGAGGGAGGAATTTGCACAACTAAAGGGGATGAAAACATAATGATTTCCTCTAGGTTTTGCTGTCTACCCGACTGGCTTGTATTTCTTATTTTCACGCAAGTCATTCTTTTGGTGAGACGGTAATATTCGTTTTCGCCACAAATTTATGGTACTCAACTCCAGCTTCAGTTCAGCAGCCAATGAAAAGCATAATAGTAAATTTACTGGGGTTGTTAAATATTTACGTAAGTTACTATACAGCATAATTGATGAGTAAATGCTGACATCTTTTCATTGTCTTAGACGGGATGAACACCGATGACATCTGAGAGCAATCGCCAAAAAGAACTTGAACACCGGGAACGCTTATTACGGGAACGAGAAGTTGAATTGCGGCTTCGGGAAATGGAAACTGACATCCATGCTACCGATGCGGCTTTTCATCAAACTGTGAAGCATCAGCCAGAAAATACCCAGAAACCTTGGATGAAAAAACTAATTCTGGGTGGAAAGCTTTTTGCTCTTGGTGTGGTAGCGCTAGTTGCAGTAAGAATAGCCTCAGTATTGGCTGGGTTTATTATTGTTGGTGCACTGGGGTGGATGTCTTACAAATTATTTTTGGAATCTAAAAAAACCAATCTTTAATGAAGGTGTAACTGTTATGAGTAATCAGGTAGCAACTGACAGATTTATCCAAGATTTAGAGCGGGTTGCTCAAGTGCGATCGGAAATGTCTGTATGTTTGAGTAAACTAGCTGAAACAATTAATCAAGCTGAGTTGGCTGGAGATTCTTCATCAGGAAAGCTCAGTTTAGAGCGAGATATTGAAGATATTACAATAGCTAGTAAAAACCTCCGTCAAGGTGTATTTCGCCTTTTAGTATTGGGCGATATGAAACGGGGAAAAAGTACTTTTCTTAACGCCTTAATTGGTGAAAACTTATTACCAAGCGATGTTAACCCTTGTACAGCAGTGTTAACAGTTTTACGTTATGGGCCAGAAAAGAAAGTTACCATTCATTTTAATGATGGAAAAAGCCCACAACAGCTAGACTTTCAGAACTTTAAATATAAATATACCATTGATCCGACTGAAGCGAAAAAACTAGAGCAGGAGAAAAAACAAGCCTTTCCTGATGTTGATTATGCAGTAGTTGAGTATCCCTTAACGTTACTACAAAAGGGAATTGAAATTGTCGATAGCCCAGGATTGAATGATACAGAAGCGCGAAACGAATTATCTTTAGGTTATGTAAATAATTGCCATGCAATTTTGTTTGTCATGAGAGCTTCTCAACCTTGTACCTTGGGTGAGCGTCGCTACCTAGAAAATTATATCAAAGGTCGAGGATTGACAGTTTTCTTCTTAGTTAATGCTTGGGATCAAGTGC
Source organism: Nostoc sp. ChiQUE02 (assembly GCF_034531305.2). Classification (NCBI taxonomy): domain Bacteria; kingdom Bacillati; phylum Cyanobacteriota; class Cyanophyceae; order Nostocales; family Nostocaceae; genus Nostoc; species Nostoc sp. ChiQUE02. The sequence goes on from NZ_JAVRBN020000009.1 coordinate 186,565, forward strand.
GGGAATCATTGATTGATCCTGATGATGTTGAAGAATTACAAGCATCTGAGAATAGATTACGGCAAGTATTTAACGCGAATTTAGCAGAATATTGTACTGTAGAAGGTCAGAATATTTATGACGAAAGAGTGTTTGAGCTTTCGTCAATTCAAGCACTCAGACGACGGTTGAAAAATCCGCAAGCTGATTTAGATGGGACTGGCTTTCCGAAGTTTATGGAAGCGCTTAATACTTTTCTTACCAGAGAACGTGCGATCGCAGAACTTCGTCAAGTCAGAACCTTAGCAAGACTTGCCTGCAATCATACCCGCGAAGCAGTTGCAAGACGTATACCATTGCTTGACCAAGATGTAAACGAATTAAAAAAACGGATTGATTCAGTGGAACCTGAGTTTAACAAACTCACAGGTATCCGAGATGAATTCCAAAAAGAAATTATCAATACAAGAGATACTCAAGCAAGAACGATTTCTGAATCTTTCCGCAGTTACGTTTTAAATTTAGGTAATACCTTTGAAACCGATTTCTTGCGCTATCAGCCGGAATTAAATTTGTTTGATTTTCTCAGTAGTGGTAAACGAGAAGCATTTAACACCGCACTGCAAAAAGCCTTTGAGCAATATATCACTGACAAATCTGCTGCTTGGACATTAACTGCTGAAAAAGATATTAACGCAGCTTTTAAAGAACTTTCTCGCAGTGCTGCACAATATGGTGCCTCTTACAATCAAATCACAGACCAAATTACAGAAAAGCTCACCGGACAAGACGTAAAGGTACATACCACTACTACTGCTGAAGAAGATAACTCTCCCGGCTGGGCAAAATGGGCAATGGGATTGTTATCACTGTCTAAAGGAAATCTTGCTGGCTTCGCACTAGCTGGAGCCGGATTTGATTGGAAAAATATCTTGTTAAACTACTTCACTGTAATTGGGATTGGCGGGATAATTACAGCAGTGACAGGAGTTTTTCTTGGGCCAATTGGGTTTGCGCTACTAGGGTTGGGAGTAGGATTTTTGCAAGCAGATCAAGCCCGTAAAGAGTTAGTTAAAACAGCGAAGAAAGAGTTAGTTAAACATCTACCCCAAGTAGCACATGGGCAATCTCAGGTTGTGTACAATGCCGTGAAAGAGTGTTTTGACTCTTACGAAATAGAAGTGAGTAAGCGGATTAACGATGATATTGTATCTCGCAAATCTGAATTAGATAATTTAGTCAAGCAGAAACAAACCCGTGAAATAAATCGTGAGAGTGAGTTCAACCGTTTAAAAAACTTACAAGAAGATGTAATAGCTCAGTTGCAAAAAATTGAGGCGGCGTATAGCAATTTATTAGCTTATTATAGTTGATAAATCTCATTACTCTCGTTCTCAGCTAGAGGCTGGGAATATCTATTGGGAGGCTCCGCCTCCCATAACTATAAGAATGTGAGGTAATTGCATTACCAGACGGAGACTGGGAACGAGGAACTATGCAACAACAGTATGAAGGTTATAGGGATTTAGCAGATTCTCTCAAATCTGTATCTGCATTACTGAATTTAGAACGCAAATCGCAACTACACCAAGATATAATTACCATCTGCAATCATCTCGTTAATCCTAGCTTCCGCATTGCGGTATTTGGCCCCTTTAATCATGGCAAGTCTACTTTACTCAATGCCATGCTAGGGAATCGCACCTTACCAATTGATTTAATCCCCACTACAGGCGCGGCAATTACTGTCAAGTATGGCTGTGATGTGCGGACTCGCATCATGTTGGCAGATAGTACAGAAGTCTATCGCAGTGGCACAGAAATTTTACAGCAATTTGCTATTCTTGATGGCAATAGGCAGATGCGAAAAGATGTAGCATCTGTAGAACTTTTTTGTCCGCATCCCTTCTTAGAAACAGGTGTAGAATTTCTCGATTTACCGGGAACAAATGATAGAGATGAACAAGATAATTTGGTCAGGGAACAACTATTAAGTGCAGATTTAGTTATCCAATTATTAGATGCTCGTAAGTTAATGACTTTAGGTGAGCGGGAAAACTTACGAGATTGGTTATTAGATCGCGGTATTAAAACAGTTATATTTGTTGCTAATTTTCTGAACTTACTCGAACCCGACGAGCAAAAACAAGTCCAAAATCGCCTGCTGTTTGTTGCAGAAAGCTTTCGAGCCGAATTACCTCCAGGTTTTAGTAATTTATATCGCGTTGATGCTTTACCTGCCTTAAGAGCTAGATTAAAAGGCGATGTTGCTGCTGCCAATAGTAGCGGTTTAGCAGCTTTTGAAACAGCTTTGCAAAATATTGTGGGAATTTTTCAACCAAATCGTGGTAGTGTGCGTTTGCCAAGAGTACAAGCGATCGCTTCTCAAATCCAACTATCATTAAAAGCCAAAATTGACCCAATTGCTATTGAAATAAAATCCTTTGATGATAAACAAAATAGCAAAATTGAAATAAAACAAAAAGCAGCTAACTTAATTTATAAAGGTTTCACTACCAGCATCGGAGAATTACGCAATTGGCTAGAATTACCCAAGTTACTCACAAAATATCAAGCTGATGCGGCAGTAGCATTGGCAGAAAATAACTTTAAAGCATGGCAAATAAATAGTCTTAAAAAAGACCTAACTCAGTTGCAATTAGCTGTGGTGAAATGGCTTTATCAAGCTTACGAATTTTTCCAAGAAGAACGACCGCAAGATTTATTAATTCCCTTTCCTAGCGAACCACAAGTAATACTACCTTCAAAGCCAAACAATAATGATGATTTGAGTGAACCTGGTTCCATCGCTGTTGGTGGTGGTATTGGTTGGTTGTTAGGTGGCCCGGTGGGTGCTGCTGTCGTCGGAAGTATTTCTTATTTATTAAACAAGAATATCCAAAAACAAGACGAACAACTAGCAAAGGAATCTTATCATCAGGAAGTTGCTAAACTTTGTATAACTGCAATTGAAGATTATTTATCTAGTTTTAGCAGCCAAGGGTTATCCATTTTAGCTGAATATGAACGGAAAGCTGAAAAAGTAATTTGTTTTGAATTCAGCCAAGAGCCAGTAGAAGTTAGTAGTAAACGTGATAATCTACAACGGTTACAAAATGGTTTTAATCATTTGTTACAAGAGCTAGAAAAAGCCAAAATCTTCTCAAATCATCAAGCTTATAAAGAAATACCAAAAAACACAAATATTAATAGAAAATATTTGCCACAACCAGAAAGAGTTAAACTTTCCCCTGAAAAAGATCCTGTTATTAAGCAACAACAGGAAAAGACTGCTAAAAATAGTGGCACAAGGGTAGAATCTGTTTCTCCACCACCACCGCCAAAAGCTTCTCCGTCTCCGCGTCCAGAAGAGGTGGAGGCGAAATTTCGTGATTGGGAACTCAATGAGGAAATAGCGCGGATGAAAGCAGAGATGCGTAGCCCTAAGGCTTGTCGTCAGACATCGCCTAGTTCTCAAACTAGCAAACAGCAAAATTCAACTCAAAGCAATAAAGCACCCAACCAACCGGAAACCCAGACGGAAAAAGATAAGATTACTCGCGCCTACGGCATTTTAGGATTGCAAACAAATGCTTCTCAGACTGAGGTAAAGCAGGCTTATCGAACTTTAGTAAAAAAATGGCATCCAGATTTGTTTGTAAATCAGCCGCAACTGCTCAAACAAGCACAAGAGAAAATGCACTTAGTTAATGATGCTTACACAATTTTGAGTGAGAAATAAACAACAAGATACTGGACTTATTTAATTAAGTGAGATTTCATCCTAATTTCATTTCTGGCTGCAAAGCTAAGAAGTAAATATAGAATTAGGAAACTGTTAGGTGAGATTTATGCAACTCCTATCTTTGAGGAATGGCTTTTTGGCGTTAACCTTGACTGCGATCGCTTCAGCCAGTGGGTTAATCACAGCCTGTACCAATGCTGCTTCCCAGAACCAAAGCCAAGCCCCAAACGCAACCGCTACCAATACTAGCGACAATCATACAAATCACAGCATGGCAATGGATTTAGGCCCAGCCGATGCTAACTTTGATTTACGCTTTATTGACGCGATGATACCGCACCATCAAGGGGCTGTGGAAATGGCTAAAGAAGCGCAGCAGAAATCAAAACGTCCTGAAATCAAAAAACTAGCAGACGATATCATCAAATCGCAAAACCAAGAAATTACTCAGATGAAGCAGTGGCGACAAGCTTGGTATCCCAACGCGGGAGATAAACCAATGGCTTATAACAGTCAAATGGGTCACATGATGGAGATGTCGTCTGACCAAATGAAAGCCATGATGATGAGTCAAGATTTAGGTGCAGCTGATGCTGAATTTGATCTGCGTTTTATCAATGCGATGACTCCTCACCATCAAGGGGCTGTAACAATGGCAAAAGATGTCTTGAGTAAGTCTAAGCGCCCTGAAATCAAGCAATTAGCCCAAGAAATTATCAACGCACAAAATACAGAGATTAAGCAAATGCAGCAGTGGCGAAAAAGCTGGTATAACAAGTGATGCATTGCCAAAAATCTTGGCAACGAATGAATCAGCTGTAGGAACGTACAAGGGACTAGGAATTAGGGAATAGTATTTTTTACTCAGCACGGGCTAAACGCCCCGCTACCACTAACAGCACTTTCAAGTCAGGTTGGTAGAATAAAACCAATCTTTTATTGCTTAAGCAAAGTTTCTAGATTTTTTTGAAGTAAACCAATTAGGGGAACGAGGAGTGGAGCCGGCACAGTCAGAAGATAGAGGCGAAAGGTTGCAATATCGAAAGGCCAGTTTGGGAATTCATTAGTTATGGTGTAGAATTCACGCAATTCTCGAATTTTTTCGGTTTTCCTCCTCAAAGTCGCTGCATCTACATTCAAACTGCTTTGAGTTTGGAAATAATCTTGCTGGAATTGGCGAGCAATCTTGGATAAAAGCTCATTCTTAGCTCTCTCCATACCCCTATGAGCAGCTAATAACGGACAAAAAAAGCATGAAGTTGACAGTAAGAGATATAGCAGGAAGATGAAGGAAATAAACCAATAATTTTGTCCAATTCCCTGTGTAATAACCTGATAAGCAACAATGCCAATCCAGATTCCTAAAGCAGCCATGAAATAGGCAGTTTTAAGCGAGTAATCACTGAGATATCTGAGACCGCCACATCGATCGGGATGAAGAAGATTAATATTAAATTGCTTATCCTTGAGAATAAAATTAAGAATCTGTATATTAGCAATAAAATTGGACACTAGCATGGTAACCATGTAGGCAAATATCCAAGTAAGAACTGTAATGCTCAAATTTGGTAGAAGCCCTGAACCTATCCAACTATTCTTAAATAGAGGCAGAGTGGCAGAGACAAAAATACTGATACTGACAGCACTACTAAGTGATAATAAATTGCGCCATCTTCGACGATACACAGTTGCAGCGATTTGCTCATTCTCTGTATCAATTTCCACTATATCAGAAGCTTCAAGGTAATTAATTATATTATTGATTGCCTTAAAACTCCATAAGTAATATGCTAAGATTACTGGATTTATAAGTATTGCTAGAACCCAGGGAATCCAGTCTTGAAGTAATCCTACCTGACCAATCTTAGACCACATTGTATCGCTTAACCATGCGGTCAGTAATAATAACCCAGTAGTAATTAAAATTGATAATAAGCTAAAGCTCAAGGGAGAGAGATAAAGCTTTTGAATTAGAAAGTAAGCTATAGGATCAGAACGATAGATGTTCAAATTTTCTAACTCGTTAGGAGTCATCCTAAATGCAAATAAGGCAAGCAATAGGAGAAATAAAATAACAGTTATATTAACAACAGTAATCCGAACTGATGAGTTTTTTTTACCAACACTAGAAGATGTTGAGCGTCGCTGTGAAACTGAAGATTTCACAACAGGTGAAGATGTTTGATGTAGAGTAGGTTGAACAGATGATGGTTGTTTAGGAATTTGGGAACCTGTATGCTGTAGGGTCTGCTCAATTGATGGTCGTGATGTAAAAGTTAATTGTGAGAACAGATTCCTAGCAAAAAGTAAAGAAATCAGAACGACAAGAATAATAACTGCTATTCCAAATCGTTTTGCAAAAGATATTAATAAATCTATTAGTAAATTTTGCTGACTAGTACTTTGATTTGCAGAACTCTTTCGATCTTCTTGCATCTTGAGAAGAATTGAAAGAATAACTGAGATCAATAAACTTCCTATAAGGATGATAAGAAGAATATTCTTCTTCGATGGATTTTCACTATCAAGCCACGATTGAAAAATTGATGGAGCTAAATTTGTAAGAAAATTTGTTATTACTGTAACAAATCCTAATGATATTGCTGAGGAAAAGAATACCGCATCTAAAATTTTTTGAAGCCATTTCATAGAAGATTTACTTTATTCTCCATAGTCTTAATTTTTAAAATGAACTCTACTCGTGAAAACTAATGCAACAATGAGGTCTTTTTTACAAAACCCTCTGTAACTAATTAATTACAAGTACCCATCAATTATCAATTGCTTTTAGTAATTTCCCTACAGAGCCTAAGCAGGGTCACTAGTTATTATACTGACGATTTTTCCATATGTAATTGTGTAATCACTGAATATATTGCTATATGAAATCTATAACTCATATTTCATAATATACGTTTTTTAAAATATCGAAACGTACTATTATCTATCCGCTTATTTACGCAATTTTTCATCAATATACAGAAACTTTCTCCATAACATCTATTTTTGAGCAACATACAAACTTTTTCCGTATACAGACTCCGTTTAAGGAAACAATATAGAAAATTTCCGTATAATTCACCCTGATATCCAGAATTTTTACGACTATTATCCTGTAGTCAGATATTATATAGGCTTTTTCTAAATGTCAAACTATGCAAAAACGCCCGAAGAAGTTGATAGAAGAGGTTCCGGATGTAATTACGTTAAACATTATTCGTACAGTACTAAGAAAATTTAGATTCTAAACCGTGATGATCGAGGTGTTCGTAGTCCGCTTGACTAATAAAAAATCTATTATGGGTGCGCGATTTGATCTTGTCCCCTGGCACTACTCGACTGAATTGATAAAGCCATTACGAAAAGAATAGACCTGATAAAACTCAATTTATGAAATATAACTGTACAGACGGGCTGTGACGTTCCTAACTCCTTTTTTGCAATATGATATATAAGCACCATCAACAAAAGCTGTTGAGATGGATTGCATTGTTCCTAGTTGGGACATTTCTGCAATTGTTATTTTACATCCCGACACCAGTCTTATCCGAAAATTCTAATAGCTGTAGCAATATTACAGCCCCGCTCACACCTGAAGAACAAACTTATGCTCGTGCTGCTTGGCAGTATTTTGTCAAAAACTATCAGCCAGCAACAGGATTTACCAATTCTACTGGGGGTTATCCTTCTGGTACGCTTTGGGATATGGGTAATTACTTGATGGCATTGAATGCTGCACGCTGGTTGAATCTCACTGACCAAGCAGATTTTGATACACGCCTCAATAAATTTTTAACGACTCTCAGCAGCTTGAAATTATTTGAGGATGCTTTGCCCAATAAAGTCTATAACGCAGCCAATGCACAAATGGTTGATTATGGCAACAATCCCCTTGAGCGGGGGATTGGTTGGTCTGCTTTGGATGTTGGGCGAATCCTGGCGGCGTTTGATGTCATCCGCACCTGTCATCCTCAATATAATGACTGGCTCAAAGGAATTGTAGCGAAGTGGCAGGTTGCGCGATCGCTTAAAGATGGGCAACTTTTTGGCGCTACTGTTCTCCCAGACAATAAAACGTTACTGGTGCAAGAAGGACGACTAGGCTACGAAGAATACGGCGCGAGGGGTTATCAACTTTGGGGTTTCTCTGCACCCAAAGCTATTGCTTTTGAGCCGTTTAAGTTAGTCGAAATTAATGGTGTGCAAATTCCCGTTGATACCCGTGACTTTCAAAGCACCAACGCTAATAATTATGTTGTTAGTGAGTCTTATATCCTTGATGGGATTGAATTTGGCTTGCAAGGTGAGTTAGCTGATTTTGCTGCCAGGGTTTTAGATGTGCAAAAACGGCGTTACGATACCACAGGTCAGTTAACTGCCGTCACAGAAGACAATATTGACCAAGCCCCTTATTTTCTTTACAACACCGTCTACGCCAACGGTGCAAGCTGGGCAACAATCACGGATGCCAATCAACCTTATCCACAGTTTCGCAGCATCAGCACAAAAGCTGCTTTTGGCTGGCGCTATCTTTTTCCAGATAATGCCTATGCTCAAAAAGTTTTTGATGCAGTCAAGGATCTCCGCAGCCCTGATGATAGTGGTTACTATGCAGGGATCTATGAAGAATCAAAGCAACCCAATAAAGCTTTGACAGGTAATACTAATGGGCTGATTTTGGAGATTTTATACTACAAAGCTAAGGGAAATCAGCCTTTAATTGCTTCTGGTTCTGTGAGTGTATCTACTGGCAAGCCCAGTGGAGACACTTCTCCTGCAACCCCCTCAAATGAACCGAATTCTACTGTTACGACTCCGATCGCAAATCAAGCAAATTCTACTGCTACGACTCCGATCGCAACCCCTGCGGATACTTCTAAACCAACAGAAGTGGCGGTTGCACCTATTCCACCAGTGGATAGTCCCCAGTCATCATCTAACCTCAAACTAGATCGACCACTGACGGTTATTGAACGGCGTTATGCAGAAGCGGCTTGGCGATACTTTCAAGCCAATTATCACTCCAAGAGTGGACTGATAGACGATCGCAGTGATTTCAAAGGCGCAACCCTCTGGGGATTAGGAGATTATCTCGCAGCCCTCCATGCAGCGCGATCGCTCGATATAATTACCCCCAAAGAATTTGACCAGCGCACCCGACATCTTTTAGCAGCCTTGACAAAGTTACCGTTGTTTGCCGGAGAATTACCAAGCCGGGGTTATGATACCAGAACATTGCAATCAGTAGATTATGGTGGAAATCCGATTCCAGAAGGAAACGGCTGGTCAGCTTTAGATTTAGGTAGAATGCTGGCAGCACTTTACAACTTAAAAACTTGTCATCCAGAATACACAACTGCCGTAGATAAAATTGTGCTGGATTGGTCATACTTGCGTGTGGTGCGCGAAGGTATTCTTTCCAGTGCCACTCTCACCAAAGAGCAAGATGGGCGATCGCTTACTCGCGTCAACCCCGAAACCCGCTTGGGTTATGAAGAATATGCCGCTCGTGCTTTCCAATTATGGGGATTTAATGTTGATGCTTCTGCTGTTGGCGGTGAATATCAAACTGCCTCAGTAGAGGGAGTGAAAGTACCAATCCAACGCCGTCGCACGGATACTAACTCTAAAGTTAACCAATACACAGTTAGCAATCCTTTCTTACTCTATGCACTGGAGTTTGGACTAGATCCAAAAATGCGATCGCTTTTTGAGCCAATTTTTCAGGCGCAAGCTGAACGTTACCGTCGCACCGGCACTCTCACAGCCTCAGCTACTACTTTGATCGATCGTAAACCTTACACTGTTCACAGTTCAATTACTGGACAGGGCGATCCTTGGGTGGCTTTAGGAGACGATGGTCAACCTGTACCAAAGGGGCGATTGGTAAGTACAGCAGTCGCTTTTGCGTATCATGCTCTGCTTCCAGAAAACAAGTATAGTCAACAGTTATTGCAAGGAACGACTGACTTATATAACCCATTAGCTGGATTTTATGAGGGCTTTTATGAAGCCACGGGTAAAACGGCAGTTGGTTTCACCAGCAGTACCAACAGTATGATTTTGCAATCCTTGCTGTACAAGGTAATGAATCGACAACCTTTAATTCGTCCCACTACCAGTATGAAATCTCCTTGGTGGGAAGAAGTTACTAAAGGAAATTCTGGGCGAGGTCTACCCAACACTGCAATACAACGAACTAAGTTAATTTCTGATAGTTCTGGAAGTTACTGGTTTTCAGGTAGTGAAAATACTAAGTTAGTAACGGATACAAAAGTTACAAAGTAAGAATCCCTGACCATACTGGAACTGAATACTCCTGAAGTAGCTCCACCTACAACAAAGTAAGCGAATCGGCAGAGTTAAAAGTCAGAAAACTTTTTGACTCTGCTTTTTGACGGGTATTTTGCGAAATAGTACTACCTAGACCTAGATTAAAATGCAACTCCCTGTAATTACAAAGGCATGTTTGTTAATAATCAGTTGTATTTGGGAATACTTGTACATGATGCAGTTCGTAGCTTGTACGAGCAACAGACATCTCGATTCAAAATCCCTGTTTATTCCTTTAAATCTATGAACAAGGTACGACTGGCGCTGATGATGCTAATTTTACTAGGAAGCATCTTTGCGAGTAAAAATTTAGTGGCGATCGCAGATGCCTCAAGGCGACTCGAAAACCCTAAATTAAACCAAATTCGCAACCAAACAGCTTCCAATACTCCTGTACTGCTGGGATTGTATGCCCCAGATTACATCGGAAATCAAAGTACAATTGACAACCAATTGCGTCAAGTCGATCAATGGATTGGTAAACGCCATTCTATTGCTGGATTTTTCTTTGATATCGAAGACTCGAATCCTGCCTATAACATCCCAGTTTCCCTAGAAAAACTCAAGCAGAATGGATACACAGGCTTTATCAATCTCAAATCGACTCGTTCAGCAGCGCAGATTGCTAAGGGAGATGTAGATAGTTTTCTGCAAAAAGTGGCAAAAGCATACTCTGACTGGGCAAAACGAGGCGAGGGACGTATTGCGTTTATCGCTCCGTTGCAAGAGATGAACATTCCTGGAGAAGCATACAGCAAAGACCCGCAGAACTTTAAGTTAGCTTATCAACGTATCCAAAAGATATTTAAAGAGGCTGGTGTATCTTCACAGGCAATACGTTGGGTATTTGCACCTAATGGTTGGAGTGAAAACAATGAACATCGCTTTGAAAACTACTATCCTGGGGACAAGTCGGTAGATGTCGTTGCTTTTAGTTCCTACAACTGGGGATATTGTAGTAATTCTTCTTGGAAACACTGGAATAGCCCAAAAGAAGTTTTTGAACCATATATGAAGCGGATGAAGGTTATGGCTGGCAGTAAGCCGATTTTCATTGCTCAAACAGCTAGTACGAGTAATACGCAAAATGGTTTACAAAACAGTGCCAAAGACCAATGGTTACGAGACTCTTACGCTCAGTTAGCTGGGTTGGGGGTAAGAGGCATCCTTTACTTCAATATTAATAAGGAATGTGATTGGGCAATTAATAGTAATAGCGGCAAATCTGCTGGTTATAAAGACGCGGTAAATAATCCGGCTTTCGGCTATTTATCGCCTGCTGAGTTGGCAAAGAAAATATAAATGGCAACAAGCGGCATCAAAAGCATGATTTTGCAATCAGTTTTGTACGCAACGACAAATCAACAACCCCTGCTTTGTCCGAGTACTGCGACGTGGCAATGCTCTCCTACCCCATCTACGATCATTGCTGCCCCTGATAACTTTAACCCTGATATCCAAATACCACCACTACAAACCGTTCCAGAACTTACTGCTCCTATAGTCACGCCACTACCGCTAAAACCAAAACCAACAGTTACACCAGAAAAACCTGCTATTCCTTCGCCAACAACTTCTTTACCACGATTGACTCAAGAAGCGGATCAAATTGCCGCCGAGCGGGCTTGGAAGTATTTTGAGCGTAACTGGAATCCTCAAACAGGTTTAGTAAATTCGGTAGACAACTTGCCCTGGACAACTTGGTGGGATCAGGGTAGCGCCTTATTGGGAATTCATGCGGCTTACCAGTTAGGGTTATTGCCGCAAGATGTTTTCCAAAAGCGGATGAACACATTGCTACAAACGTTGGAAAAACTGCCGCTACCTGCAACTGGTTTGCCCAACAAAGCTTATAGCACCCGTACTGCCCAGATGCGCCAACTCAATGACACACCCGATCCCAAGGGTACAAGTGGTTGGTCAGCTTTGGATATGGCGCGATTTTTATTAGGATTGCATGTTATGCGATCGCATTATCCAGAATATAGCGATTCGCCTAAGGGCGACAGCTTCGCTTCACGCATTAATCGCATCGTCGCTCGTTGGCATACATCGAAACTAGTCAAAGATGGATGGTTAAATGGTGCTATCCCCAGAGCAGGCAAACTTCTCGAAGTGCAGGAAGGGCGATTAGGCTACGAGCAATATGCTGCTCACAGCTTAAAGCTGTGGAACATTCAAGCTTCAAAAGCTCTTTCCAATCCACCAATAAAAACGGTTGAAATTGATGGAATTAAACTACAAATCGATGAGCGTAATTTCAAAAACTCTGGAGCTACTAACTACCTAACGAACGATCCTTATTTACTCTGGGGTTTAGAAATTGGTTGGAATGATGCTGTTAAACCTCAAGTGCAAAATCTTTTCAAAGTGCAACAACAACGGTTTAAACGCACTGGTATTTTAACTGCTGTAAATGAAGATTCCTTAGATCGTCCGCCTTACTTTCTGTATTACAGCGTCTACTCCAATGGTCAATCTTGGCAAGCCGTGAACACGAATGGAAAAGCCTATCCCCAATTACGGTTTGTCAGTACGAAAGCAGCATTTTCTTGGTTTGCTCTCATGCCAGATGACCCTTACAGTAAAAGATTGCGAGACTTTGCTCAAAATTTATCCGATAAAAATCGCGGCTATCTTTCAGGAAGATATGAAAATTCTAAACTAGGTGTTAATGCTTCAGTTGACATTAATACGAATGCGATCGTTTTAGAAAGTCTGCTTTACCAAGCTAGAGGCAGACATCCACTAGTGCTCGATCCTTCGGAAATTAAAAATTAAAACTTAAAGCAATTCAATTTTTAATTTTTAATCATCAATTTTTAATTACTGGTACTAACATGACTTCAGTTTCTCTTATTGATAATTCCTCAAACTTTTCCGGCAACAGCCGTTCATTACTCAAAAAAAGAACACTGTTATTTCGCTACCTGGCAGAAATAAATTTAATTTTTGGTATCTGGTATTTGCAATGGCGCGTCACCCATTCCATCAATTTTGATGCGCTCTGGATCTCGATTCCTTTGCTGATAGCAGAGATTTATAGCTATTTCGGCGGCGTCATGTTTGTGATTGGGTTGTGGCGGCCTTTAGTCAGACAGATTAAGTCTCTCGACCAGATGACCCCAGCTATACCTAGAGCTGACTGGCCAACAGTAGATGTGTTTGTAACCTGCTATAACGAGCCGCCGGAAATTGTAGAAGAAACTGCAAAAGCTGCTCTGGCAATGGATTACCCAGCAACAAAATTACGAGTTTATGTGCTGGATGATGGCAACTCGGCTGATATGCGAGCGATGACAGAAAGATTGTGTATTGAGGATTTGCAATCACCACTACTACAGCAAGAAGCGAATCGAATTGATGCAGAACACTCTAGTTTGTTGGAGCGCTTGAAGCAACTGGAAAATCTCACACCTAATACTCAAGTCGCTGAACAATGGCTGCAAGCATCATCAGAATCAGGGGTTAGCGAGTCTACTAAGGGATTTGTCCAAAGTCTGCGACAGTTGATTCTTTGGTTACCTCCACAGCATCAAAGTATAAGCGAACGTCTAACTACCGAACGTAAAGCTTTAGAAGAAGCCATTCGCAAAAAAGAACTAGAACTAGTTGAACTCGCTCGTTTTCGCTACATTGCTCGTCCCAAGCCTGCTGGTGTACCCCACCACGCTAAAGCGGGTAACCTCAATTACGCGCTTTTTTCTGGAGAAACTTCAGGACAGTTTATTCTTACCCTAGATGCTGACCATATTCCAAAGCCGCAATTTATCAAGCGAGTTCTGCCTTATTTCTACACCTATAATCTTTTCACAGGGAAATACGACCAGAATCAAATTGCTTTTGTTCAGACCCGCCAGGATTTTTACAATATTCCTCCGGGCGATCCCTTTGGACATCGAGCAAATTTGTTTTATGGGCCACTTCAACAAGGCAAAGATGGCATGAATGCCGCCTTTTATACAGGTACAAATGCAATCTTGAGGCGGGAAGCACTGATTAGTGTTGGACTACAATATTTTGCTGATGAGTTTGCTAAAGATGAGAAACGTTTAGATGAATTTCAATTAATTGGTGGTGTATCGAGCAACAGCATTACAGAAGATATGAATACAGCTATGCGTTTGCATGGTGCCGGCTGGAAATCTATTTATCACCATGAACTTTTAGCAGAAGGTTTAGCACCAGATGACCTGAGTTCAACTCTTAAACAACGGCTACGCTGGGCACAAGGAACTATCCAAGTATTACTGAGAGAAAATCCGCTCACAAAACCAGGGCTAAGTTTTTGGCAAAGGTTGCACTATTTTAAGACGATGTATAGCTATTTCTCTGGTTTTGCGACTCTGGTTTTTATTGCTTGTCCAATTATCTATTTTTTTACGGACATTATTCCAGTTAAAACCTATGGTCCTGACTTTGCCTTACACTTTTTCCCAGCTTTTATTATCAACCGTCTAACTTTCCTAGCAGCCACTTGGGGCATTCCAGCTAGTGAAGTTTGGCGCTCCGAACAATATGCGATCGCCTTATTCCCCCTGCTGATCCAAGCTGTATGCAGTGTATTCACCGGAAAAAAACTTAATTTCCAAGTAACACCTAAACAACGGCAATCTGGGATTTATCTCAGGCTCGTTTGGCCACAATTAGTTGTTTTTATCCTTACCATACTAGGGATATTATGGAGCCTTTACCGCTTTGCGATCGGTCATTTGAATTATCCTGAAGTTCACCTGCTTAATGGCGCATGGGCTATCTACAACTTATTACTTTTGTCGGCTATCATCCGCGCATCTGTTTGGCAACCTCCAAAAGAGGTCTAAGAGATAGGGGGAGCAGAGGGGACAAGGAGAATAACTACTGGCTTTTGACTATTTCTGAATAAATGCAATCTAGAAAGAAAAAAGTTATGAATACTTATTCAGATTCAAATAACTTCAGTCAGCGAACTGTCTTAACAATTTATGCCCATGCTGATGATGAAGTCTTACCTGCTGCTGGCACTCTCAGTCTGATGTCTAAAGTAGGATGGAACGTTCGTTGCTTAATTTTGACTGAAGGCAGTCTTTCCAGTTCACCTATTAAAGGTACACGTCATCAAGAAGCAGATGCAGCAGGTAAAATCATCGGTGCAACTTACGAGTTTCATGCTCTTGAAGAGTGCAATTTTTCTACACAAGCAGTGATTAAAGTTGCTGAAGAAGCTATTGGGCGTTGGCAACCGGATCTGATTATTACTCACGCACCACAACCTGAAAAATATGGACATAGAGATCATGAAGTGTGTGCGATCGCAGTTTCTAATGTTGCTACCCGCAAAAATATCCCTTTGTGGTATTCAGCACCGCCTGTTTTTTTGCGTGGTTTTGAACCAAACTTTTTTGTAAATATTACCTCTGTAATTGAAGAAAAAGTTGCGGCTATTGGTTGTTATGAATCAGAGGCAAATAAAGCATTTATGCAACTCGATGCGATACTTGTCTTATCTCGATTTTGGGCACGCGAATTAGGTCAAAAAGATGGCTATTTTGAAGCTTTTGAAATTTCTAGGCAATGGGTTGATGCTAGCTTTTTTGCTGCGATCGCAAATAATAACCAAGCAGCAAAATCGATTAAGTTGCATTTATAAAACAAAAGCATAGCTATAGCTATTGCCGTTTATCTTAGACCAATGCCAAAATAATCATATATAGTTTTCAAGCAAATAGTAGGACAATAAAACCATGAATATGAGTGTAAGTGTACTAGAATTATCTGGAATTTTAGATGGAATTAGAGGTAATGAACTGCGTCGTGAAGTTAGCAGTATTCTGGCAAATGGAGCCGATATTTTGTTGCTTGACATGAAAGAAGTAAAATTTATCGATAGCTCAGGTTTAGGCGCTTTAGTATCAGCAATGCAAATGGTGCGAAATGCTAATGGTAAACTTTTCGTCTGTTCTATCAGCGACCAAGTTAGGATGTTATTTGAATTGACTAAAATGGATAGAATTTTTCAAACCTTCGCTGACCAAGATGAATTTAATCGCCAAGTATTAGCAATACAGTAAGCTGCTAGGTCAGATAAAGTTTGAATGTGAGCATTTGACTCTACTAACCAAAATTAACTTTTACCAAAGATAAGTCATCATCAAGATTATCTTGAGTATTTAAGCTGAGAATGTTCGCTAATAGTTGATTTAGGTTACAGGTATCTTTCAGGCTATATTTGGTTAGTAAGTCTATGAAAGCATCGATACCCCAAATCTTACCATCTGGCTGATTAATTTCATAAGCACCATCGCTAAAGATGTATAAAGTGCTGTTTTCTTCGACCTCAAAAACAGCATCCTCAAATTGGACTTTAGGTAAAAAGCCAATTGGTAAATCTAAAGAAGTTAGCTGTTTAACTTGGATGCTTGTTGCAGAGGTATTGGATAACAGTAAAGCTGGTGGATGTCCGGCGTTAGCATAAATGAGTTGACGTTTAAGGCGGTGATAAACTCCATACCAGATTGTGAAGTATTTATCACCGTGCTTCGTCATTTGGAAGGCGTGATTGAGAGCTTTCAGGACTTCACTTGGTTGACAAAAGTTAGTGTTCGGTAGAGATTGCGATCGCAAAACATTCAGCACAGATACAGATAGGAGCGCTGAACCCACCCCATGACCTGATACATCTAATAAATAAATTGCTAAATGATCCTCGTCGATCCAATGATGATCAAAACAATCACCCCCTAGCTGTGCTGAAGGAATAAACAGATTTTCTGTAGTCACTGCTCCTACAAGTGGTGAGGGTAGAAGCGATCGCACATAATCAGCGGCCTGTTCCAATTCTGCTTCCAAAATTTGCTTTTGAGTTTGCAAATCCTGATTGAGTGTCTCTAAAGCTTCTTTTTGACTTTGTAAATCCTGATTTAGCTGGTGTAACCTTAGCCCTGCTCTTACCCGTGCTTTCAATTCATTCATCTCTATTGGTTTAGAGATAAACTCATCTGCTCCAGCGTCAAGTCCCTTAACTCTATCTTCCTCCTCTCCTCGAGCTGCTCCCCTAGCAGTCAATAGAATAAAAAAAGTAGTCGCCAACTCTGGATCTGCCCTAATTCGACGACACACTTCTAGCCCATCTACCTGGGACATCATCCAGTCACAGATAATTAGAGCAGGATGTAGCAGTTGTGCTTGTGTAATTCCTTCTTCGCCATTTTTGGCGATACTGGTATCATAACCCTGATTTTGGAGTGTTCTTTTCAGTACTGTTCGCACTATAGGGTCATCATCAATAACTAAAATTTTAAACATAAATTAAAGTTTACTAAGTAGATTGTAAAGTAAGTAATTGCTTTAATTCAACTTATATGCAATTTAGTTTTGAATGTATAGTGAAAATACTCAAATTAAATAAATTAATTACAGAATATGATTGTCTCAAAATATTTTATTGGTTAAGAAGTGAAAAATAAAGTTTATTTAAAAGTCAACACAGACCTGACAGCCTCGCCTCAAGTATTATCTTGGTTCGAGCAGATGAATCAACCACCTATTCCCGATAAACAAATTTGGTGGCAATGTCAAACACTGATGATAGAAGGGTTTACTAACATTGTTGAACATGCCCACAAAAATTTACCTATTGAAACTCCTATTGAAATAGAAGCTGTACGGTTAGATGAATACATAGAAATTCGCATCTGGTCTCAAGGCGAACCCTTTGACTTAGAGCAGCAATTGCGGCAAACATCAGAATTTGAGGATAATGCTCAAGAGCGCGGGCGTGGCTTAAAAATCATGTCCGCCATTGCCGACAAATTGAGTTATGAACCAACAGTAGATAATCGTTACTGTTTATTTATTAGTAAATATTATTAACGATACCGATGATAGGCACTACTGTAAAAAAGGGAATGGTAAGTAGGGAGATAAGGGATAAATAACACTAACTTTTAACTTCTGACTTTTGACTCCTAATTAAAAACTCTTGGATACGTTTAACAAAGTCTTCTAACTCTAAGATTAAGTTACTAGTACCTCGACGCTCTTGATTGTGAGCTAGTTGTTCTAGTTTTTCTGCTACTAGATGCATGGTTGTAACTCCCATATTGGCACTAGCACCTTTAATTTGATGGACTTCGTGCGCTAGTTGCCCAAAGTCATAAGTTGCGATCGCTATTTTAATTACCTCTAGACGAGGTTGAGTATCTTCAACAAATATTTGTAGTAGTTCCAATTCAAACTCTGGGTTGTTTTCTGAGAGTTGATGCAAGCGTTCCCAATCAATTGGGAGGTCAACTGAACATACATCTGTTGTAGAAACTGTCTGCTCTGTGGCAGCTATTTCTTTTGCCCTGAATATCACATTTTTCCAATGCTCTAGGGTCGCCGCCAAATTTTCTTTCATCACCGGCTTGCTCAAATAGTCATCCATTCCAGCATCTAGACACATTTGTTGGTCTTCTTTCATGGCATTAGCTGTCATCGCAATTACTACAGGACGACGACCACTGGCAAAGCTGCTTTCTTGCCAACGATGAATTTCTTTTGTGGTTTCTAAACCGTCGATAACTGGCATTTGGCAATCCATCAGAATCAAATCGTAGGGAATTTTTTCTAATAGCTCCAACGCTTCTTTTCCATTACCAGCGACATCAGCACTGTACCCCAGGCTTTGGAGTTGCTTCAACGCTATTTTCTGATTTACCAGATTATCCTCAGTTAAAAGAATTCTTAATTTATGGGAGTCAAGAGACAAGGAAGAAGATAGGGGAATGCTCTTACGCGATGATAATAAAAATAACTCCTGACTCCTAGCTTCTGTCTCCTCTGGAATAACAGAAGCGGCAATCGTAAAGTAAAATGTGCTACCTACATTAAGCTCACTTTCAACCCAAATTCTACCACCCATTAACTCGCATAGCTGCTTGCAGATGGCAAGACCTAACCCAGTACCGCCATACTGTCGAGTAATGGAGGAGTTAACTTGGCTGAAGGCTTTAAATAAACGCTCCAGGCGATCGCGTGGAATTCCGATGCCTGTATCTTTAACACTAAAGTGAATTTCGTCAGTATTTGCAGCAGAAGAATGATTAATATCATTATTTTTGCGGTTTATAACTGAAACTTCTATACTTCCAGTTTCGGTAAATTTAATCGCATTACTGAGTAAATTAATCAAGACTTGGCGCAGTCTGGTAATATCCCCCACAATCGTAGTAGGAAGTTGAGGAGTATCTAAAAATATGAGTTTTAAACCTTTTTCTCTGGCTGTGGGCGCAAGCATATAAAGAGCTTCATTAATGCAATTTCGCAAAGCAAAAGGCTCTTCTTCGAGTTCCAAGTTGCCTGATTGTATTTTGGAGAAATCAAGAAAATCGTTAATAATTTTGAGTAAGGAATTTCCACTGGTGTAAATAGTTTCAACAAAGTCTTGCTGTTCGGCAGTCAATTCAGTATTTAGCAACAAACTGGCCATACCAGTTACCGATGCGATCGGAGTTCGAACCTCATGGCTAATCATCGCTAAGAATTCCTGTTTAGCAAGTTCTGCCTGCTTTCGTTCAGTCATGTCTCGCAAAATGTAAACATAACCTTGAAAATGCTCAATTTCTGTCTTCACTATTGAGGATGAAAAAGCTACGGGAATTGTTTTCCCACTTTTGGTATAGCAAACGGTTTCTACTTCTTTTACTAAAGGGCTTATGTCTTGATTATGGGATATATAAATACTTTCAATATTTCCAATTATCAGAGGATAGTTATTGACTTCTTTAATAACTTTTGTGATAGGTTGACCTACAAGTTCTATTTCATTATATTGTAATAAAATTTGTGCTGCGTAATTGACTTTTTTTATCTCGCCTGATAGCGTTGTCACTAACAACGCATCTGCCATTGATGTCACAATTTGGTCAATATATTGTTTAGAAGCCTTTAAGTTACGTAGCAAAAGATTTGCTTCATTTGCACCTTGAAACAAAGATTGCTCAAGAACCATCCGTTCTGTCGCGTCTTCGATAACAATGAGTAGTCGATTGCTAGAATGGTCTTCTTGGATATTATTAATAATACGAATATCAATATACAAAGCAGAAGACGGATCTTGCGATCGCCTAATTCCTTTTAATTCAAAATTATCTTGTTCCCCCTGCCGAATTGCATCAAAAATATCTTCAAGTCCCTCTAATTCGGGAAACACAATCCGAACATCCTGACCTAGCTTAACTTCACTAGGAATGTCGGCAAAATGATTTAGTCCTAAAGACTTCTCCAGAATCTTTAAGTTTTCATCAATTATCAAATATTCAATACCACATACAGATAATAGCTTTGTCAACAATGAGTTCATTTTACTAAATTAAACGAGTAGCTAAAGTGTGAAATATTTTATCAACATTATTACCAGTTTTAGCTGAAGTTATATATGTGTCTAATATATTAGTTTGATCGGTGAATTGATACATCTGACGGATGTTTTCTAAATATTCGGCTGCAATCATATCTGATTTGTTCAATGCAACAACAATATAGCTTTTAGGATTAACAGCTAAAAAAGTTTGAATATGCTCCTGGATATGATGGAGCGTTTCTGGTTGTGTCACATCACCAACTATCACAGCACCTTTAGAACCTTGAAAATAATTTTTAGCAACTGCCTTAAACTTATTACTGCCTTCAATATCCCAAATGATTAACTGTAAATTTTGTCCATTAATTAGGTCTTTTTCTGAAACACCAATCAATTTTCGAGATATTTTTACTCCTACAGTTGAAAGGTATTCGTCACTAAATTTACTCTCAACAAATTGGCGAATTAGACTAGTTTTACCTACACCAAAATCACCAAACAAGCATATTTTTTTAGAGATTGTAGACATAGCTGGGGAAAAGTAGGGAATATTTTATCCAAATCATAGCTACTATAAACTTAAAATTGCTTGTTTACCGGTTCTAGAGCGACACACTGACTTAACCACAAGGGGTGAGTTACATCAATACCTGGTGGTAAATTTGTCCTACCAATGGCCTGTAGACGAGATGGCTCGACATCTAATTTAATCAGTGCTTGTTGTACAGCTTTTGCTCGCGCCAGTGCCAATTTTTGAGATTTGTTCACGCCAGTCCGGTCATAACCATAACCAATGATTTTTAAATGCTTATTTGGGTGCTGATTGAGGAAAAACTTGACCTGTTGAACCTTGTACGCTATATCTGCTTTCATTAAACTTGCTGAGTCGGGTTGAAAGTAAAATCGAACTTCAATCTGTGGGGGTTGTACTCGCACCGCGCTAGACACAGATTTTACGCCTGGAATTTGTTCAAATGCATTAGCAATAATCTGAGCATCTGCAATTCGGTTGACAGTTCCTTCAACAGCTACTTTACCAGCGATATATTGAGCAGAAATTGCTATATTGTCAGTCTGATTTAAAACTGCTGTGACTCGTTTGACTTCAGCAGCAGCTAATACAGGGTCTGCTGGTACTTCTACTAATAAAATTTGATTGTCAATCAACCAATTAGGAGAGGTTATTTTGACAATTTGCTCGGCTTTCTGGCGAAGAAGTTGGTTAGGTAATCTTCCTGTTAATTTTAATTTATTGCGTTCTACCTGCACGGTGAGCCGATATACAGCTAGTTCTGGAACAGAAGTTAGAGCCAGCGAAGTTTGATTTTCAATGGAACGTATAACTCCACTATGGTATTGCCAAATACCGCAAGGAATGAAAATCGTGCTGATAACTGTTAAACCTAATATCAGTAGCGGTGAAAATTTTGTTTTCTTTTTCTCCTGAATATCTGTACCTTTCAGTTCTTCTAGAAGTGTATGAACTTCAATAGGTATTAAATCGGGATTGCCGTCGAATTTTTCAATTAAATCACCATATTTTTTAACAATAGTGCTGAAGACTTGCCGCATTTTCAAAATAAAGTTTTTGCTTGGCTCTCCTCGCACAACAATCGCTAAATAACAATATCCTGCAACTTCTAAAATTATTTTGGATGTCCCATATTCAATTGCATCTAATTCTGTTATGCTTCCAGATTGATTGATGCAATCATTGGCAAAGCTACGAATTGCTGTCAGCATTCCTGCTACCATTTCAGCCTCTAGCTGCTCTACATCAGAGTGCTGAATATCTGAAATAACTAAACCAGATGTTTTATGAATCAAGAAAATGGCTTGAATTTTAAATGGTAAAGCTTCTTTAAGAATTAATTCTGCTTCCGAAACTCCCTGTAGCTTGGCACGAATTTTACGTTTGATGCCTTCAACGCTCAGGGTATCTTCAACTTGTCGGTTAATTGCACGGATTGTCTCTACCATATATTTGGCTATGGTACTACCAATAATTGGGTAGAGTGCATCCACAACAATATTCTGTTCAATTTCAATTTGCTTTTTTATAGCTCGTCCCATTGCAGGAGCGATCGCATCTGAAACTTCTTCTGGAGCTGTAATAATCTGTTGGGAAATAGCCAGCGGAACAGCAGGTGCGATCGCTGTACTCATGCTAATTTTATCCTGTTCAGTACGACTGCGGATAGTCTGATCAATAATAGGAGCAATTATCTCTATAAATTCCTCTCTCGACTCCACAATCGTCAGCCTTAAAAGCTCAGAAATCCACGGTAGTAGTAGATTTATTAGCTCTTTAGGATCGTAAATTTGATGTTCTATTTTTGTTAACTTTTGTTTGAGTGTAGCTGTAATATTGTTTATTTCTGCTAATTCATATCCGACTAATATTTCCCGTAGTTTTTGCACTGCATCCTCTGAGTTATCTAACTTGTCCTCAAATTCTGCAAATATTTCAATAGATTCTTCTAATTCTTCCTGAGTAGCTTGTGAGTAATTAGATATGTGTGGAGGACAATTAAAATCCGATTCTAAATAAGCTTCACATACTTCTAATGCCACTGGAGGAAGTTGCGATAATTCACTTTTTTCTATAATATACTCATTAGTATTATCAGTTTTTGATGGTAATAAACAAAAAGATTGCTCAGGTGATTCGATAATTTTGAGTTCGATTAACAAATGCAGCAAATTGTCAAGTTGCACAGCTTTTTCTGGCTTTAACTCAACAGATTGAGAAATCGAATTTTCCACCTGAGTCATCCTTTTAAGAGCGCTGTTAGTAGTAGCAGGGCTTTAGCCCGTGTTGAGTGCTGAGTTAGGAGTTAGGAGTCATTAGCTCTCTTATCTGCCTCATCTGATTACGAATGTAATTCTGCCGTACTGTTGGAGTGAGTTAACACTTTTGACAACTTTGTAGTTTCTAGAAGTGGTACAGCACTATAGTCCTCGCTGAGTTCATCGACTGCTTCTCGCAATTTAGGAATGAATTCAGTTTCTTTCAGACGCATTCCCAAGGCAAATAAAGTTTCGGCCATGTCGTCCTTAGAAACCTTAGTGTCTGTCAACTGTGAGAAGCGTCGATCTATTTCTTCTAAAATCAAATCGCGTAATGCCGTAACATCATCTTGTAATTGGACTTTAGTTTGAAAGATTTCATCTCGAATCGAGCTAGTTTGACTATCTAATGTCTCATCAAGCGACTGAACACTGCTAGAGAACTTTTTATTGAGTCTATCAACCTGTTGCCGTAAGTCAAGAGTTTCTTCTTGAGTTGCCAAATTGAGTGATTTCAGCTTTTTATCCAGCGCTTCAAACCCCGCCTTTAGTTCAGCCGAAAAGTTGGACTTGAGTTGCTCGACGTGCGATCGCATCTGTTGTTGCAGGAGAGAAATATCTGACTCCAGCTTGCTAAATCGATTTTCGTACTCTCTTAGCTGTGTTCCGAGAATAATATCGCGGATTTGATCGATATTGCCAAGCCTTTCTCGTACATCGTCTTTACTCATCTGACTCATCAGTAAAACCTCACTTTTCGGGTATGAATTGGGAATAATAGATAATGCATTTAACTGACATTTAGGCTAATAATTTTTAGCTTAAGATGCAGCTAACTCACCGAACCTGCTTTTAGGACATTAAAGTTATTATTCCCATTTGTTCACAAGTTATATCTGTAAGTGAGATTTTTCATACTTAATCATAAAAAATCGGGACTGTTAATTTATTAATAAATATTATGAGATTTTCATGTTTTGGTGTTACTATCTTTACAGTTCAAAAATTCTTGGATACGTTTAACAAACTCTTCTAACTCTAAGATTAAGTTACTAGTACCTCGACGCTCTTGATTGTGAGCTAGTTGTTCTAGTTTTTCTGCTGCTAGATGCATGGTTATAACTCCCATATTGGCACTAGCACCTTTAATTTGATGGACTTCGTGTGCTAGTTGCTCAAAGTCATAAGTTGCGATCGCTATTTTAATTACCTCTAGACGAGGTTGAGTATCTTCAACAAATATTTGTAGTAGTTCCAATTCAAACTCTGAGTTGTTTTCTGAGAGTTGATGCAAGCGTTCCCAATCAATTGGGAGGTTAACTGAGCCTATATCTGTCGTAGAAACTGTCTGCTCTGTGGCAGCTGTTTCTTTTGCCTTGAATATTACGCTTCCCCAACGCTTTAGGGTCACTGCCAATTTTTCTTTTATTACTGGCTTGCTCAAATAGTCATCCATTCCAGCATCTAGACACATTTGTTGGTCTTCTTTCATGGCATTAGCTGTCATCGCAATTACTACAGGACGACGACCACTGGCAAAGCTGCTTTCTTGCCAACGATGAATTTCTTTTGTGGTTTCTAAACCGTCGAGAACTGGCATTTGGCAATCCATCAGAATTAAATCGTAGGGAATTTTTTCTAATAGCTCCAACACTTCTTTCCCATTACCAGCGACATCAGCGCTATAACCTAGGCTTTGGAGTTGCCTTGAAGCAACTTTTTGATTCACCAGATTATCTTCAGCTAAAAGAATTCTAAGTTTAGGGGAGTTAGGGTAAGAAGACACAGGGACGTTCTGACGTGGGGACACGGAGAATGTACTAGATAGATTTTTTGCGTCTCCTCGTCTTTGCCTCTCCCAATTTCCCACTCTCCCACTCTCCCCGATGACTTTTGTCTCTTCTTCAAACTGGGTTCCTAAGATAGTCGTGATGGTATCGAGGAGTCGGGATGGCTTCACAGGTTTAACTAAATAAGCCGCAAATCCTATTTTTAGCGCTCGTTGGATTTCATCTCGTTGATTAGTAGAGGTAAGCATAATCAAAGGTAGCCCAGCGCTCGCTAAATTTGTCTTAATTTGTTCTCCTAAAGTCATGCCATCTATTTCTGGCATCTGCATGTCAATCACAGCTATGTCATAAAGATTTTTTTGTTTGGCGGCTTCCTGAATAGCTTTAAGGGCACTAGTAGCCGAAGCAGCCTGATCCACCAGCATCCCCCAACGGGTAGCTTGATGGTGGATGATTTTGCGATTAGTGGCATTATCATCCACTATTAACAAGCGCCGATTAGTCAGAAGTTCGGGATCGCTTTCTGAGGAAATAGGGTAAAGTTGCTTGGCGAGAGTTATTTCAAACCAAAACTTAGATCCTTTCCCCAACCGACTTTCTACGCCAATTTCTCCTCCCATCAAGCTCACCAGTTGCTTGCAGATGGCTAATCCCAAACCTGTGCCACCATATTTACGGGTAGTGGAAGCATCTACTTGAGTAAATGGCCTAAAGAGTTTGCATTGGTTTTCAGGGGTAATGCCAAGACCAGTATCTATGATGGCAAAATAGATGGTGGCTGTAGTAGAGCTTTGCGATCGCAATTCTGCTCGTAATACTACCTCTCCATTGCTGGTGAACTTGATCGCATTGCTGATCAGGTTCATGAGAATTTGCCGTAGGCGGCCAGCATCGCCTTGGAGCTGGGTGGGGACGTTGGGATAGATTAACGCGGCAATTTCTAATCCTTTATTATGGGCTGGGGGAGCTAATAATTCCAATACCTCTTCCACACTGGTAGATAAGTCAAAGTCTAGAGTTTCTAGTGTCATTTCCCCAGCCTCAAGTTTTGACAGATCCAAAATTTCGTTGATTAGGCTTAAGAGAGCATCTCCACTAATGCGAATTGTTTCGATAAAATCCCGTTGCTCTGAGTTTAGGGGAGTTTCTAACATTAAGCCTGTCATCCCCAACACAGCATTCATCGGAGTCCGAATTTCATGGCTCATATTGGCCAAAAAGGCACTTTTGGTTTTAGAAGCTAATTCAGCTTGGTGACGGGCAATTTCGAGTTCTCGTCGCTGTTGAATTTCTGCATTTAACATTTGGGCTTGGGCTAAAGCAATACCTACTTGGTCAGCTATTTGCCGTAAAAGATGAGTTTCAAAGCTAGACCATTGGCGGGAATTGCCGCACTGATGGACAATCAGTAAACCGCAGAGTTCTTCTTTGACAAGAATCGGTATGACCAAATTGGATTTGACTCCAAATTGTTGCAGTAATTCGATATGGCTTTTTTGGGCTTCAACTAGATCCAAGTCAGCAAGCCCCAGATTCCGTCTTTGACGGTACTGTTGTAGATAGTACTGCTGTATATATTCTGCTTGAAAGTAAGCATCGACTAGCTTTTTCTCTTTTATTGCCAGCCAGCCAGAAACTACCGCCTCAACCACGGTGGCACCAGATCCATCAACCTTTGGCTGATAAATCAAAACTCGATCGCTATGGAGAATTTTTTGCACCTCGGTAACAGTAATTTGAAGAATTTCTTTGATTTGCAAAGACTGACGAATCTTGAGGGTGATTTCAGTAAATAGTTGCGATCGCAAGTTTTGACGTTGGAGTTCTTCTTCTGCCTGCTTGCGCTCGATAAACTGCCCTACTTGCTCACCAATAGAATTCATGACTGTTGCCAAATCTGGATCAGCTTGCTGGATCTCATGGCTAAAGCAGGTAATGACACCGATGACTTTTTTACCACTACGGATCGGAAAACCGAAAGCTCCGTGCAGTTCTGCTTGGGCAGCAATTTGAGAACGGATGAAATTCTGATCTTTAACGACATCAGCCATCCAAACAGGTTCAGCACTAGCCCAGACCCGACCAGGCAGCCCAATTCCTGGTGCAAACCTGGTTTGCCGACTGAGAATGTCAAATTCTTGCATCTCGAAGGATATTTTATACCATGCATTTAGCAAGCTCAGTAGATTTGCTTTCTGATCTACTATCCAAAATTCACTTAGCTCCCATCCCAAACTTTCGCAAATTCCTTGCAGGATTTGAGGCATGGCCTCATTGATTGTAGTTGACTCTGCTAAGACACGGGTTGTAGTATACTCTGCTTTCAAATGTTGTTCAGTTCGTTTGCGTAAACGAAGCTCCTCGGAGACATCGCTGATGTCGATACCTGTGGCAACAATATATTCAACATAGCCCTCATGGTCTTGTAAGGTAGTGTTAGTCCAGGCAATGAGCCGTCGGCTGCCATCCTTAGTTACCCAATAGTTTTCGTACTCTTTGGGCGCTTCACCAGATCGCAACTGCTCAAAAACTGCTTTAACTTGCTCTACCTGTTCCGGAAGTAAAAACAGGTTCCAGAAATGCCTTCCTCTCACCTCATCAAATGAGTAACCAGTTGTTTGTTCACAAGCTTGATTGAAGCGAACGATTTGACCTTGTATGTCAAGAACTATTACCAAAGCACTGGCTGTATCAAGAACTGCTGAGATAAAGTTGCGTTCTGTGTTTAGTGTTTCCTCTGCCAATTTACGCTCTCTTACCTCACGATCAATGAAGTAGTAGACTATAGCCAGAATCAGAAAACTTAGACAAATAGCGATCGCAAGTGTCAAACTCGTGTTTTTAGCACTGGCTTTTGCCGCTTGTGACTGCTGTTTAAGCAACCTTTTATCCTCATTCTCTATCTCATTGATAATCTTGCGGATATCATCCATGAGATGTTTTCCCTGATTTGTCTGAATTACCTGCAACGCCGGCTCGAATCCCTGATTTTGACGCAGGTCTATAGTCTGCTTGAGTATGTCAAGTTTTGCAGCTATCAGAGGTTCAAGGGTTGCAAACCGTTTTTGTTGGTTAGGTTGATTTGCGATTAAATCCCTTATCTCTACAATTTTTTGATCGATCTTTCCAACTACTGCTTGATAAGGTTCTAGATAACTTTCTTGTCCAGTGAGGATATAACCGCGTTGTCCAGTCTCAGCATCCTTCATCTCGGACAGTAATTCTTCCAGTTTATTGATTTTCTCTTGAGTTTTTTGTACCTGATTACTAGTATCAATCAATATGCGTGTGTTTTGATAAGAAATCACGCCAATCAAAACTAAAATTACCGATGCTAACCCAAACCCTCCAGCTACTCTTTTAAAAAATTGTTTGCGTCCCTTCTGTGCCTGTTTGCGTGTATCACTTGCCAATACCAAACTTGCTAAAGTGCGCCGCATTTCTAGTTGCTTAATTACCTGGCGACCTAGAATTCGCAATGCTTCAACTTGTTCTGAAGAGAGGTTTCTTGGTACATGGTCAATTACGCAAAGTGTTCCTAGTGCATATCCTTCAGGGTTAGTCAGTGGTACACCAGCATAAAACCGAACATTTGGATCAGAGGTTACTAGTGGGTTTGTCGCAAATCTTTCGTCTTCAGTGGCATCAGGCACAACAAAAACTTCAGGTTGCATAATAGCATGGGCGCAGAATGCCACATTTCGGGGTGTTTCTAGGGCATCCAAACCAACTTTTGACTTGAACCACTGGCGATTGGTATCAATTAGACTGATTAAGGCAATAGGAGTTCCACAAATATATGAGGCTAAACGGGTAAGGTCGTCAAAGGCAGCTTCCGAACGAGTATCGAGGATCTTATACTGCAAAAGAGATTCGATTCGCTGTGTTTCGTTATCAGGTAATGGTGCTTTCATTCTTCAGCCTTATCCCATTTTTGATTTTAGATTTTGGACTTCGACTTCTCTTTGAGACGCTACGCGTAGCTTGCTTCCCCGCAGGGGTACGCTCAGTCGAACGATTTTGGATTTTAGATTATTATTTATAGGGCTTACCCCCTGCCTCCTAAAATTTGACCCGCAACTGTCCTGTCAAGGAATTACCACTGTAGGCACTTCCCCCGGTTTCTTGATTTCGGACATTGCTAAAGCTATAGCCCAAGTCTGCTTCTATATTGGGCGATAGCTTTACCGTACACCGCGTTTGATAGGTATTAGCGTTGTCAAATTCTCCTTTAAGCCGCTGCCGTCCTAAGTTGGCAGCAAGGCGACAGCGTAAGAAATTAGCAATATCTCCCTCCCAAGCTATCTCACCGTTGTAAACTAGGAAATCTGGTGGAGAAAAATAGCCACTTGTGCGTTCTAAATCGCGATCGTAACTCCAAGTGAATAAGTTAGCTGCCAAAGAAAATTGTCCGAACTTGCGCTCTAACCTACTAAAAGACTGCACCTCGGAATTACCATCGTTGTAACTACCTAAACGCAATGACGAAAATAAGCTAGTGTCACGGTCAATCTGCCAGTATAAATCAGGCCCAAATCGCCAAGCAGTAATTTGATTGTCTAAAGTTCGGGCATTGGATTTATAAGGCCCTTGTTCTAAATTACCTGATAGTACTACTACCGATAGCAATCGACCTGATGACGAAACTTGCGGCGGCGAAATGGGAGCTTCCACCTTAGCATTGAGATTGATAGCTGTGGGTAAACGATTGAACACATCGACTCCGGCTGCTGTTTGTAGAGTCACTTGCCCAATTTTTCCTTGCCATCCAATTTGCAAGGGAAAATTAGTTACTGATTCAACACCGCGTTGCTCAAAGAAGTTAAAACCTGTCTTGAAAAATATTTTATTGCCATTACTCAATCGAAACTGAACCGTTGGTTCGAGGAAAAAATTGGTTTGGCCAAAGTTGTCTGTGTCATAGCGATAATCCGTATGAATACTTTCCAAAACTGCATCCGGCGTTCCTGGTTCGGTGGAAGTTGTTGGTGGGCTAGAATTCTGCGGTGGTTCGGGTAACACTGGCGGTAATCGCAGATTAGGATTGAAGTTTTCGGGTGCCGCCATCAAAATAGGTGTTGGCTCAGGATTTACTTTGGTGACTCGCTCGGTCAATTCTGAAGGTGATTTCCAGGTCTGATGTACTTGGGCAGCTTGTAACTTCGCCTCTGATAATGTCCAAATACTTAGGCTACAGATTACTCCCAATTGAATCTGTAGGCATCCCAAAATCAATCCAGTGTAGATACTATATCGAGAAATAAAGAGATCAACTATAAAACTATTTGCCATTGGTCGATACTATATTTGTAAATAAAAAACTTGCTGCCAAAAGTTTTCTGGCTGCTCGCTGATGTATTCAGCTTGGAATTATGATGCCCAAAATATACGGTTGTTAAGACATGGCAAAGAAAAAAGGCTTTGCTTTTATAAGGTGAAGGGGACGCAGGGCGAGTGCTTTGTTCCATGCTTAACGATCGCCTGCTACGTACCAGCTTTGATACTAAGTCCCACTAATTACTTTTGATTGAAATCTTTTTAGTCAAGAGGCGGCAACCCTCCCATTATGTATTCCCAGTCGGAAACTGGGAACGAGACAAAAAGGTAAGGGATGAATTGAAAACCCTTATCCTTTTCCTTTTAACCGAGAAGCATCGCCTTTAGTCCTATCTGTCGGCAAGTGATAGTAGCAGATTTTTGAGATTTGGCGGGATATAGGAATCCGATTTGATTTCTGAAAAAATCGAAGTATCTGTAGGGTGTGTTATCGGCGAGAGTACGGCACCAAAGCCTTCGGACGGTGCGTTATGCCTCTGGCTAACGCACCCTACTGGCCTGGCACAGCTAAAATGATGCATTAGATGTAGGTTGGGTTGAGCAACGCGAAACCCAACATTAATAGGAGTGTTGGGTTTCGTTCCTCAACCCAACCTACAAATTTTTTTGCAACAATTTAGCCTTGACACGCTACTACGTATATTTCAAAAATCAAATATGAGTCTTATATTCTGGTGAAGAGTTACTGTGATTTTGACCAACTGCCAACAGTTCTTGTTGAGTCTACTGTTTCTTTATCAGAGTTTTCAGCATTCTCAACCTCAAGAGATCGGAGCAATTCTCGAATTACATCTGTTGCTGGTCTTCCTGTCAAAGCACAGTATTGTTCAAGTTTCTTCATTTCCTCGGTTGTGAGATTTACTGTTAGTCGTTTAACAGCCCATTTTTTATTCATGATCCTCTTTTGTTTTTAATATATTGCTTTTTGTCGAAATCACCAAGTCATTACCATTACTCCCGCAGTGCATAGCCTACACCACGGACTGTATGAATCAAACGCTTTTCATTATTTTCTTCCAACTTGAGTCGCAAATAACGAATATAAACCTCAATAATATTAGAATCACCCATAAAATCGTAACCCCAAACTTTCTCTAAAATTTGGTCTCTAGTAAACACTTGACGAGGATGTGAAAAAAGATATTCTAATAAATCAAACTCTTTTGCTGTTAATTCAATGCTTCGTTTTCCCCGAAAAACTTCACGGGTACGGCGATTTAAGGTTAAATCTTCAAATTGCAACAAATCTTCGTCTGTTTCTTGGGTGCGGCGGAGATGAGCGCGAATTCTAGCTAGTAGTTCCTCAATGCTGAAGGGTTTAACTACATAATCATCGGCTCCTGCATCTAATCCGGCAACGCGATCGCTTACTTCATCTTTTGCTGTCAACAAAATCACTGGTACTGTACTGCCTGTTGCTCGTAAACGGCGACAAATTTCCAAACCCGTTAGGCCTGGGAGCATCCAATCTAGAATCGCTAAATCTGGTGATGAGTCTCGCGCCAAGGTTAGACCAGCAATGCCATCGTGGGCTACACTTACTTGGTATCCTTCACTACTCAGTTCTAATTCGACAAATCGCGCCAGTTTGACTTCATCTTCCACCAAAAGGATATGTGCTGTCATATTTTTGCTCCTAAAGCAGGTAATGTGAGAAGAAAATTGCTACCTTCACCTGGCTCTGAAAGGACGGCAACTTTGCCTTCCATACCTTCAGTAGGGTTAACTAGAGGGTTTATGTATGCAGGCAGTCCGCGAGTCGGGGTGAGTTTGTGGGGTATAGACGATCGCGCAACATCCAAACTCATGAAGGTATTTTACAAAAAGATGCTACAAGAAGAATTAAAGCCAGCACAAGCATTACGAGCAGCACAGATCAGGCTCAGGGCTATAGAACGAAGATATTGGGTTTGGTAGCGTCAACCTAATTTATAACATTAGCGATCGCACTTACAGCCGCCATATTTTTCTCAGACTTTGCAAACAATCTTCTTGTCGCTGCTCAATAACTGCTGGAGTCCATTCAGATTGTTGTAAAACTTTGGTTGTCAGAACAAAAGGCACGATACTTGTATTGCTAACAAAATACTTCTTTTTCTTTTTATCAAAATCGTAGTTTTGCGCTTCAGCATTCTTCTTTCGAGAGAGCAACGCTAAATTACCTATGCGATGCACATACTGAATACGCTCTTCATCATTCGGAAACCATTCAAGCCATATACTTCCTTTACTTGGATTTTGAGGAAGAACATGCTCAACTGTAATAACTGGATAGTCATAAGTCGCTTCCCCTTGTGAAAGTGCAGAGTCAAGGCGCAGAAGAACATATTGTCTAATTCTCTTGATTAGATATAAATCTCCATCAAGTGTTTTAATGATTCGACTTATTTCTTCAGGAGTTAGTTGTAAGGGTGACTCAAATGCGTAGAGATCAATATCTCCTTCAATAGCGGTAAGAAGTTTTCCATATCGTCGTATACGATCATTGATATCTGCCCGCAAAATCATTAAACCTGCTGCTAATCTCTCCAGCTCAGTAAAAAAAGGCTTTAATTTATCAGGAGCGTGGCTATTTTTAGAAAAATAGAGAATTGCTGGTGGAATCCAATCAACGTTGTCTATTTGATTCAACCATCGAAGGAAATAATTAACAATTTTTGTATCTTTATCGCTGTAGTAGTTTGCTTTTTTGATAATTTCTAAAGCATCAGAATAGGGCTTTAGTAAATCATTAATAAATTTTTGTGGTTCTTTGTTTGTCTTGGGCAATATATGTTTGCGAAACTCATTAAGGGCTGTCTCACTCGGTTTTGCCTTACGGTCAATCATACGGATATGAGCAAATAGTTCTTGAAACGTCTCTCGACCTAAATCTTCTTCTTCGGTTTCCCAGATTCTTGTATATTTATCCTGTTGAGATTTCTCAATTGCTCCAATAACCTCTGATTTAAGAAAATCACTAAGCGAAAGGTCTAGACCACGCGCATTGAGAATAGAAAATATGCGATAAGCTGAGTCAAGATCCGGTGTGGAAACAACTACTAAGAAACAGCACGTCATTAAATAATGAATAAAATGACTTCGTTCTTGCTCAGAAAGTTGACTTAATCTATCAAGGAAATAACGGGCATTAATTTGAATGTTTCTTTGGCTATCTGTTAATTGTGAAGTATCAAGCTTTAAAAGTTCGTCTAGTTTATTCTCGTCTTGTATATAGTGGCGGAAAAAATCTTCATCTCGTTCTCGTAGCTTGAGGCGATAACAATCATCTGTTCCTTCAAACTCATCGCCTTCTTGATAAATATATTTTGTAATTTTTGATGCATTGTTTTGACTGGATAAACACCGTAAAACAGCTAGAAGAATTGTGAGCGTTGTCAAACGCTGTTGCCCATCCACTACATCTGCTTTAGAAGCATCTTCACTCTTAATCAGAACTATACTTCCTAAAAAATAAGGGTTGGCATCAGTTACAGCATCTGAACCATCCCCTAAAAAAGATAACAAATCAGTTAACAAGTCACTTGCTTGGTCTTTTGTCCACGCATAAGGACGCTGATAAGCCGGTATGGAAAATGCGAAGTCGTTACTAAAAACCCTGAATAGTGCTTTCTCTGTGGCGTGAATGGCTACTGGCATAAAATTTCAAGTACTACCTGAGTATAATGTGATGCTACATTCCCTAATCAGACGCAGTTTAACTCACTCATTACTGCGATCGCCAGACTGAATTAACTCAAGTTATATACAATGAGCGAACCTACGGTTTTTTACTTACTTTTGGGAATTCTAAAACTAATAAGCTATAGAAACCGCAGATGTATATGACTAAATTTAAGATATGTGACTCAAGACAATGGCAATTTCTGCCCTTCGTAACAGGTCGCGCTATTATTCTTTTTACCAGCATTTTATTATTTTCAGAATCAAATGTGGCAACTGCAAGGCAGTATCCGGCAAACATTGCACAGATGACGCAGACAAATGATCCAACTGTTGCTGCGGCCGAACTTGCATATAAACAGGGAAAGCAACTATATGAGCAAGGAACAGCAGAATCTTTCTTACAAGCGATCGCAAAATTTGAAGAAGCACTTTCACTATATCGTCAAGTGAGCGATCGCTCCGGTGGGCAAAGCCTGCGATCGTTAGAAGCTGACACCCTCGTTTATATTGGCAAAATCTACTCAAATTTAGGAGAAAAGCAGAAGGCACTGGATTATTACAAGCAATCCCTACCTCTATCTGAACAAGTGGGGGATAAACAAGCCCAAGGTACTACCTTGAATAACATTGGCAAAATCTACTCAGAGTTAGCAGAAAAGCAAAAAGCGCTCGATTACTACAACCAATCGCTATCTTTAAGGCGACAAGTGGGAGACAAAAATGGGGAAGCTATTAGCCTCAATAATATCGGCTCCGTCTACCATTTCCTGGGAGAAAAGCAAAAGGCGCTCGATTACTACAACCAATCCCTGTTACTGAAGCGACAGGTAGGAAACAAGGCAGGGATAGCGACTACCCTGAACAACATTGGCAAAGTCTACTTAGACTTAGGAGAAAAGCAAAAGGCACTCTCATACTTTAGTCAAGCCCTGTCTTTATACCAACAGGCTAAAGACGCAGAGAAAGAAGGGATACCAACTGCTCTGAGCAATATTGGCACAGTTTATTTAGAGTTAGCAGAACAGCAAAAAGCGCTCTCGTACTTCAACCAAGCTCTGGTTTTATACCGACAGGCGGGAGACAAAGGAGGGATAGCAACTGCTCTAAACAATATTGGCAAAGCTTACTCAAATTTAAGAGAACACCAAAAGGCGCTAGATTATTACAGCCAATCCTTAACTCTATACCAACAGACGGGGAACAAGGCAAGGGAAGCTCGTACACTCTATAACATCGCTTCTGTTCAACACGACGGAGGCAATTTTCTGGCCGCCCTGACTCAGATAGAGAGAGTCATCAAAATTGTTGAAGATTTACGTAACAAAATTAGCTCTCAGGAACTCCGCACTTCCTATTTTGCCACAGTGCAGAATTATTATGAGTTATACATCGATTTGCTGATGCAGTTACACAAACAACAACCATCACAAGGATATGATGGTCTGGCACTGCAAACCAGCGAACGCGCCCGCGCCCGCAGCCTTTTGGAATTGCTGACAGAAGCTAATGCTGATATTCGCCAAGGTGTGGAACCAAAGTTACTCTCTCAAGAACGCGACTTACAGCAACAACTTGATACTTTAGAAAAACGCCGGATACAAATATTAGGTGGTAACCATACCGAAGCGCAGGCACAAGCTTTAGAAAAAGAAAATGAGGCACTTCTAGAACAGTATAAGCAAGTCCAGGCACAAATCCGTGCTACCAGTCCGCGTTATGCGGCACTAACTCAACCCCAGCCTCTTTCACTCCCGCAAATTCAACAGCAAGTACTTGATGACAACACCCTGCTTTTAGAATATTCTCTGGGGGAAAAACGCAGTTATGTTTGGGCAGTTACCAATAAAAGTATCACCAGTTATGAACTACCTAAGCGTGCAGACATTGAAGCTACCGTCCAAAAATTTCGTCAAGAAATCACTACTCCGTATCTCAGAAATAGCCCATCTATAGATGTTCTATCTCAACAAATACTTGCACCAGTCGCCCAGCAATTGGAAAAGAAACGCTTAGTGGTTGTCAGCGATGGCGCTTTGCAGTATGTACCATTTGCTGCTCTAACAACAGGTAGCATTATCAACTATGAACCATTACTACTCAACCACGAAATCGTTACTCTACCCTCAGCGTCTACATTAGCTATCCTCAGAAGCGAACACAAAGAACGCAAATCTCCTCCTAAGACGTTAGTTGTGTTGGCAGATCCGATTTTTAGTAGTAATGATGAGCGTCTTGGAGGTAAAGTACAAGTATCTCACCCACCTGTGCCAGAAAGCAATTTAGACAACCTTGCTTTAACCAGATCCGCCCAAGACTCAGATATTAGCTTTGAGCGTCTGCGTTTTACACGCCAAGAAGCCGAGCAAATTCTTGCTCTTGTCCCTGTTAGCGATCGCAAGCAAGCTTTTGATTTTACCGCTAGTCGTACCACTGCTAACAGCGAAAATTTAAATCAATATCAGATTATCCATTTTGCTACTCATGGCATTCTCAACAGCAAGCATCCAGAATTATCAGGAGTGGTGTTATCGCTATTTGACGAGAAGGGAATGCCACAAAATGGCTTTTTGCGCTTACACGATATTTTCAACCTCAATCTGCAAGCAGAACTAGTAGTACTCAGCGCCTGTCAAACCGGGCTGGGAGAAGAAGTTAAGGGAGAAGGATTAGTAGGGTTAACCAGAGGGTTTATGTATGCAGGCAGTCCG
This sequence comes from Nostoc sp. ChiQUE02, assembly GCF_034531305.2. NCBI lineage: Bacteria > Bacillati > Cyanobacteriota > Cyanophyceae > Nostocales > Nostocaceae > Nostoc > Nostoc sp. ChiQUE02. Next base: position 223,237 of record NZ_JAVRBN020000009.1, read on the forward strand.
CGAGTTGTGGTGAGTCTGTGGAGTGTAGACGATCGGGCAACATCCGAACTCATGAAGGTATTTTACAAAAAGATGCTGCAAGAAGGATTAAAGCCAGCAGCAGCATTGCGGACAGCCCAGATAGAAATATGGCGCACTCAAAAATATGCTGCACCTTATTATTGGGCAGCTTTTACTCTACAAGGCGAATGGAAATGAAGAGGCAAGGGAGCAGGGAGCAGGGAGCAGGGGGAAAAGGAGAAAACTCTTCCCTTGCCCCCGCCCCAATTCCTCTTCGTTGAGCAGATTTTTCTTCAGATTTTCTTTATTCACTCAATGTTGCATTTTTTTAAACATCTGTTACATTACTTTACAGACAGTTACAACTGCTACAACACTTGAACTTTGGAGTTTTACTCATGACAGGTTTTAAGAATCCTGCGCCTACTGTTTCAGAAGATCCTAATGCTGTGCGTTTTGGCTTCACTCCTCAAAGTGAAAATTGGAACGGTCGTCTTGCAATGATTGGTTTTGTATCTGCAATTTTGATTGAAGCTTTTTCTGGTCAAGGCTTACTCCATTTCTGGGGTATCCTCTAAATTGATGCTAGGAGGGGCGTACAGCTGTGCGCCCCTTAACTTTCAGTCCACCAAGTAATTCGTTTCTAACCTATGGCGGTTGTTGGGATTGGTGCAAAATATCAGATTTTTCCGGTTGAGCCAAAATATAAGTGAATAATTACTTTACATTGAATATGTATAGCTAAAACTCATGGAAATACCCCAACGCGTATCAGTCCGCTACAAAGACGCGTCCTTCAACAGTAATGAAATCCGTTTGAGAACTTTTCGGCTTGGGTTACAAATATGGGAAGAACAAACCAAACCTAGAAAAACAGAGCTTTATCAGTTTATATCGTCTTGCTTGAAGCAAGTTGACCGCCAAGATCGTTTTATGTTTTCTCTGCTGTTCATAGAATTAACAGACCTCATACGCAATTCTCCGCTGGAAAGGGGAACGAAAGAGGTTCTGATTAAAACAGCTTTTAGAGAATTTGCTTGTGCGATAACAGACTTTGAAGACGTTGCCAAGTAATTGGTTATGGGTTGCTGGTACTGCGTAGGCATAGCCCAACCCAGCCATCGCCCTTAAGTCAGCGAAACTAATAAAGTAGGATATCTATAAGTAAGCACGCTTTCTAATCAGATTAGTTTAGTTTTTTTTTGCTGAATGCGCCGATCGGTAGGTGTACAAAACGAGAAGGGGCAAAAAAAGGCTGAACTTTAATCTATACAAGGCTTTGGGGGCAATATTACTCTTTAACGATCGGCGCACCTTACAGGGACTAGTTTTCAGCCATTTGCATCTGGTGTTACTGCCATATACTGTGTTATGATTCAGTGGTTGACGCAACTGCACCTTGAAAACCAAATACTACAACGGTTTGAGACACCAGCCATTGCAATCAACCAAAATCCCTATTAGGGATTGAAACCTCTGAATCATTACCAAGAAAACTCTCTACATCAATCAAATTGCAATCAACCAAAATCCCTATTAGGGATTGAAACTAATACCGATACACGCACCAAGAAGACCAGTAAGGATTGCAATCAACCAAAATCCCTATTAGGGATTGAAACTAAACCACTGAGTTTTAGCGCAGCACCTTTTCAATAGATCGATTGCAATCAACCAAAATCCCTATTAGGGATTGAAACCATAACGTTCCCCATACCAAATGTTATGGATTCAATTGCAATCAACCAAAATCCCTATTAGGGATTGAAACAGGCATTGGAATTGATGCTTGATTTCTTGGTTTGATTGCAATCAACCAAAATCCCTATTAGGGATTGAAACTTGGCGCTGTGCAAGGTTGGCTTAAAGGAAAAGTCCCATTGCAATCAACCAAAATCCCTATTAGGGATTGAAACGAATAATGCACCGAGATTTTCAAGGAATTCTTCTAATTGCAATCAACCAAAATCCCTATTAGGGATTGAAACCCTTTCTGTGCCTAACACTAAAAAGTAGCACTCCAGAATTGCAATCAACCAAAATCCCTATTAGGGATTGAAACGCAACATTGACCATGCAAGCCATAGCCGTTTTTAATATTGCAATCAACCAAAATCCCTATTAGGGATTGAAACTATTTGGAATTTCAACTGGAACGCTACTGACAAAATTGCAATCAACCAAAATCCCTATTAGGGATTGAAACAAGATCCAAGATTTCGTTAAAGTTATAAACTGAGTATTGCAATCAACCAAAATCCCTATTAGGGATTGAAACTAGCTCTGCTGCTACCCATTCTCGTAATGTATTCAAAAATTGCAATCAACCAAAATCCCTATTAGGGATTGAAACTACGGACTTGTGGATGGAAACGGGAAGATTCCCATTGCAATCAACCAAAATCCCTATTAGGGATTGAAACTCACGTATAGAGGTATAGCGATCGCAGTCACTGATCGCATTGCAATCAACCAAAATCCCTATTAGGGATTGAAACCCAAAAGTATTATCTAAAAATTCTTCATTTGCACATTGCAATCAACCAAAATCCCTATTAGGGATTGAAACATTGCGTAGCGGTTATAGCAATAATGGGGTGACAAATTGCAATCAACCAAAATCCCTATTAGGGATTGAAACTAGGAGCGTTGTCGGTTTAAATCTCACGGACATTGCAATCAACCAAAATCCCTATTAGGGATTGAAACCGACTCTTGCCATTAGTCGCCGCCGCCTCTCCTAAATTGCAATCAACCAAAATCCCTATTAGGGATTGAAACAAAACACCACAGAAATTCATTATCTACACTCACTGATTGCAATCAACCAAAATCCCTATTAGGGATTGAAACGGAAAGTTTCAAGGCGATTGGTTACCAGATTTCAATTGCAATCAACCAAAATCCCTATTAGGGATTGAAACTTGCTACCTTGAGCTACGATATCTACCAATCCTCCAATTGCAATCAACCAAAATCCCTATTAGGGATTGAAACCTTCGTAATCGGGGCATTTCTGCTAATAGTAAATTGCAATCGACCAAAATCCCTATTAGGGATTGAAACAAGACCCGGCATCCCCGGTGCTCAAGGTATACCAGGATTGCAATCAACCAAAATCCCTATTAGGGATTGAAACACTTTTGTACTTGTGATTGGATTGCATCAAGAATTGCAATCAACCAAAATCCCTATTAGGGATTGAAACCGCAAGATAAATTGGTGAGAAAAGCAGGTGGTAGCTAAAAATTGTCCAGACTACCACCATGCGAAATAGAATCTTAACCTGTCAGTAGCGATCGCTAATAGAGAGATGCCAACACCTTATCTGCTGCTGCCCTGAATGCAGTTGCTGCACCGGCGCTCATGTCCCGTGGTGCACAGATGCGATTTCTCACATAGGCGAGTGTGATGGCTCCAACCGCAGACACAATCGGATCGGCATTGTCTTTGCCGCCCACGCGCCCCCACGGTAATGCTGCACCATTGCCATTGATGAGATAGTCAGCCAGCAATCTGAGGTGAAAATCAACCGCTTCTTTAACGGCTGTTGTGTCGCCATTAACTGCCAATGCTTGTACCCCGGAGTTTTTCAGGATGTCTCCTAAAGCAACTTCTCGGTTATCAGTCAATCTCTCAGCCGCTTCTGCCCGAAATTGGATTTCTTGACTAGTTGCTGGGTCTGGGGGCAAGGGATTGCCGATTGGTGTCACGCCCCATCGCCGACGCAAGAGTAAATTGTTTGTTGTATCATCCGATTTGACGCGGTGATAGGCGGGACGCTGTTTGAGTGCTTCAAACCAAGCGTTGATGCGAGGATACCGGGGATTTCCCTTGAGGTGATATCCCCGATAAACGGGTAAGTTAGCCGCCAAGCGGTCTAAATGAGGGCTATAGGTAATATCTACCACGCCAAAGGTTGACAAAAAGTAGGGGCCAGGATACTTTCCAAGAAGTTGCTCTAGTTCGTCTAATTTCGCTTCAAAAGCTGCCTGTAAGCTTGCTAATTCATTAGGATCTTCAGGCGCTTGTCTGAGAAATTTGTAGGCAATATCTCTGACACCATTGGTTTCAGCATCCTCAAGCCACTGCCTAGCAACGGCGTTTTCCTCTGGGTCTTCAGGAAGTAAAGTTGGGCCAAATTGTTCTTCCAATGCTAACAGAATATCTTTGGATTCATAGACTAACTTTCCCTCAATTTTCGCTGCGGGGACAAGGGTTGTGGGAACTAAATCGGTATACCATTTAGGCTTGTTAGTTAAGTCGATAAACTCTGTAGCAAAGGGAATTTCTTTTTCTTCCAGAGCAAACCAAACCCGTTCGCAAAATGGACACCAAGAGTTGGTATCGCGGTATAGCAGTACTGGCGGTTCTGTATCTGGCGGCAGTTTATGAAGACTGCTAGGGATGGGAGCAGTGGAAGGGGATTGACCCGGTCTACGTACCCGTCGAGCCGGGGTATTTTTTTGGGCAATTTCTAACAGTTGTTCCCAATTAGATACTGTGTCTTGAATTGACATATTTCACCTTAGTTTAAGTTAACTTTTTTCTACTATTTGCACTTATTAATCGCATTAGTAAAGCTTCCATCCCATAATGGTTTCACGTCAACCTTCGTTGGGATGACGCCTGCACGATAAAATGTGTCAGCTACATCTTGCTGGGAAGCGATCGCTTGTTGGGAAATTGGCAGCACTTGCGATCGCCTTTGTTTTAAACCCTCTTTGGCATCTTTGAGGACAAAGGTTTCATCAACTCCAATTGCTTTTGCATAGTTTTTTGACCACGCTTCTATATTCGATGCTTGCCAATCTTGCGATTTCTGGATGCGGCAAAGGAAGTCTGCGATCGCAGCTTTTTTATTGGGGTCTGCGATCGCACTCGGCGCTGCGACAATCGTAAAATTGCCTGAGAGAATGTTTTTCGCTGATTTGAGTACTTTAGCTCCGTCTTTCTGGGCTTGCTGGATTGCGTAACCATAGGTAGCCCAAGCATCTAGGTCACCTCTTCTGAATGCAGAGAGTCCATCTGGAATAGTTAGCGGCACGGCATTCACATCTTTGAGCGTTAATCCCTCTTGTGCCAACATCTTAATCAGGAAGTAATGAGCTGTGGTCGCTTTGACATAGCCGATTTTCTTACCTTTGAGGTCAGTAAACTTTTTTGCCTTGGAGTTTTTTGGCACGAGTACAACTTGACCCACAGTCGGGCCCTTGACGGAAGCAATGATTTTCACCGCCGCTTGCGATTGAACCGCAAAAATGGGTGGAATCTCGCTAGCACTACCGATGTCAATAGCGTTGGCGTTGATTGCCTGTACGATAAAGTTTCCCCCAGTAAATTCTGTGAACTCAGTTTTGTAGGGAAATTTATTTTGCCCAGCTAACTTGAGTTGCAAATCCCAACCGCCTTTGTACTTAGAAGCCCGTAGGGTTACGTTTGATAAATTGGCGGCAATCGGGTAAGCGGCTGTAGCATTTTCGGAGTTGCTGGTAGTAGTGGCGATCGCTAAACTCAAAAAAGCACCTAGTGTAAACATTGCCGAAATACTTCGGCATAAACCTTTCTGGTTTTGCCCTACATACTCTTGCTCTTTAGATCGACCCCAAACTGGGATGAGACGAAATGGCTGGAACTTCATAGATAAGTTTCTGACTCTTGAGGATAGTAATTTAGATGGTGGAATGGAGATAAAAATTGGCACGAAAAATTTATCCGTTGCCGTTTAGAAATTAAATCTAAAATATGCACAGATATAGATAACGATGTGTGCTACAACACAAATTAGCAAACTTTTATAGATAGCAGCCCTTAAGCTATAGACTGGTATGTTTATAGCTTTTAAACAGATAAAAAGCTTAATTACTGAACTGTTATTGCAAACTCCGGTAAGTTTACGCTTTTACCGGAGTTAATGGTGATTATCACATGAAAATAGTTTGAAAGCAAGATTTAATATATCTATTTTTTGACTTGTTTAAGTCTTCAAAATCAAAAAAATCTCTATAAATTCGAGTCAGAGAGAGGATACAAAGCTTAAGTCAAATAAATACACCTAAAATAAGATGTATTTAAAATCAAGCTAATAAACGCTAGTAATTTACAATACTTGCAATTTCATCGAGTGTAGCCCAAGAGTGAAGCACCCCATCCAATGAAAGCGCTACCAAAGACTAGCCATGCAGCATTGATGCGGAAATGAATAGCTAAAATAGCTGAGACGATCGCGATCGCACAGCCGAGAAAATCTACAAATGGGGCTTGTGGTAAAGTTAAAGTCGCTGCCCCCAGTTGCAGGGTGGTAACAACCATTAGCGCTACAGCACTAACATTCACAGCATCCAAAAATGCTCTTGTCCAAGAAGAGGCCTGTAAGCGCGGGATTAGGGGATTTAGGGCAGCAACGAAAACAAAAGAAGGTAGAAAAATTCCGATTGTGGCAACAATTGCGCCAGGTATGCCGGCAATGATATAACCAATAAACGTAGCAGTGGACAGTACTGGCCCAGGAGTAAATTGACCAATTGCGATCGCATCTAGTAACTGCTGTTGTGTCAGCCAGCCGTATTCTTCAACTAATCCTCCTTGGAGAAAAGCCACCAAAAGGTAGCCACCACCAAACAAGACACTCCCGACTTTGAGAAAAAACCAACCCAACTGCCATAAAGAAACGTTGATTGCAGAGACAGTAGCTACCGATGCAGCAATAGCCGCTGATGCCTTTAAAGTCGCACCTGTGCTGAGACTAGCAATTAGAAAGTTGGCTTTATCTCCTGGTTTAGCGTTTTTATCACCAGAATGTAACCAAAGCATACCCAGCAATCCCCCAATTAATAGGGCGATTACTTCATTTAATTTGAATAATAATGTCAGTAATGCCACAGCTAAAGCAATTACCAGCAATTGGCGAGTTTTCACAGCCTTTTTTGCCAAGCCCCAAAGGGCATTGATGATGATTGCTAAAACAGCCGGTTTAATGCCATAAAGTAAGGGAGCGACTTGTGGTAGAGTGCCGTAGGCAACATAAACCCAAGCAAACCCACCAGTAATGAGAACCGCAGGTAAGACAAAACAGACACCTGACACAATCAGTCCCAGCCATCCTGCATAGATGTATCCTATATGGATAGCCATTTCTGTGGAATTTGGGCCAGGAATTAGGTTAGTTGCGCCCAGCAAATCCAGAAAATGCTCCCTTGTCAACCACTGACGCCGCTTAACCACTTCATCTTCAATCATGGCGATATGGGCAACCGGGCCCCCAAAGCCGATGACGCCCAGTTTAAAAAAGAGGTTGGCGAGTTCGCCCAAACGACTTGGTGCTGAGTTAGTCACGTCGCTTCGCTCCGAATTCAAAATTTAAAATTAATAATCCCCATAAATTTAGTTACTCTGTCATAAGTTGCACAAAATCACTAACTATTTTCTGCTTGCTTGGCAATATACTTCTCAAGTAGAAATTGCTTGAGGTGCGGTTGTTCTAAGTTTAGACCCAGTTCTTGCGCTTTCTGACTAATTTTCTCGTATGTGAGACCTTCGCTAATTGCATTGGCAATCAAGGCGATACCACCAGCCCTTGCTCCAGCAGCACAGTGAATTAAAATTGGTTTGGGTAAGTTCTCAATCTCCTGGATTGCCAACTTTGTTAGCTCTTGATTTGGTTCTGAAGGCTTTAACGGAACATTGGCATATTGCAGTCCAACCGCTTCGGCTTGCTGCTGCTCGTCACTCACAAAACCTGCTTCATCAGGAGAACGCAGGTTCAGTACTGACTTAAATCCTTCTTGGGCTGCCTGTTTTAACTCCTCAGAAGTTAGTTGTCCAGCGGCGCTCAAGTCGTCACTAACTTTTTTAGTGTTACTCATAAAATACACTATTTAGATAGACTTAATGTAGTATATTAGCAATTCCCTTCAAAAATCTAGGGATTTCCTTAGTTGGTGTTCTGTAATAATTAGCTTATATCATTTGCCTACATGAGATAATTTCCTAATAATTGTCCGATATATAGGAAATTAGCTCAATATTTGTATGCAGAAAGTATCAAGCGATAGTGTGGAGTTACCAATTCATCTCCATGCTAAAACAATTGCTCGGCGTTTAATTGTCGCAGTTATGTGCCTCACCTTAGCAGGCGCTCTAAGTGCATATTTCTGGCTCTTAGAGTTTCCCTTCCCAGCTAGCAAATGGTTTTACGAACTATTTAGCCTAGATGGAGAATTGAATATTCCTGCTTGGTATTCTGCATTCTCTCTATTATTTTGTTCGGGATTACTTAAAGCAATTACCGCTATTAAGATAAAAGACCGCTATTTCCATTACTGGAAAACCTTATATTTTATATTTATATATTTGAGTTTGGATGAAGCATTTAGTTTTCACGAAATTTTGATTATTCCGTCAGTCCGAGAATCCCTTCATATTTATCCTCTATTTTTTCAAACCTGGGTTATCCCTGGTGCTGTTTTAGTGGGAATTTTTGCATTTAAATATCTACAGTTTTGGCTCAATCTCCCTCACAAAACTCGGTATTTATTTCTGATTGCCGCAGTTGTTTATGTTAGTGGAACCTTAGGTATGGAAATGGTGGGTGGACTTTTGAGAGTGGATTTTGGGCGACGCAGCCTAATAACGTTAACTGGCATAGTTGTTGAAGAGTTTTTAGAAATGACCGGAATTGTGATTTTTATTTATGCGCTGCTAGCTTACTTTAGCAGCTTAAGAAAAAGCCTTCAACTGAAAATCTATATATCTGAAAAATGAACTTTGGATAATCAGTAGTTTTTGCTCCTGCTGTATCAATATTATATTTGATGGCAATATACTGCATAATTGAATCGCAATCTAAAATTTGCATGAATGTTTGCAAAACAGAAACTGGAATTTAACTGGTGCGCTCCGGTATCTGGTGATGGCTTCTATTTGGGTTTGCCCGTTTGGGAACGTCCTCCCAGTCTTGAGTATACTGTTGAAATTTTTAAAAAAGCAGAACAATTTGGGTTCCGGCAAGTTCTAATTGGTATGGGTTTCAACCACCACGTTATGGAGGCTTGGACTTTAGCAACAGCAGTTTTAGCGCTTACCATTAGTGCTGGGGCAATGGTAGCTGTGCGTCCAGGTTTCTATTCGGCCCCAATATTAGCAAAAATGGCTGTTACCTTAGATCGCATCAGTAAAGGTCGCTTTTCACTTAACATTGTCACAGGTGGACGACCAGCTGAACAAGCGATGTATGGTGATTATTTAGATCATGATAGCCGCTATCGTCGCACCCGTGAATTTATGCAAATTTGTCGGCAGTTATGGTCAACAACTAATCCTTTTGACTATGAGGGAGAATTTTATCAACTCCATCAAACTCGGTTAGAAACTTTACCTCTGCAACCGTCTGGGCCGCTATTTTATTTTGGTGGTGCGAGTGAAATGGCTCAACAAGTAGGTGCAGAATTTGCAGATGTTTATCTGATGTGGGGGGAAGCACAACAACAACTTGCTGACCGAATCAACCAGATGCAGCAATTAGTCACTAATTGCGGACGGAGAAATGAGGTGCGTTATGGATTGAGGATTAATATTATCGCTCGGCCAACTGAAATGCAAGCCAGGGAAACAGCAAGAGAAATGCTGGCAAAAGTTTCTCCCAAAGTATTAGCTAAAGCACGAGCCACCGAATTTCCCAATACCAAGCGGGAAAGTGTCGGTCAAAGCCGACAGTGGGAGTTACGAGGAAATGCTGATGAAGATTGGTATGTTGAACCACTGCTTTGGGCTGGTATTTCTGTGGTGCGGAGTGGTGCGGGAATGTCAATTGTTGGTAGTTACCAACAAGTAGCGGAGCGTCTTTTACAATACATAGACTTGGGAATCACAGTTTTTATTTTATCTGGGTATCCGCATTTAGAAGAGTGCGAAAATGTGGGGCGAAATGTTTTACCGTTAGTTAGAGAAGGCTACCTTCAGAGAAAGTACTAGCAAGCTGGAAGGCAAAGGCAACTCTCAAAATCAAAGCTTCGGTATAGGAATTACCAACAAGTTGCAATCCTATAGGTAAACCTTGACTGCTTCGCCCACAAGGCAGCGATATTGCAGGTAAACCCAGAAAACTGAAAGGTAACATAAATTGCCAATTTAATTGATAAGTTTTAGCCTCGGTGTCAATGAGAGGTGCAACTATTGGTGTTGTGGGTGTTACCAGAATATCCACTTGCTGAAACAGTTTTTGCCGTTGCAGAAAGCATTTTTCCCATTTATCCTTTGCTTTTTTGTAACTGTGATGAGGAATTTTTACTCCTCTGGATAAGTCGTTTTGTACCTTAGCTCCAAATATATTGGGGTTTGTAGCGTATTCTGCTTGCAAAACTTGATGGAATTCATAAAGAGCAATGGTGGAGTAAGTCGCTTTGTCAAATTCCTCTACTAAAAATGAAGAATTGATGGTGAGAATTTCCGCCCCTAGTTGTTTCAATATGGATATGGCGTTATAAATTGCCTTTGCAACTTCTGGTTCAATTCCACGAAATGTATAGTTACTAATTATGCCCAACTTTAAACCGTTGATATTGCTTGGTAGAGGATACAGTTGTTTTAAATTTGTGGACATCGGGAAAAGTACAGCATCAAGTAAAATGGCAATATCTTCTACACAATTTGTCAAAAACCCAACTGTATCAAAACTAGGAGTGCGGGGAAAAATACCTTCATTGTTAAGTAGTCCGTGAGTTGGGCGCAGTCCCACCACTCCTGACCAACTGGCGGGAACTCGAATTGAACCACCAGTATCGGTGCCAATTCCAGCTAAACAAAGATGAGCTGCAATAGCGGTTGCGCTTCCGCTAGAAGAACCTCCCGATGAGTGGTTGTGGTTCCAGACGTTGCAGGTATGTCCATAAAAAAGATTGTTTCCAGAAAGGTCAGCCGCAAACTCGCTTAAATTTGTCTTACCTAAAATTACCGCACCTGCTGCCTTTAGCTTTTGGACAATTACACTATCAGATAATGGGATGCGTTCGCGCCAGCGCTGACTTGTCAGTTCGCAAAAAAGTTGTGAGCCAACTGTAGTTTTTCCTTCTGCTGTATCAATATTATCTTTTATAGCAATAGGAATTCCGTGCATTAATCCTCGTTCTTGACCGTTGCTTCGCTCAACATCTAGTTGAGTAGCAGCTTCTAGCGCTTGTTGCTCTAGAACGGTAATAAAGGCATTGAGTGTAGGATTGAACTTTTGGATACCTTCGAGATAATGTTTGACTAACGTCCTAGAAGTCAACAAGCCACTTTGCATTTGCTGACTTGCTTGTGCGATCGTTTTAGGGATAGAATCTGCTTCCATGTTGGAAAAAGCTATGAGAGTGGAATGGCACTAAGAAAAGCCGAAACCTTGTGGTTTAAGCAGTTTGTAATTGTTTTCGTAATTCATGCCAGGATTTGGTCAATACCGCCATAATTGTTGAGCGCATTCTGTAGCCGATTGACTTACAAAGAAAGGCAGAGGGCAGAAGGCAGTCCCGATGAAAAAATTTCACCGCCATGCATCAAAATGCTCGGTCGAAATGTCAACCCCTGTGTCAAGGCTGGGAATAGTAAGGTTAAGTAGATTACGATCGCACGCTTGGCTTAAAATTGACGCGACCATTCATTTGGCCAACGTTCAATAATAACTTTGGTTTGGGTGAAAAACTCGACTGCGTGATGGCTTTGCCCATGCAAATCACCAAAAAAGCTGTCTTTCCAACCGCTAAAGGGAAAAAATGCCATTGGGGCAGCAACGCCAATATTAATGCCGATATTACCAGCTTCGGCTTCATAACGAAACTTTCTAGCGGCTGCACCGTTACTGGTAAATAAACAAGCCATGTTGCCATATTGACCACTATTGACCAAAGCAATGGCCTCGTCAATATTATCTACATTTATTAAGCTCAAGACTGGGCCAAAAATTTCTGTGCGGGCAATTTCATCTGCTGGATTGACGTTTTCTAAAATTGTCGGACGGATAAAATTACCATGCTCGTAACCAGTAATCTGTGGATTTCGTCCATCAATCAACAGCTTTGCCCCTTGAGCAGCACCTTGTTGAATTAATCTTTCAATTCGCTCTTTACTCAAAGAGGTGATGACAGGGCCCATTTCTACACCCTCATCTAAACCATTACCCACTACCCGCTTTGTGGCCATTTCAGCCATTGCTTCTGTAAAAGTGTGCCTTGCTTCTCCGACTGTGACTGCAATTGAGGCCGCTAAACAGCGTTGTCCTGCACAGCCAAAAGCACTCTCAGCAGCAATCCGAGTTGTCATTTCTATGTCTGCATCTGGCAGGACAATAATCGGATTTTTTGCTCCTCCTTGACATTGAACTCGTTTGCCATTGGCTGCGGCTCGACTATATATATATTTAGCTACGTCCGTCGAGCCAACAAAGCTAATTGCTCGAATTTGTGGTTGTTCTAAAATTGCATCTACAACTTCTTTCGCACCGTTGACTAAATTGATTACTCCTTTAGGCAAGCCAGTTTTTTCTAACAATTGAAAGAGTTTTTGCATTGTCAATGGAACTTTCTCACTCGGCTTGACAATGTATGTATTACCGCAAGCGATCGCGTAAGGTAGAAACCAAAAAGGAATCATCCCAGGAAAATTAAAAGGACAAATTACTGCTGCGACTCCCAAAGGTTGGCGAATCATCATTTCATCAATGCCCCTAGCAACATCCTCTAGGTTAGTTCCCTGCATAATCATCGGAATGCCACAGGCAACTTCTACATTTTCTATAGCGCGACGTATCTCACCCTTTGACTCAGCCAAAGTCTTACCACATTCTAGAGTAATGGTACGTGCTAAATCCTCTAAATGTTCTTCGAGTAGATTCTTAAGTTTAAATAAATACTGCACTCGCTCGGTTGCTGGAGTCCGTCGCCAAGTCACAAAAGCCTCGGCAGCAGCAAGGGATGCTTGATTTACTTCAGATGCTGTTGATAAAGGCACATGAGCTAGTATCTCTGCTGTAGCTGGATTAAGTACATCTAAGTATTCTGTTGTACTAGATGTATACCACTGACCATTGATATAGTTGGGTAAGACAGGAATAGCATTCATAGGCATTTATGGAACTCCAGCTATCTGACTATATTGTATGCCCTCGATTAAAAAAAGAGAGGTTTGTGAAATGCCCTAAAATTACTGATTATGCGTTAAAAATTTACCATGTTATTTGATGCGTTTAAAAATCGTAAATCTCCTAAAATCGAATTTATCAAAACTGACCCAACCTGGCGCGTAGCGTGGGGAACAGTTGATGAAAATTATGAAGATATAGCTTGGCGAGATGAAAAAATTTCTGTAATTTTACCACGCACAGCTTCTGGATTTCTGACGGAAAAATTAGCAATCAGTTATAAAGGACGATTTGTTGTTATTGGTGATGTTTGGTTAACTAACCGAGTGCAATTGCTGCAAAAGTTGGGAATTGAACCGGATAGCTTTCAAGGAAGTTCTCTGCAACTAATTGCCAATCTTTGGGAACGATGGGGCAATGAATGTCTTAGCCAACTTGTGGGGATGTTTGCGCTAGTGGTTTGGGATAGAGAAAAACAGGTGTTGAGGTTAATTCGCGATCGCATCGGTGTTCGTACCCTCTATTACACTACCACTGGTTCGGTTCGTTGGATTGCGCCTCAACTGAGAACTTTATCACCCCATCGTTCATCCGATTTAGATTTGGTGGCGTTGCGAGATTATCTTTGTTGTGCCTTTGTTCCAGGCGAACGAACGCTTTGGGAACAAGTGCGAGAACTGCGACCTGGAACCGTTTTAGAATTTCCCGACCACAAAGTTGCAGCTTATTGGCAGCTTCAAGAACAGATTATAGCAATAGATCAACCCTTAACATGGCATGGCGATCGCTTGCGAGAACTCTTAGACCAAGTTGTTCAAGAATATTTACCACCAGCAAATGAACCCGTCGGCGTTTTTCTTTCTGGTGGTTTAGACTCTAGCGGTATCACTGCTTTAGTAGCAAAATTCCACAAAGCACCAGTCCATACCTTCTCGATTCATTTTGGTTCGGAATGTCCCAATGAGTTAGAATTTTCCAGTCTTGTTGCATCCCATTGTCAGACGCAGCACCACATTTTAGAAATTACTTTTAAGGATATGTGGTCACGCCTTCCGGAAACAATGGCCTATTTAGATGACCCCATTGGCGACCCACTAACTGTTCCCAACCTCTTGCTGGGACGACTAGCGAGAGAAAGTGTAGAAGTAGTTTTAAATGGTGAAGGTGGCGACCCCTGTTTTGGTGGGCCAAAAAATCAGCCAATGCTAATCAATAGTTTATATGGCTCTGTGACCAATCAGGATGCATTGCAAGCTTATTTAATTTCCTTTCAAAAGTGCGCTGTTGACTTACCGCAACTTTTAAAACCAGAAGTTTGGACAGCAGTACAAACCGCACCTTGGGTTTTTGAAGAAGATTTATATTCTCAAGCTAACTATCTGAATCGTTTGATGGCAATGAATATCAAATTTAAAGGCGCTGACCAAATTCTGACGAAAGTCAGTAACTTGACTCAAGCAGCCCTTTTGCATGGTCGTTCTCCCTTGTTTGACCAACGAGTAGTAGACTTAAGCATGGAAATCCCTCCAGAGTATAAGCTTTCTGGAGTGGAAGAAAAAGCGGTTTTAAAGCAGGCAATTGCAGATATTTTGCCAGACGCGATTATTCATCGTCCCAAAAGTGGCATGATGGTGCCAGTGCAGTTAGGATTCCGGAAATATTGGCAGCAAGAAGCCAGAGATTTATTGCTCAATCGGAATGCAGCTATCACTCCTTACTTGAACCAGTTACCAATTCGCAATTGGTTAAACTATCAAGGAGATACTTGGAGTCGTTATGGAGTGAAATTGTGGTTGCTTGCTAGTTTAGAAATTTGGTTACAAGTAAATCAAAAAGCGCACTAGTAAAAGCATTTTTTACTCAGCACAAGGCTAAACACCCTGCTACCACTAACAGCACTGTTTCGGTGAGGAGAAGTACTCAGTAGTGATTTACTTATGGGTATTGTTAATTTTGAATTCGTAGCAAGCAACGTGACTCTTGTTGTATGAATATTTCCTGACTTATGTCAGCATTTTTTGTTTTAAAATCTCCGAAAAAAGCCCATTTTCAGGTGATTGGCGATTTTTCGTGAATTTATTTTTGATTATTTACTCAGCTGATCTCCATTTGGGGTGTACTCTCAATATACGGTAACTATCACACTCGAACTTTAAGATAAATTACACTCAGAGGTGAATACCATGAAAAATTATGCTGAACAGCAGGAATTTATATTAAGTCAACTCACAAATAAATATTTTCAGCGCCGAGATTTCAGTGGATGTGACTTCAGTGGAATTGACCTGAAAGGAATTGATTTAAGTGGTATTAACTTAATTGGAGCGGATTTCC
Organism: Nostoc sp. ChiQUE02; assembly: GCF_034531305.2. NCBI lineage: Bacteria > Bacillati > Cyanobacteriota > Cyanophyceae > Nostocales > Nostocaceae > Nostoc > Nostoc sp. ChiQUE02. The sequence goes on from NZ_JAVRBN020000009.1 coordinate 238,682, forward strand.
GTGGTGCAAATTTGTCTGGCTGTGTTCTGACTCGTGCCAATTTAAGTGGCGCAAATTTGATGCAAGCTAGCTTACGTGAAGCTAATTTGTATGAAGCATCTTTGTGTGAAGCCAATTTGAATAATGCTGATTTAACACGAGCAAATTTGTGCGGAACTTTCTTATGGCGGGTGAAATTCACAGCTAGTAATCTTTGGGGTGCTTCATTGTGTGATGTGGATTTGAGAGAAGCAGACTTAAGTGAAGCCACATTAATTGAAGCATCGCTGATTGAAGCTAACTTAAGTTTTGCAAATCTCGCAGGAGCAAAGCTATGTGGAGCAAAATTACTAGAAGCTAATTTAACTGAGGCTAACTTAACTGGTGCAGATTTGACATGGGCAAATTTAACCAAGGCAAACTTGAGTAAAGCAAACCTTTGGAAGACAAATCTGATTTATGCAAAGTTGCGGGATACTATCATGCCTGATGGCACAATTGAGCAACCTCAGATAGTTATTTATTAGTTAGAAGTAGCCTTGTAAAGAGATAATCTTTTAATTTGGTTCCCATGCTATGCATGGGAATACCTAGCTGACTTTTCACGTCATCTGCAAAAGCCTACAAAAAACTATTTCTTTTCTCCGCCCAAATCCGACCCCGACGGAAAGGCTTATCAGGCTCAGTTTGATGTGCTTTATCTTTAGCCATTTGCTCCCACCAAAATCCATAATGCTCAAGTCCAGTTGCGATCAGATCGCTCTGAACTTGATATTACCCATAGGGGAACAGCTATAATTACTGTTTAAGCCGTATTTGATACAACTTAAACAGTACTTATTAATGGTGAAGCTGTAGTTATAGACGCTCATTATCTAATAAGTAAACTTGAAGCCTTAGTTAATACAGCTTAAGCACTAGTTATAAATATTACTTATATGATAAGTAATCCTTAAGCTGTAGTTAACACAGCTTCTTTTGTAGTTATGAATGCTCAAGCTGTAGTTAACACAGCTTCTTCTGTAGTTATGAATGCTCAAACTGTAATTAAGATTAGATAAACACTTTAAATAAATTAAGAGAATTTACCAGTATCTATTTCATAAAATGTATAATTATTTTTGTGGATTTTGCTGAACCAGAATATATTTTTAATAGAGCATAGTAGCTGTATAAATGTTATAAGTAACTAAATTTATGTCTTTGAGAAAACGTACATCCCGCGTTCTAGAAAATGCTGAGTTAAGATTTGCTGGACTCAAAGCAATTGATGTCAATTTGGATCTTGGAGATACTTGTAATTTAAAAATCCTGACAGAACTAATTGAGCAATTACGCGGCAAGTTAGAAGCTCATAATACTGCTCTCAGCACGATTGACTCTTCCAAAGTAGAAATTGAAGAGTTAGAACAAACCTTGGGTACTTTCTCTGAAAAAATGCTCATGGGAATCGGCTTTAAATACGGCAAAGATAGCCGTGAATATGAGATGGCTGGTGGAGTTCGCAAAAGTGAACGTATCCGTAAAAGCAGAGCGACTCGCTTGAAAACCATTGCACAAAAAGCATCTAGCCAAGGCGCTCAACCCTTGTAGATGTGTAAGCAATACAGTTCGGATAAGCAGGAGAAGCAGGCGGACTAGAGGAGACAAGGGGACGGGTGCATCCCAGTTTTTATTTTTTGATGAAATAATAAAATTTAACATGTCATTGCAAGGAACGAAGCAATCGCAATGGCTGGGATTGCTTCGTTCCTCGCAATGACGGAAGATTGTTAGATTTTGCAAAAGTGGGATGTTCCCCAAGGGGACAAGGTGACAAAAAACTTACAACAAGTCTTTCGCCTTGTCCCCTTCCCCATGCCCGATGCTTAAAATTCGCGTTTTGAAAAGATAAAAATAGCGATCGCTAACAACATGGCACTATAAAGTAAGCCATAACCAGCATTCATAATCAGTCCAGTGGTGTCAGGTAGTGCTTGCAAACCATAAACGGCATCATTTTTCAAATTTAATCGAGATAAATCTGGCAAGATGAGAAACAAACCTTGAGTTAGACGTTCCATACCAGGGTTGCGGCTAAGACGCCCAAGTTGTACTAAATCTTGAGTAATATTTCCGATTAAATATACTGCAAAGGTTAAAACAGTCGCTAACAGAGAAGCAGTAAAAACACCGAAGCTAATAGCCACAGCAGTGATTAATGACAACTGCAAAAATAAGAAAATTGCAGCAATTAGAATACTCGCCGTAGGATGAGGAATATTACCAATTTGCAGAAATACCAGATAAATTGCTGTCATCGTGGCGACAAGTACAGCTAATACTGCGGATAAACCCAAGTATTTGCCGACGATAATTTCGCTGCGGCTGACAGGTTTAGCAATTAGCACCAAGATAGTGCGTTTTTCAATTTCTTTATTAACCAGTCCCGTACCAACAAATATCGTAATAATTAACCCGATGGCATTCATTGCTGCCATCCCAAAGTCTAAAAATATTTTGTTTTCAGTCGTAGCTGCAAATTCAGGAAGGACGCGGAAGGCGATGGCGAGTATTAGCGCATAAAAACCAATAATATATAGGATGCGATCGCGTACCACTTCCTGAAATACATTTTTTGCCAATACAAAAATTCTGTTAATAGTCATTTGTCATTTGTCATTGGTCATTTGTCATTTGTCATTGGGAAGGGTGCAGAGGAGAGGAATTTTCACCCTGCTCCCGTTCGGCTACGCTCAGGACAAGCTCACGGCAAACCTGCTCCCTGCTCCCTGCCCCCCACCTTCACTGCTGCGGAGGCGGTGAGCCAGCAATAAATTTACTGGCGCGATCGCATTCAATTTCTGCAACTGTAATCTTATTGCCTGAATTATTAGCTGCTGCAACTGGTTCAATTCGACAAGATTTCTTCAAATAATATCCTCGTGGGTTAGAACTCGGGCCTATCCAAATACTTAATAAATCTAATATATATCCAGACTTAGTATTAGCTACACGTGGTTCAATGCGCCATAGCTCCTTCTCTTCATATTTAGCCAGGTTCTTTTGAATTACTTCCCTACCAAGAGTTCCAACCCTCTGTTTCGCATCTAGCAACCATTTTTCCACTTCCGACCAAGGTGTTTCAGCTATTTGTTCTTCTACTATTGGTTGAAGTTTTTCTAGAATTATAACGCCGTTTCGTGGAATTTTTACTCGTTCTTCTGTTCTGACAACAAAGGTACTACCTTTGAAAGTATCTGCCTGCAAACTGGGATATTGTTGAAACCAATTATCCATCACAAAGTAAAACTGAATCCAGCAACTTAGCAGCATACTACTAGCAACTAAAATTATGATTCTTTGGCGGTCTTCTGGTTTAGGAATGCGAGCTTTTGCGTCGGTGTCATTTCCTTCAATAAACTCTGGTATTGCCGTAATTAGTGCTGAAATTGTCGGCCAAAAAACTATTGTTCTTGGTGTAATTACGTCCTGTTGATTTCCAAATGCAAAAACACTCACTAAGAATCCAGTGATCACTGCCCCGACTGGCATAAAAGTACCAGGAACTCTTAAAGGATCTTCAGTTGTATACCAAGATGTACCGGCAATTAAAAATAACCAACCGAAAAAGGCAATTACATCTTTGATATAACCTATGGCAAAATATGAAAGCACCCAAGAAAAAACACTCAGATAAATAAATGTCTGCCAAGAATAAGCTTTAGGTGGAACTAATATTTTTCTAATTCTTGCATAAATCCCTTCAGCAAATTTAAAAATCCCAAATACATCTTTAAGTAGCGTATTCATTTTCCTCCCTACACCTAATTCATTAATTAATCACTAATTCTTCTCGGAATTAAACAAGTAATTTTTTACTATTTTGACCTAAATAGTAAAATAATTGTTATCGCAGTATAGCTCAGACAATTTGCTATTAATATAGTAGTAACTAAATTAGTATTTTGGAATTTAATACTGCTAAAACGACGCCATCGCTGCCGTTGAGATGTTTGAGGATCCTCTTCTTTTTTAGCAAATGATTCATTTAGTGATATTAGCAAACCCCTTAAAATTAAAAATTTTATCAAAAAAGTAGCAAAGAAAATTATACAAGCAGTTAAAATAATTAAAGTTTGTGTATTTGACGATTTAAAATTATTAAAAAACATATAGTTAATTAATTCCGATTTAATCTGTATCGACAAAAAGGGTTCTGATACAAAAAATATGAACCAACCAATTACACTAGAAAAGAGATTGATAGAAATAGCATAGAAAGTACTGGTTTTCTTATCGAATTTTAGTCGAGAGTGCAAAACGTATGCTTCGATAGGGATGGCAATCAGTACAAACAAAAAGTCAAACAGAATTCCACCAATGGGAAAAATCCTGGGAAGCATCCAACTTTCAGGCATAAATGGTCAAGGGTAAGGGTTAACTGTAGTGAGTATAACTGGGATAGTAAGGGTGATGGGGGAAATTATGCCATTGTTCTTGTCCTTTACTATGTTGGTGTGCCGGTATTTTTCTATTAATATTGTTAATACATAAAACTAACCATTGTAAGGGGGCGCTAGAGGGGCAGTTTCTCAGATGAGAGTACAAGACGTTAGGTAAGATTAAAGACTGCCATAGTTATAGCTTTTCGAGAGATGACAAGGAACGGTATTGGTATTCGCACGGCGCAAGTGCGTCAGGAACGGCTCATTGGTCAAATTCACGTCTATGATGGCTTGGGTAAAGGTAAATCTCAAGCGGCTTTGGGGGTGGTTTTGCGCTCCATTGGCTTGGGGATAAATACGCCTAGCAATTCTAACCGTGTTTTACTGCTGCGGTTTTTAAAAGGGCCAGAACGTGATTATGACGAAGATGGCGCGATCGCAGCTTTGCAGCGCGGGTTCCCCCATTTAATTGACCAGGTTCGCACTGGGAGAGCCGAATTTTTTGGGCCAGAGGAAATTACTACCTTTGACCGAAATGAAGCGATGCGGGGCTGGGATGTAGCCAAAGGTGCGATCGCTAGTGGTTTATATTCAGTTGTCGTTTTGGATGAAATTAACCCGGTTCTGGATTTGGGTTTGCTACCAGTGGATGAAGTGGTAAAGACATTAAAATCCAAACCCCAAGAGTTGGAAATCATCGCCACCGGACGCGCCGCACCCCAAAAGTTGCTCGATATTGCAGATTTACACTCAGAAATGAAACCTCATCACCACCCAACAGCCAAAGCCCTCTTCCTGGAAGGGATTGAAATTTATACTGGTGCTGGTAAAGGTAAGTCTACTAGTGCTTTGGGCAAAGCCTTACAGGCAATTGGTAGAGGAATTAATCATCCAGGGTCTACCCGTGTGTTGATTATGCAGTGGCTTAAAGGTGGTACTGGCTACACAGAAGACGCTGCGATCGCTGCCTTACAGCAGTCATATCCAGAAGTGGTGGATCATCAGCGCTGCGGTGGAGATGCAATCGTCTGGAGAAATTCCCGGCAAGAATTAGATTATGTAGAAGCCGAACGGGGTTGGGAAATTGCGAAAGTTGCGATCGCCTCTGGACTGTATAAAACTATTATTCTCGATGAACTCAATCCCACCGTTGACTTAGAACTACTCCCCGTTGAACCCATTGTCCAAGCTTTACTCCGCAAACCCCGCGACACCGAAATCATTATCACTGGCCGCTGCCAAAATCCACCCGCGTACTTCGACTTGGCTAGCGTTCATTCTGAGGTTTACTGCCACAAACATTATGCCAATCAAGGTGTAGAACTTAAACGAGGGGTAGATTTTTAAAATAGTCATTGGTCATTGGTCACTTGTACTGCCCTTCAACTACGCTCAGGAACCGCGTAGCCGTTGACGCAGCCTCTCCAAGAGTTGTATTAGTCATTAGTCATTAGCTATGGACTTTTGATACTAATGATTGTGACAGATGAAAGGCTAAATGCGATTACCAGTCACTCTTGCATAATCCAAAATCTAAAATCCAAAATTTCGCTGGTGCATTAGGGACTTCCAATTAAAAAAATATCCCATCGCTTTGAAGGCAGGGGAGCAGGGAGCAGGGGGAGGGAAAGTTGTTTTGAAAGATTGAAATTGGATAATTTATTTTTTGGAGTTCCCATAGCGGGAATTTTTACTTCTGGGTAGTAAAATATTTTGCACAAAGCGATCGCGTCCTGCTGCCTTTGCTTGATACAACGCCCGATCTGCGGCGGAAATCATATCTTCCAAGTCAGAATCTAGGTGAGGAATTTCTGTCGTAAACCCAGCACTCAGGGTTACATGAGGACTAACTAGGGAATTTTTATGAGGAATTGCTAGCGTTCGGACAGCATGGCAAATTTTGTCGGCAACATGAGTCGCTCCCTCGGTGTCTGTGTTAGGTAAAATCACAGCAAATTCTTCCCCACCATAACGGGCAACTAGGTCTCCGGGACGTTTAATAATATCTTTGATGGCTTGAGCAATTTTCTGAAGACAGCGATCGCCTACCCGATGACCGTAGGTATCGTTATATAATTTGAAGAAATCAACATCGCAAAGAATTAGGGAGAGCGGTCGTTGATCGCGTTTCAGGCGCTGCCACTCTTGGTTAAAATACTCTTCAAACCGTCGGCGGTTAGCTACTTGAGTTAATCCATCAATAGTAACTAATCGCTGCAATTCCAGATTAACGGCTTCCAGTTTTTGCTGTAACTGAGATTGCTGAATCAAGCGTTTTACCCGTTGTCGCAAAACTGGCCAGTGAATTGGTTTGGTAACATAATCCATTGCACCCACTTCAAATGCACGATCAACTGACTCTTGATCTTCAAGTCCTGTAATCATTAAAACTGGAGTGTGCTTGCTACTATCAAGAGGCTGTAACTGAGTACAACACTCGAATCCATCCATATCTGGCATTATGGCATCAAGGAGTACTATATCAGGGTGCAATTGCTTAAAAGCAGTTAATGCCTCTATGCCATTTTGAGCTTCTGCTATTTGATACCCTTCACGCTCTAAGAAATGGCGCAATATCAAGCGGATAAAAGGTTCATCATCAACAATTAGAACTAAAGATTGACTTTCTTGGGCATTGGCTTTCATGGTACTTCCTTCGCAAGTTCTTTTTGTAAGGCAGTTTTAACTTGTTCATATTCCTGGTATAGTTGTAAGAGTAATTCTGGGCAGTTTTCTAATTTACTGCTGCGTCCCTGTGCTTCTAACACCTTGCAAAGCTGCGCTAAGGCGATCGCTCCAACAGAAGCACTGCTGGACTTGAGTTTGTGAGCTGTCTTCCATATAGTCTGGGTATCCTGAGTTGTGATAGCTGTGCTAATATCTTGCACTAGTCTCGGTGTTTCTGTAAGATAACACTCAATCAGTTCAGCAAACACCACACGATCTCCTCTGACCATATTCCGCAAGGATTGGAGAATTTTAGGATCAATATTGGCAGTTTTTAATATTTGATTTTGCCCTTCCTGTAAGATATTTTGCGGGCGTTGTATATTTGCGGGATGATTTAGCAACTTCCAAAATTCCCCCCCTGCTCCCTCTGCCTCCCCTGCCTCAAGAGCTTGCCCCAATTCATCCCACTGTTTTGCAACGCCATTTTGCGAAGGTTGCAATTCTGGACAAATCACTTTCCCTTGTTTTCCTATGGAAGTGAATTCAGAACTTCTTTGGGGTGGACATTTGCTGAGTGCCTCAGCTAACTCTTGAAGCTGAATGGGTTTGCTAATGTAGTCATCCATACCAGCAGCAAGACAGACTTCGCGATCGCCCCGCATTGCATTGGCAGTTATGGCGATGATATGGGGACGAAAACCCACTCCCCATTCTTGATATATTCTCCGAGTTGCTTCTAACCCATCCATTTCAGGCATGTGAACATCCATCAACACTACGTCATAGGGCTGTTTTTGCAAAGCCTTAAGCACTTCTAGCCCATTGGTGACGACATCCGCCCCATAACCCATTTTCTGTAGCATCAATAGGGCAACTTTCTGATTGACAAGTGTATCCTCTGCCAGAAGAATTCGCAGTGGCAGTCGATGGGCCAAATGCCGATCAACCAAGGGAGTATTAGAAATACTGGCTTGGATTGGCTGATTACCCAAAACACGGGTAATAACATCGTAGAGTTGAGACTGTTTGATGGGTTTGCTCAAAGAGGCAGCAAACTGGACATCATTAAAGTCAAAGGAAGCTTCTACTTTACCCAAAGAGGTCATAATCACCAAAGGCAGATTTTGACAACCAGATTGCTTGCGGATTTGACGAGCTAGGGTTGTGCCATCCATTTCTGGCATCTGCATATCTAAAATGGCAATATCAAATTGCGTTCCTTTAGCAAGTTCAACTAAAGCTTCTCTACCAGATTTGGCAGTATAAGTTTCCATTTTCCAAGATTCAGCTTGCAACCTGAGAATTTGGCAATTAGTCAGATTGTCATCCACAATCAACAGGCGCTTTCTGGCAAGCTGCACTAGCGGAGTGCTTAATTCAGCTTCTTCTGGTACAAGCGCTTTGCTATTAATAGTAAAGTAGAATGTTGAACCTTGGGAAAATTTTCCACTTTCCCATCTAGGGCTAGGATTGCCACCGACAAAACCTTGGCTTTCCACCCAAAGAGTGCCCCCCATCATTTTAGTTAGCCGCTTGCTGATCACCAGTCCTAATCCTGTACCGCCATATCGTCGAGTCATAGAGACATCAGCCTGAGTGAAGGGGTGAAATAACCGCTCTATTTTCTCTGGTGTGATGCCAATACCTGTATCTTTGATGGCAAATTGAATTTCGTAGAGACATTGCGGGTGTCCAACAGGTATTGGGGACTGGGCTTTAGCCCCCAGTTCGACAGAGAGTACCACTTCTCCGTTTTCAGTAAACTTAATGGCATTGTTGAGGAGATTCATCAAGACTTGGCGCAGACGAGTCAAATCGCCGATGATCTGGGTGGGAACTTGCGGCTGGATTAGGTAAGCTAGTTCGATATCTTTTTGGGCAGCTTTAGGAGCTAAAAGGGAAATAGCCTGCTCTACACAAGCTCTCAAATCAAAAGGCTGTTCTTCTAATTCCAGCTTTCCCGACTCAATTTTGGAGAAATCTAGAATGTCGTTGATGATGGTAAGCAAAGCATCCCCACTACTACGAACTGTTTCCACAAAGTCTTGCTGTTGAGGGGTGAGGTCAGTATCCAGCAGAAGATCAGTCATACCAATAACAGCATTCATTGGAGTCCGAATTTCGTGACTCATCATTGCCAAAAACTCACTTTTTGACCGATTTGCGGCTTCTGCCTGACGTTTTGCCTGCTCCAAGGCAAAGTTTTTCAAGGTAAGTTCTTCACGTTGACGCGTTTCTTGTTCCAGTAAGTGAGCTTGTGCTAGAGCAATACCCAGTTGAGCGGCCACTGCTTCTAGTAATTCGATTTCGTCTTGTGTCCACTGGCGAAAATAGCTGCACTGGTGTAAACCGATCGCACCATTAGGTTCTCCTTGATAGGAGGTGCGGATTGACAGCATAGACTTCAGCCCAATTTCTCGGCAAATAGGTTCAGCCGCCTGGAGTAAAGGATCAATGTACACATTAGGAGAAGCGATCGCTATTTCTTGTGTCATCATCTGCTCGGCATGAGGATTGTTGGTCATGGGAACTTCCAATTTCAACATCGAGCAGTAACCGGGAAGTATATTATACTCAGCTACTAAGGGAATTCGGGGTGTGGGATCGCTAATGTAAGAATGAATCAGACAGCGTTCAGATCCAAATGCTTGTCCAATTTGGGTAGCAGCCGTCTCAAAGATTTTGCTGATATCAAGACTTTGACGAATCTCCTGAGTAATTTGTTCAAGTAGTAAGGTTCGATGCAATTGCCGTTGCAGTGCCTCTTTAGCTCGTTTGTTTTCGGTAATGTCGTGATTGACGCCAACAGTGGCAACAGTTTCCCCCTGTTCATTCTGTAAAGAGACTATGGTTGTTTCAGAAATTCCCTCACTACCATCTTTGCGAATAAAGTGTATTTCCCCTGACCAGCGTCCTTGCTGGTTGATTGTTTCGATAATTTTGGTGCGTAATGTTGCGGCTACTTCCGGCTGTTGCAAAATACTGGGAGTTTTAGCTAAAACCTCTGCTTTACTATAGCCATACATAGTTTCGGCAGCAGGATTCCAGTCAATAATATTTCCGGTTAAATCTGTGATAATTACGCCATCATGCATGTTTTCAAAGGTAAGGGCTTGCCGCCGCAGACTGGCTTCGGCAAGCTTGCGTAAGCTAATATCTGTTTGGATTCCAATAAAGTGGCTTAACTTGCTATTTTCGTCATGGATAGGAGAAATACTCAATTCATTCCAGAACAAGCTACCATCTTTGCGATAGTTGCGGAGAATAACTTTGCAACTTTTTCCAGCATGAATAGATGACCGCAATTCATTAAGTGCTGGTTGCTGGCTATCTGTGCGTTGCAAAAATCGACAGTTTTGCCCAATCACATCAGCAGCTCTGTAGCCTGTTATTTGCTCAAAAGCTGAGTTGACGTAAATAATCGGATTATAAGCGAGTCTGGCATCAGCAATAATAATTCCATTACTGGTAGCAGCAAGTGCCCTCTCCCTCAGTCTCAAGGTTTCTTCAACCTGCTTTAAATCAGTAATGTCAAACATAAACCCCCTCAGCGTAGTAGGGGTTCCTGCCTCTTGAACTACACTAACAACGTCTCGCAACCAAACAATTCGCCCGTCGGCTGCTAACATCCGATATTCCAATTCATGATTCTCACATCTAGCAGTTGCTTCTTGACGAAAACGAACAGACTTTTCCTTATCATGCGGATGCAGATGATTGATCCAAAAATCTTTTTCGTACCATTCTGCGATCGGATAATTTAGCAAGTCTACTGCTTGCGGCCCAACGTAAATAAATCGCCAAGTCTTCAAGTCTAATTCCCAAGGAATAACTTTGACAGTTTCCAGCAACTGCCGCAGACGATTTTCGCTGGTGCGGAGGGCAATTTCTACCTGCTTCTGTTCAAAAATCCTATGAGTTAGCTCGTGATTGATTGTTATTATTTGTTGGTTACTTGCTTTCATAGCCAGGGCTAGATACATTGATAATATCAGGTTAATGACAACCAATAACCTTGCAATCAATAGTACTTGTGTTAATAACCCCGGAGTTTGGATTAAAAAGCTCTGCCAGAGTAGGACTACAGAGATTGAGAAGAAAATCCCCAGCAACAGTGCAAGTAATTCTCGTTTGCGGAAAAATTTCACAGCTTTGAACCAGTCACATCGGTGCTGTTTGACTACTTATTAACCCTCCAGCACTTTCAGGGCTTATCAGAGAACGCAGGAGGCAGAGGGTGGGAGACGCTTTAGCGCATGGCGCAACCTGTTCTCTATGAGAGGCTGCACCAACAAGTCTACAAACGTCTGGGGTTTCCACGCCACTTGCTTCACTTGGGGAGCCTGCGTACCCCTATGGGGAAGCAAGCTAGCAAGAGCGTCTCATAGAGAGCGTCACCCGAAGGGTAGGAGGAAAGAATTATGAATGAAAATTTTAGTCCTAGGCCATTACCTAGTTTCAAAAGAAGAATTGTATCAAGACGCATAGCGCAAGATACAAAGCGCAAAGCCGTAGCTACAAAGCCTCCGGTTTTGCTTCAATCCCACAGTTTTAAACGTAGGTTATTTCTGCCTCCTAACTTCTGAATGCGCATAACTTTTACTTTTAAGTAATCTAAAATATCAATAGCAAGGGGGCAATTACGGAATTTATTTTTAAGTAAAATATTTGTATATAATATCGGCAGAAAAACTTAATAATTTATGGTTATAATTATCGTTTTTTGATCGCAGTAAATTGTCTGCACTGGGCTTCTCTACAAGATGCACTCGCGTTCGCTAACGTGCCACTGACACAAATAAACTTGAAGTTACTGGCTCACCAACATAGACGCATAAAAGCTTACAAAGAAAGGTTCTTCAGTACCTGTTATGCTAAATTATTAGTTAAACATAAAAATTTGGCTTAAAAAATAAGGTTAAAAGCCAAA
>NZ_JAVRBN020000010.1:0-132500 GCF_034531305.2 Nostoc sp. ChiQUE02
TTACAACCCGCAGAAAGATTGTGGACTTTGGTTGATGAACCGATCGCCAATCAATCGTTTGAAACCCTAGATGATTTGGAGGAAGTTTTATTTCATCGATGCCAATCTCTGCTACAAATGCAAGATTTGATTCAAGGGTTAACTGGTTTTCATTGGTCGAATAAAATCGGAGTTTAATCGTAAGTCATTTACCGGACATGATATTACCTAAAGTTGATTTGATTGATGAGCAGATAAAGGAATCTTCTGAATCAGATGACTCCTTTGCTGAAGTTCGAGATTTGCTTGACTCTTCTGAGGAGGATGAAGAGGAATCTGATGAAATTGAAGATGATGAGGATATTTTTAAAGAAACTGAGTAAGTAAAAGACTAAATGTAGTGACCTGCAACACTAATAACTAAAATTAGTTAAGTTTTTGATATCTCCCCAAACTTAGGACTCCACCACCCTTTTGGCGTACTGAAATAAGCCACATCTTTATGTTTGGTATCCTTACGCGATTGTGGGTCAGAACATCGCAACATTTTTTTACTCTGCCCCTCTTTGATGTAACTGTACTCCTCTAAAGGTTTCTTACATACTGGACAGGGATATGCCGTCATTTTCACGGGAGGCTTTTGTTGATTTTCAGCTTGGACTGTTTTAGCTTGTGGTGGCTGCCAAGTTTTGTTAAAGTCGCTCCAAAACAACACGACATTTTCACAACCTTTTGTGCATTTGAGAAAATATTTCTTTTTAACTTTACTACTCGGAATTTTGGCAAGAAAATTTTTGCATTCAGGGCATCGAGTCTTGGAAGTTTCATATTTCCGCTCAGTTATCACATGAGCTTTACCTGTTGGGGAACTGGCAACTACAGTTTTAGCTTTTGAAAGTGCTGGTACAAAATAATTCTGATTCCAACTAGTTAAATAATGCTGCCAAGAGTTTTTTCCTTCAGAAATTGCATCAAGAGCATCTTCCATTTTCGCTGTGAATTCTGCCTCTAGTAAATCAGGCAATGCTTTGAGCAAAAACGCATCAACTTCTAACCCTAATGCTGTCGGTTGCAGATGGTCTTTTTTCAACTCAACATAATTTCGTTTTTTTAAAGTAGCAACAGTAGGAGCATAGGTACTTGGGCGACCAATTCCTTTACGTTCCATCAGTTGCACTAATTTTGGTTCGCTATAACGGGGTGGTGGCTGCGTCTGCTTCTGCTCATGTCCAGCATTCTCCAGTTTCAATGCTTGTCCCTGTTGTAATGAAGGTAAAACACTGTCCTTGCTGAGATTATTCCAGTACCGGGCATAACCGTAAAACTCAATCACTTGCCCTCTAGCTGACCACAGTAGAGAACCAGACTGAGTAATCACCAGAGTTTTACGCAATTGAGCAGCACGACACTGAGAGGCAATTGAGCGTTTCCAGATCATCACATACAGATTAAACTCATCATCAGGAAGTTCTAAACGCAATTGAACTGAGGGACGAAATACATCCGTTGGACGAATCGCCTCATGTGCTTCTTGAGCCGATTTGCTACTGCGATGCTTGGCGACTTGCTGCGGTACATTCTGCGGATCATTTTGCTCTAACCATTTACGGGCGCTGGCACAAAATTCTGGACTCAGCATTACTGAGTCTGTTCGCATATATGTTATCAGCCCTGCCTCATAGAGCTTTTGGGCGACAATCATGGTTTTATCAGGAGCAAACCTCAACTTTGAACCGGCTGCTTGCTGAAGGCTAGAAGTTGTAAATGGTGGAGGTGGCTGGCGGTTAACGATTTTTCCTTCAAAATGAATCACCTGATGAGGATGTCGCTGTGCTTCTTCTACTAAACGTGTAGCCTCTGCTTCGGAAAGAACGCGCTTAGACTCCGGTGTTTCTGGATTATTACCTACCTTTGCGTCATCGTGAGTTTCAGTTTCTTGCTCTGCTGCATCTTTTGCAGCATCAACCGTCCCTTTGTAAAAAGCCCGAAATCCTTCAGCATAATCGACCCAAACACTCCAGTAATCTTGGGGGACAAAAGCCAGAATTTCGTTTTCTCGCTGACAAATCAAGTGCAACGTCGCGCTTTGGACTCTGCCAACACTCTTAGCGCCGTTATTCAATGCCCAAACTAAAGGACTACCCTTATAACCTACCAACTTATCTAGGCAATCTCGGCACAACCCAGCACCGATTAAATTTTGGTCTAGCTTTCTGGGATTAGCGATCGCACTCTGCACTGCCGATGCTGTAATCTCAGTATAAATTACTCGTTTCGGTTCCCTTAAACCCAGCGTTTCTTTGAGATGCCAAGCGATTGTTTCACCTTCCCGGTCTGGGTCAGTTGCTAAAACAACTTCATCAACTTGCCTCACCGCAGACTTGAGCTTCTGGATTGTTTCTTTCGCTCGTTGGTCACGCGGGACGTAGTTGCATCTGACATTACTACCGTCCATGACAAAGCCCAAGGAATCGTCCCCTTCATTGCTCAGTTCTCGGATGTGACCACAACTGGCTAAAACTTTCCAATCCGAACCCAGAATTTGACTGAGTTTTTTGACTTTTCCCGGAGATTCTACCACAAGCAGGCGTTTGATCATAGCAACTGCGTTCTAGATTTTGAGCAATAAACTGGCAATTGCAATGAGCGATCGCCTATTCTCGTGATATCGATTTTCTAAAATAGTGTACCAAAAAGCTTTGGAAATTGCTTAACTGTGTAGCTCTAGCAAAAAATAAGTCAAGGTTTTCCAGCTAATTCCCCAATTGTACGTATACACAACCAAACGGAGACTAGTCCACCGAGTCCCATTGCAACTACACCATCATTACTGACAAGTTTCTCAAGGCTATCGTAATGTGTCAATGTTTTAGATATTAAATAGCTACCAGAAATTCCCCCGGAAACAGCAAGTGCTATGTGAAATACTTCATTCAATTCAAGTTTCCACTTAGAGGTTCGACGACCACGTATAAGCAAAATGATCAGTGCAGCAAAAATAGTAAGAATAAGCCAAGCTGCGTATAGATATTTCTGAGTCATCTAACCATTCCTATCCGATCTAGTCTGTGGGTCGGTAAACCATGCATAGATAGCGGCAAGCAGTCCACCAATAATAGCACCAGGAATTTGAGCTAATAAAACTCCCAGAAATGCACCTCCGCTTGCTAACGCCATAACACGATCGCCCCGTTTCCAAAAGTCAGCTTGCTTAGAACTATCTGCTAGGTGAGAATCCAAGCGAGATATGAACCTCTTTGCTGCTCCAGGGATATCATCTGCGTTCAAAATCTGAGCAATCTGACTTTCAAGATCAAGCGATGTTGATCCATTTACTGCAATTGCTAAACTCTTTGTTCGTTCCTGAGCTTGGTACTGCTTTAGTAAATTTTTATAGGCAGATTGATATTGCTCATTGAGAACAATATCCTGTTTCACTAAGCTTGGTATCTCTTTTATAACTTCAAGCTCATGATTTTCTAAAGCACGGCCTACTCTAAGAATTTCCTGGTGTAAATCCTGCGACAGCGGTTTTTCCATCTGAGAAACAGCTCTCAGAAAAGCCTCAAGTGTTCTAGCTTCAAAGGAATTCATACAAAACCTCTTCCAGTGAGGGTAAAAGCTGCCCAGTAGTAGGGATTAGCATACGGAGAAGACAATAGTTCAATTGTACTATATTCTTCCAGAATGCTATATGCTTGTTGTTCTAAATCCTGTTTAATTAATGGATCTAAGCCTTCTAGAGTGCTAAGAGTACAGAGCCAAGTTGCAAGGTCAGCACTCGTAACAGTGCGGAGCCATTGTTGTGCTTGATTCAGTGCCCTTGCTGGAGGCATACCTTCTTGAAGAAATTGATAAAACCGAATCATAATCCAAGCACTGGAAGTTTCTTCAACTGTCCATAAGGAGCTAAGGACGTTAGTAACTTTAGCCCGCAGAAAAGCACTAACTAGCCCGACATATTCAGTGGTGATAGTTTGGTTTCCGGTCAAAGCGGTTTCACAAGCAGCAATTGTCACTAAATCACAGGACTCAAGATTGAACTGGCTAATTTCCTTTGCACTCAGATAATCGTCATTTGCCAAGCCAAGTCGAGAGTTTTCCGGCTGATCGCTATTGTATTCTCCGTGTCCAGTGAAATGAAATACATGATAATTGTTATCTAACTTCTCAATAACATTAGCTTTGGTAGCTTGGTCTCCAATAATAGCAGTGGAGTTGGCAAACAGTTGCCGAACTATTGCGGATTCCAGTTGAGCATAGGGCATTGGATCAATACCGTCAATTGCAGGATCGTCTACATTTAATAACGGTTTTGTATGCCATCCCTCCATCGGATCTTGATTTTGCATATTCAGTCCAACTTGAACACTAGGTAGATAGGCAATAGTAAAACGCTCATTAAACAGAGCATGGAGGGGAAAACGGTGTAAATCCCGGTGAGGAATTAAAATCAGATCGTTGACACCAGTAAGTTGAGCTTCAATCGCAGGAATATCCAGAATGCGTTTGAGTTCCTCCAAAGTAGTGTCCATAGTGATTCGCCAAGGATTGTTCTGCTGGTCTCTAGTCTCCTCTTTACCCTTATCTCGGTAGTTTGAATATACTTGATCCCAGTCGCTGACCCACTTTTCAAATTCCAGTAAGCGTTTTAGAGATTCTGGTATTTTGCTGTGGTTGCTAGATGGGCTTGAATTAATCAGGACAGGAACTGGGGTATTGGGTTTCAAAACAAAAGTGGTCAGCGCAGCGGGACTGAGATGCCAATAAATTGCTGCTGTTGAAGTATTGAGAAACTGCTGAGTTTGTTCATACGTAGGAATTAACAAATCCTGCTCCCATAACAGCCACTTCAAACAAATATTTTTTCCTTCTTCTGCTGTTTGCCAAGCTTTTAAAATTTTTCCATTCCTTACCAAGATATCTACCGTTAACTGATTGAAACCTGTAAATTCAAGAGCTAGTAATCTTTTTTGTCGAAAGCTTTTAGCCTCCGCTAATAAACGGTTCAACAAATCTAAGCCTACTCTCTGCAAATGTTCTGCTTCCTGAATTTTTCCCAAAGCTAGAAAGACTTGAATTAGATCCTCAATGACCTTCAAATATTCTTTTGTCTGAGCATTTAAAAACCGTAAAGCTTGTTGATAACTTTTCTCAGCCTCCTTCCAATACGGGAAGGGATCTGCTGACTGCCGCAATCCATGTTTGTAGTGAATTTTTCCTTTAGCGCGATGGAGTTGCCCACAACCTTGTTTATGATAATTACGTACTCCTGAACGTAAATGCTTTAGTTGAGCTTGAGATAGCGGCAATCCTTCATCCAGTTTTTCCAAAGCCGTCGAGTATTCATGAAACCAACTAAATATTAGCGATCCCCATCCCTTACGAGCTTGCCAATAGCTTGGATCTATCTTTAGTGCTTCTTGATAAGCATCAATGGCATAATTATTCCTAGTTAAATCCTTTAGAACATTGCCACGACCATTTAAAACTTGTTTGCAGAAATTGTTTTTCTCAGTTTCTGTACGTAAATTGTTGTCGTCAGTAACAAACTTGAGTGCATTATCAAAAGCTTCGAGGGCTTGTAGCGATTTTTTAAGATTGTAAGCTAGTATTTTCCCTTTCTGATACCAAAACTTGGAATTTCTGGGTCTTAGAGCAAGAGCCTGATCCAGTAAATCAAGTGCAGCTTGGTATTCACCTTCTTGAGCTTGCTGATCAGCTTGGTCAAACAACTGCTCTGGAACTTTTAAAGCAGACTGAATTGCTCGCCCAATTTCTTTAGCTTTTGATAACATACTTTGAGTTTGAATAATTTGACCAAATATAAAGACTAAGTAGTAGTAAGAGGTTAAGTGTAGAATAATCGATTTTACACTTAACTGGAATTGAGCCGAGATAGGTTCAAATCCCTGTATACTTAGTCCTTAGACTGCTTATCCCCAAATTTAACTAGTGTTTTCGGGTTGTATATGCATATTTAGATTAGCGCTAGTCTCTCCATATATTACGTTCAAAATACAAACCTTTTTCTACGAGCATTTGCGTGATATCACGGCTTTTACAATCCATGCTAGCCTGTTTGCAGAGAAATATGCATATTTTTGAGTGTCAATAAGACGATCTAGCTTGGTTCTTTAATAAGCTAAAACATTAAGAATCTAGCTTTGTCATGCAAGTTAACCAACTCAACTATTGAGTTTGTGTAGCATGATCACTAATTTTTCTTCTAAGGCGATCGCACTTCCTGTTTCTCTACCAGCTTGACTTACAGCAGTAATTAGCGAGAATTGATACCGTCCACGCCATAAGTATTTGCGATCGCTTAATCTTAAATTGAAGGGTAAAAAACCCGGCTTCTCTATGAAAACCGGGTTTTTAAGTAATTTTTAACTTATTTCTGAGCAGTACAACAGGGCAATAAAGGCTTATTTACAACTTCTTTAATTTCTACTGAATTTAACAAATCTTCCCAATACTTCTGAACTTCAGGATCGTTAGGACGCTGGCGACGTAAATTAGCTAAGGTTCTCAGAGCATCTTCCCAAAACCCAGCTGTGGCAAATAAAACTGCACGATCCAAGTCTGTGTTTGGTTGGTTTAGCTGAAGAGATAGGTTTTCATCTTGCGATCGCACAATTGTGCCTTCTACATACGAGTCTTTATCGCGGTTACTCAGATCGCAAATCATCGAAAAAGTCCAATTATACTCTTTACCGATTTGTAGAGATGGCTGATTAACAGGTAAGTTTACACTAACAATACCATTCTGCCCAACAGGTTTGAAAGTTCCCTTATACAATGGGTCAACGCTATCATCATCCTGCAAAACAAATTCTAGTGCTTGCACTGTTGTCGAGGTTTGAGGAATGTAGAAAAAGAATGTGGGACGCTCTGCTGTAGTTCGTTGAGCTTCTTTATCTGTTGGTGTCAGGGGAATAATATATTGTCCAGTTTGAAAGCAACTTCCTCGTGTTCCTGCTGACCTTACCCTACCAGGTCTACCTGGGACAAAGGCGATACGATTTCTAGCGTTACCCCGTTGAATGTAACCTCTAACATTTCTAATTGCAGCAGTAGCATATCTATCTCCAGGACGTAGCCGCTCTGCTTGCTGAAAATTCAATAAAGCTTTTCTATAGTTTCTTCGTTTGGTTTCATTATAGCCTAATAGCATATATTGGGTGTAAGCAGATTTGGCTTGTGCCACTTGGTAAACTGACTCTGTTGCCAAAACCTGAGTAGTGCTTACAGGCTCGAAGGGGAGAAATGCTAAAGCAGCAAGCAGATAGCTTGCCCAAAATCTATGTTTCATGATGTTTATGTCCACTTGTAGTACATTGCTTGGCTATATATAATACAATAGCCTAAGCTTTACAGTGGCAAGACTTTGTCTGTGCTAGTTTTTGGGAAGGCTGAGGTAGCCTTCTAACTTTTTTTACAAAAAGATTCCCGACTTCTTAAAAAAGTCGGGAATCTGAGCCTTTAGATTTTCACTAGTCTAAAGTTGATTAATGAGGTACAGCCAATTTTTCATCAGTTACGTGAGCATTATCAGCAACAATTTTGCGGAATAAATCGCCTTCAATAGTCTCCTGTTCTGCTAGCAAATCTACTAAACGCTCCAAAACTACGCGGTTTTCTTCCAACAGTTCTTTAGCCTTGATGTAGGAATTGTTAACAATTTCGCGCACTTGCGAATCAATTTTGGCGGCAATTTCCTCAGAATAGTCTGATTTATTCATCCAGTCGCGTCCTAAAAATACCTCTGCACTCTGATTTTCCAAGGACAGTGGCCCTAATTCTGACATCCCGAAGCGTGTCACCATCTGCCGCGCCATCCCTGTCACATGCTGCAAGTCATTGCTTGCACCTGTGGTCACTTCTGGCTTACCAAAAACGATTTCCTCGGCGGCGCGGCCACCTAAAGTAGCAGTAATCCTGGATTTGAGTTGGGAACGGGAAATTAACCCCTGTTCTTCGTTGGGAGTAAACCAAGTTAATCCTAGTGCTTGTCCTCGTGGAATTAATGTAACTTTCTGTACAGGGTCATGGTCTTTGAGCAATGTGCCCACTAAAGCATGGCCAACTTCATGATAGGCAATCAAGCGCTTGCTCTTGCTGTCTACTAAGGCGGTACCTTCCATACCTGCAACAACTCGGTCTACAGCAGCATCAATTTCTAAAAGGGTGACAGCTTCTTTGCGCCTCCTCGCAGTGAGAATGGCGGCTTCGTTGAGTAAGTTGGCTAAATCTGCGCCAGTAAAACCAGGGGTACGGCGAGCGATCGCTTCTAATGATACGCTAGGGTCAATTTTCTTATTCCGGGCGTGGACTTTCAAAATTTCCAGTCGTCCTTTTAGATCCGGTGCATCCACCATCACTTGTCTGTCAAAGCGTCCTGGTCTGAGCAGCGCTGCATCTAAAACATCTGGACGGTTAGTGGCAGCAATAATAATAATGCCTGTGTTACCTTCAAAACCATCCATTTCGGTGAGCAGTTGGTTGAGGGTTTGTTCGCGCTCGTCGTTACCACCACCGATTCCAGCACCCCGTTGTCTACCTACTGCGTCAATTTCATCGATAAATATTAGGCAAGGAGCATTCTCTTTGGCTTTTTTGAAGAGGTCACGCACACGAGATGCACCCACACCAACGAACATTTCCACGAATTCCGAACCGGAAATACTGAAGAATGGTACACCTGCTTCACCTGCGATCGCTTTTGCTAGTAAAGTTTTACCAGTACCAGGGGGGCCAATTAACAGCACTCCTTTGGGAATACGTGCGCCTACAGCAGTAAATCTTTCAGGCTGTTTCAAGAAAGTAACAACTTCTTCGAGTTCTTCTTTAGCTTCTTCGACCCCGGCTACATCTTCAAATTTAACTCCAGTTTTTGCCTCCATTTGGAAGCGAGCTTTGGATTTGCCGAAATTCATCGCTTGGCTAGAAGCATTAGTAGAGCGCCGGAGGAACAATAGCATTAAAGCTACCAGTGGCAAAATCCACATCAAATTGATCAACAGCCCAACAGCAGCTCGACTGTTAGCAGAGGAAACCTCGCCAAAATCAACATTCTTATCTTTGAGAATGTTAATCAACTCTGTGTTTTGCGCCAGAAGTCTCACCTGTTGCGGTGGTGTATTCTCCTTTTGCCCCTTGAGATAAACCCTTGCTACCTGTTCGGTTTCGTCAAGCTCTACTTTTTGGATTTCTCCCGCCTTCGCTTTCTTGATCAAGTCGCCATAATTTAGAGAAGTGGTCTCTGCTTTTTGTGCCATAACAGGAGTACTTCCGAAAATTCCTGGCAACATAATCAAACTAGCAGCAATCGCACCAACCCAAGCAACGCGCTTTGACGACTGCCTTTTTATCAATGCTTTTTTTCCCAAATTTGTCATAATAATTACCCTTTGTCTGCTGGCACAAGTTGAGCGCTGGTTTTATGCCTATTCTTCTAGCAAAAATTGTAATAACTGGAAATTACACTTTTCTTATCTAGTCTAACTTCCAGACAAAAACATTCCCAAATGTCTTTCGACTATTGCATAAACTCGATCAGCCTGGATAATTTTACGAAGAAGTAGTCAGGAGCGGAGCAAGGAAAGCTCCGCCTTTAGTCATAAGCCAGAAGCTAGAAGACTTGTGTGCAACTGGCTCCTAAATTGTTGGTCAAAGCCTTACCCTTAGGGGGCGAAAAAACCAAAAATTTTTTCCAAAATTTTAATTTGACACATTGCGATACAAATAGCTAAGATAAACATAGTCATAACGACTTCGTTTTACAAAAAGCCTTGTGATAGTAGCTAGTTAGTAACTTGTGGGTTAATTATGGTGAGAATTGTTGGTATTGGCGGTAGTTTAAGACCCAATTCCTATACTGAGCTTGCTTTGCAGGTTGCAACGCAAAGAGTAGAAGCCTTGGGTGCAGAGGTAGAAATTCTTGATTTAAAGCAATTGCAGCTACCATTTTGCACTGGGGCTAAGGAGTATCCAGAATACCCAGATGTTCAGCGTTTGCAGGATACTGTCAGTCAGGCCGATGGATTAATTTTAGCGACACCTGAGTATCATGGTGGGGTTAGTGGTGTACTGAAAAATGCTCTGGACTTAATGAGCTTTGATCAGCTGTCTGATAAAGTGGCAGGATTTATTAGTGTCTTGGGTGGTCAGTCTAATAGCAACGCTCTAAACGAACTACGGTTAATTACCAGATGGGTGCATTGTTGGTCTATCCCTGAACAAATTGCGATCGGACAAGCTTGGGGTGCGTTCAGTCCTGAAGGCAAGCTAGTAGATGAGAAACTCTCCCAAAGATTTGATGAATTTGCTCAGAGTTTAGTTGATAATACTCGCAAGCTGCGGGGCGTAAATTAGTTTATAGGGTGGTCAAAGCTTTGCCCACCCTACAAACTCAAACTTTACTTAATGATGATGGTGGTGATGATGGTGATCCCCTGCGAGTTGGGGATTAACCGCCAAACTTTGCTCTGACAACAACTCTGCAATATGAGCATCAGCCCATTGGGCTGCCATAGCCAAAAATTCTGGATGGTCGTTGACGCAAGCCATTTGCACGTAGTTCGTACCAGGATGCTGTTTCTCTAAAGCATGGATGATATGGTGTACATCCAATAAAGTTTCGTGGTTTTCTGTGGCAAAGCCAATTGGCATAAAAATTACCACTTTTGCACCTAGTTGAATCAGGTTATTTGCCGCTTGCTCTGCATTTGGCTGTGTCCAATCAATTAAGGGCGTGTCATGATTGAGCCAACCCACGGAGATTAGGGGATAACGGTTAATCAACTTATCCCGAACTAAATCGTACATTGCTTCACTTTCGGCAATCCCAGAAGTAAAGCCTTTGGCTTTATGGGGACAACCGTGGTTCATTAGCACAATGCCGATTTGAGAAGGGAGATAAGCTCCTGCTAATTCAGCAATTTTCTCCTCAACCAGATGAGCCATCAAATCGATGTAGGCTGGTTCGTTGAAGAAAGAAGGAATGTAACGCTGTGCTTTAACCCAGTGCTCCTCACCATCAGTCAACTCAACGAGAGCATTGTTAACTTGCTCGATCGCAATCCCACTGGTAAAAATAGAATCAACAACCAGCAGTGGGTAAATCAGCAGCTTCGAGAAGCCTTGGTTTTTGATTTCTGCTAAAACTTGATTGGGTAGAAAAGGGGCACAGAAGTTGAAAGCCTTGAAAACTTCAACCTTATCACCCCATTTTTCTTGTAAATTCTTCTCAATCCCAACCCGTTGCTGTTCAAAGATGGCATTGTGTGGGGAGATAAAATCGTGGTGTGTGTGTCCCCACTCATGGCGGTCAAATAGCGCCAAAAGCTTTGCCAGGGGAGGATAAATCCAGGTTGGTACTGGTGCGAACTTTGCTGTCAGTAGATTTAAAGCCTGTTCGTTATAGTTGGCGAAATCTTCGTAGCTTTCGACTTCGCCGTAGCCCATGAGCAATACGGCTACACGGTCTTTACCTGATAGATGCTCGTGGGTGTGTTGTACTTTTTCCGGCGTGGCAACCACAATTAGTTCCTCAATATAACCAGAGTGCAGAGAAATATAAAGTCAGGGAATAGTTTGCACATTTTCCCCACTTGTAACTTATTATCCCACCCAGGGGGATAGGATAGATGGGAAAATCAAGATAATACATCAAAAGACATACAAGACTTACGCACAGATAACGGAAAATCTAACCACAGAGACACAGAGAACACGGTGAAATAAGAGTTTGAGAGGTATTTTGCGTAAGTCCTTACATATAAAACATACGTCGGGGATTGGGTATGCAAAATTGAACCAATGTGCCATCTGCCATATTGCTGGAATAGCGAAAGCGGTTATATTCCGAAAAGTTGCGTTTTCAGCGAAATTAATTTGGTGCAGCTTTTTGCTAAATGCCTCTATCAAGATTTAAGTCTTGAATAATTCCCAACATCAAGTTCAGAGTTTCAAAATATTCTCTTAAAGGCGCAAAGCTTAACACACTTTATTACTTGATTTTTGAAAAAGCTCTGTACATTTGAAGAGTCAAAAAATCAAAGGTAATGTTAAAGATGAGTATAATTATTTGCCCTGGAATTCATGAGCCAGAGTTAACTGAAAGCTTTAGAGTAGGATTATTAGATGTAGTTGGGAATAGCGCGATCGCTCCTAATGCCGAAAATATACTGATTTATCCGGGTAAAGATTTTTTAGTTTTATCAGCACTTCATATCTTGCAGTTTTTATGCGTTAGCGTAGCTCACCGCAGGTATCGCTTGACCGGCTCTTTAAAATCACCAATTATATTCATTAGCTTTAGTGCTGGTGTAGTCGGGGCAATAGGAGCAGCGCATTTGTGGCAACTCTTGGGTGGTCGTGTCAAAGCGTTTATTGCTATAGATGGATGGGGAGTACCACTACAGGGTAATTTCCCTATTCATCGGATGAGTCATGATTATTTCACCCATTGGAGTTCTTGTTTGCTAGGTTGTGGGCAAAATAACTTTTATGCAGAGCCAGCAGTTGATCATTTGTCCATATGGCGATCGCCCCAAACTGTACAAGGCTGCTGGGTAGATTCGTCCATTGAGATTATTCCACCCAAAGGTCGTCTGACAGCTACTGAGTTTTTGCTTATGCTGTTAAAGCGCTATGAAGCAAATTAATCCGGACAATGGAGTAAGTAAACAGGAGTTAGGAGTGAGGAGTTAGTCATTTGTCATTAGTTCCCCCAACTCTCCAATCCCCAGTACAGACGCGATTAATGAGCCAGCGCGTTGCGGTGAATCCAGCGCTGTAGGCGGGTTTCCCGCCGTAGGCGACTGGTGAACCCGAAGGGGGGTTCCCACGCCACTTCCTTCAAGTCGGCAAAGCCGCCCAACGGAGTGGCTCCCCGTTGTAGCGACTGGCGTCGCGTCTCTCCCACTCCCCATCTACCCAAAGTATCTAATGTTTCCAACTGAACCGGCTGCTGTTAATAACGGGTTTGGCGCACTGCTAAAAAACCGTGGTTTTATGCTCCTGTGGATTGGGCAACTGTTGTCCCAGTTAGCAGATAAGGTCTTTTTTGTTTTGATGATTGCTCTCTTGGAGAACTACTCACCGCTTCCTGGGTTGGCGCAAAACTCGATGTACTCAACCTTGATGCTGTCGTTTACAATACCAGCAATTTTGTTCGGCTCTGCCGGTGGTATCTTTGTTGACCGCTTGCCAAAAAAGCTGATTATGGTTGGCTCAGATGTTGTGCGGGGAATATTGACGCTATGTCTTCCCTTGTTACCACGAGAGTTCCTGATTCTGTTAATCCTGACTTTTGCCATTTCTACGGTGACTCAGTTTTTTGCACCAGCTGAACAAGCAGCCATTCCCTTGTTGGTGAAGCGAGAGAATTTGTTGGCAGCTAATGCGCTGTTTAGCAGCACAATGATGGGAGCTTTAATTGTTGGCTTTGCTATAGGAGAGCCGATTTTGAGTTTGGCGAAAAGCTGGATGGGAGAAGAATACGGTCAAGAGCTTGTAGTTGGCGGATTATACATATTATCGGCTGCGATCATGCAGCCAATTAAGTTTAAAGAACACAAACCCCACCGGGAACATCGGGCATCAAATCACCCTTGGGCTGAATTCACCGAAAGCCTACGCTATCTCAAGAAAAACCCTTTGATCTTGAATGCCATGCTGCAACTGACAACTTTATATTGTGTATTTGCAGCCTTAACAGTGCTGACGATTCGATTAGCCGAGGAGTTTGGTCTAAAAGAAAAACAGTTTGGCTTTTTCTTGGCAGCAGCAGGGGTGGGTATGGTATTTGGTGCAGCGATTTTAGGTCATTGGGGTGAGAAATTACATCACAAGCCCTTACCTTTAATTGGATTTTTGATGATGGCACTAGTATTAGGGGTGTTCACTTTTACGCACAACTTGTTGCTGGCACTAGGATTATGTGGATTTTTGGGTGTAGGTGCTGCCTTAATTGGTGTACCCATGCAAACTTTAATTCAACAGCAAACACCACCTACCATGCACGGTAAAGTATTTGGCTTTCAAAATCATGCCGTCAACATCGCTCTGGCGTTACCTCTGGCGATTACTGGACCATTAACTGATGCTCTGGGCTTGCGATTTGTGCTTGTAGCAATGAGTATTATTGTTGTGGTTGTCGGTGTTTGGGCTTGGCAAAATACCCGCAAAGTCTTGCAAGACGTAATTTAATTAATGTAGGCTAATAATCTAGCTTTATATTTAATATATAAAATTCTCAGAATTTGATTGAACTTTTCAATTAAAATGAAATCTTAACTACAGAAATTCAGCATTAACTTTAGCTATAGTCTGAGGTTTGACCGTGCGTTCACGAAGTGTCTCCGCAGGAGAATCGCTCTCCCAAATTAGTCTCCCACAAACCGAGAATCACAAACAGTCTCGTATTTCTAGCCCGCCAGTCGTGCCCAAACGTGCATCTGGCGGTTTTGCTCTGCTTGACAGCCTTCATCGCCACGGCGTTGATTATATTTTTGGTTATCCTGGTGGGGCAATTCTACCAATTTACGACGACCTGTATAAGGTGGAAGCAACTGGTGCTATGAAGCACATTCTCGTGAGACACGAACAAGGCGCAGCCCACGCCGCTGATGGTTACGCCCGTGCTACTGGGAAAGTAGGAGTATGCTTTGGTACTTCTGGCCCAGGAGCAACTAACTTGGTGACAGGGATCGCCACAGCCTACATGGACTCAATCCCGATGATTGTGGTGACAGGGCAGGTAGCACGCCCGTCGATTGGTACAGATGCGTTTCAGGAAACCGATATTTACGGGATTACGCTACCAATCGTGAAGCACTCTTATGTAGTGCGTGACCCCAAAGATATGGCGCGAATTGTCGCCGAAGCCTTCCATATCGCTAGCACAGGGCGTCCGGGGCCAGTTTTGATTGATGTCCCCAAAGATGTAGCTTTAGAAGAATTTGACTATGTGCCTGTAAAACCAGGTTCAGTGAAGTTACGCGGTTATCGTCCCACAGTGAAGGGAAATCCCCGGCAAATTCATGCCGCGATCCAGTTGATTACTGAAAGTCGCCGTCCGCTATTGTATGTGGGTGGTGGTGCGATCGCAGCTGGTGCTCATGAAGAAATAAAAGAGCTAGCTGAGTTATTTAATATCCCCGTCACCACAACCTTAATGGGGATCGGTGCATTTGACGAACATCATCCCCTAGCTTTAGGAATGTTGGGGATGCACGGCACAGCTTACGCTAACTTCGCTGTTAGTGATTGTGACTTGCTGATTTGCGTTGGCGCTAGATTTGACGATCGCGTGACAGGCAAGTTAGACGAATTCGCCTCCCGCGCCAAAGTAATCCACATTGATATCGATCCAGCAGAAGTTGGCAAAAATCGCATTCCCGAAGTGCCCATCGTCGGCGATGTGCGGAACGTGTTAGTAGACTTGTTGCGTCGTTGCAAAGAAACAGGCGTTAAGGCTACACCGAATCAAAACCAAGAGTGGCTAAATCTAGTTAACCGTTGGCGCGAAGAATATCCTCTAATCGTGCCGCAGCATCACGACAGCATTTCACCCCAAGAAGTGATTGTAGAAGTCAATAGCCAAGCACCCCATGCTTTCTACACCACAGATGTTGGACAACATCAAATGTGGGCAGCACAATTCCTGAAGAATGGCCCAAGGCGCTGGATTTCTAGCGCTGGTTTGGGAACGATGGGTTTTGGCTTACCTGCGGCAATGGGCGCGAAAGTGGCGTTTCCTGATGAAGAAGTCATCTGTATCAGCGGTGATGCTAGTTTCCAAATGTGTTTACAGGAACTAGGGACAATTTCACAGTATGGAATAAATGTCAAGACAATAATTATCAACAACGGCTGGCAAGGGATGGTACGCCAGTGGCAGCAAGCCTTCTATGGTGAACGTTACTCATGCTCCGACATGGAAGTAGGGATGCCAGACGTAGAGTTGTTGGGAAAAGCTTATGGCATTAAAGGCATGGTAATCAACGATCGCAGTCAATTAAAAGATGCGATCGCCGAAATGCTGGCACACAAAGGGCCAGTAATCTTAAACGTCCACGTCACCAGAGACGAAAACTGCTATCCAATGGTAGCTCCAGGCAAGAGCAACGCTCAAATGGTCGGCTTGCAGAAGCAACCGCCCAAAGCAGCAGCAGAGCCAGTTTATTGTAGTAACTGCAATGCCAAAAATGCTCCTAACCACAACTTCTGTGCTGAGTGTGGGACGAAGCTGTAACGCTTTTTGATAATTCAGACTAGAGAGGTAGGGGAGCAAGGAGAAGGGGAGAAAGATACAGGAATTCCCCTAATTCTGCTCCCTTTCCTTTTGCGTAGAGATAGCTTAATCTTCCTGATTGGGTTGAGGTAAAAAGATATTTCCTAAGTAATTCACTAAATCGCTTTGACTGGAGAAATCTAACAGCGCCTCAGCTAAGTCTTCTAGTTGAGTAATGGATAATGTGCAAATCTGCTTTTCTATCTCTGGCTCAATTGCAGCAAAGCGTCGTGTCAAAAGACGCATAATCAGTTGTAGCGCCTCCTGTTTCTTTCCTCGTTCTTCTCCCTTTTGCAGAATGTCTTGGTAAATCACAGATTCTTGCATAATTTCCTCTCTGAAAAGCTGTGTAATCAAACTTTTGTCAAACCGTAAACCAGTTAAAACCTGTACACAAGCTGATATATTCTGTCGCTCGTCTGTTTCTTCAATCATATCCACAGCAGTCGCGACTTGAGTTAACAAGTCTGCGGGTGAGTCGGTTCTGGCTAATGTCGCCAGTGGTAAAAGTGCAGGGTTAGCTAGCAGTGGTGTGGGATCTTCTTACTTCGCCAGGATTAGCGGTTGGTAGTAGTTGACTCCAGTCTCCAACACTTGCATAGCCAATTACCTGCAAATAGTGAATTGTACTGGTGACGGCTTTCGAAGAACCAATCAATAAGTGTTTAATTGGTTCTCTATTAGAGAATCGCATTTGAGCAGATTGTTTTTGCTGTTTGAGAATAAGTGCAATTAGCAACTGCGATCGCCCAATCAACAAATGCGATCGCCAAAATAATATTAGAAAGGGGAAACTAGAACATCTAATTCCCTCCCCTTTATAAGCTATGGTGTACACACAAGTACTAAAAACCTCGATCGCTTAAAGCAATTTAACCGTTTTTATACGCAGACAAATATATTCTCTGCGTATTTTTTATGAAAAAAAGATTCATCCCAATGTATATTTCCGCATTATTTTGGGAATCATAAATCGAGGAAGCATTATAAACCGCAAAATATGACTTCCTAAAATATCACGTAACTTTTAGAGGATAATTATGTCTAAACGCAAGTTGCCCAAAGGCCGTAGTGTTAGTTCAGTTGCTCTAGAACCAGAAGTTGCGATCGCACTCCTTGGACTTTTTTCCGCAGCAGCCGATGGTGAAGGTATTTCTTCCACAGAAGAATATGCTTTAAGTGAATTTCTCAGTCGGGTTGACTTATTTGAAGATTACTCTGAAGAAGACTTTGAAGAATTGACCGAAAAAGTTGTCAGCTTGATTGAAGAAGAAGAACCAGAAGATTTAATCGCCCAGTCCATCGAATCCTTACCCAATAGAGGTTATCGTGAAGCTGCATACATCACAGCTATCTTAGTGGTGGGGATTGACGAAGAAGTACCCGAAGCAGAACAGGATTATATCTCTGAGCTTCAGGAAGCCTTAAATATTTCAGACGAACGCGCACAAGAACTTATAGACGCAGTGTTCGGAGAGGAAGAAGAGGAAGAGGAGGAATAATCCTTTTTGAATTGCAGCCTCAACCATCTACCATCGTTAATTTGGGGTTGCTAATTTAGAGGATGAAATAATTTTGTTTGAGTTAAGTTATTCAGATTCCCGACTTCATGAAGAAGTTGGGAATCTTGCACGTTATCAAAATTAATCCGATAGAGGACTAATTAGAAATTGGTACATTTTTAAATGCAGCTGTATCTGGCACAAAAATGTCCAAGTTATTAACACCATCAGGAACTCTTAGCCAGATATAAGCATCTGCGGAGGCTTGTGGACGTACTTGAAACAAAGAAACGCTTTCTGTTGAGCGATTAAGAGCAACTCCTTTGTAAGTTACGCTAGTCTCAGGATTGCGGGCTGTTGTACTAGCAACCGATATAATATCGCCACCAACAACTCCGTCTGTGGCAAGGCGACGAATCCGCATTTGCAGATTTACCACATCACGGTTTCCAGTTTCTGGATCTTTAATTCTTTTTGCTGAAAGTAACTCAACTTCTGCCTTTTTGCCAAAAGCAGGCTGCACAAATTGACCAGGGCTAATTGCTGAAGTTGTAGCACTAGCTGGGGATGGTGAGACCGTTGCTTGTGGAGAAGTTGTAGCTGTAAGACTTGGCACTTGAGTGGGAATGCTGTTACTGACTGTATTAGTAGTATTTAGTGTCTGCCGTAACGTGAAAACTTCATAAGCTACATAGCCGCTACATCCCAGAGCCAAAGTAGAGAGTAATACAGCTACACCAGATAAAAATGTACTCACACCGTTGCCTCGATTTCGTATTTCTGTATGTGCAGGTTGACTTACGTTTCTATTTTGTAGTCCCATAAATTATGTTTGTGCGCTCGCCCACGTATGAAACATGTGAACATCTTCCCTATACTAGTTAAGTAACTTTACTGAGCCAAGTCTTCTCTCTCCGGAAAGAAGTTGTTGGCAAGCTAAAAATATCTATCTTTGGGATAAGGAAAATTGGTGAGACTAAAGACTTTCAATCAACCACTGGGTGTTTTGTTAATATTTTTGACTAGCCAGATAGGATTTAGTTCTATTGCGAAAGCACAAACCCAAGTCGCGCCAACAACTACCACAAAATCAATTTGCTCTACCCAACTGGGAACAGCTATAGATGCTGTAATTAATCGTCCCTTATTTAGTCGGGTGCGCTGGGGAATTTTGGTACAACCCCTATCAAGCGGGCAAACTCTTTACAGCCGGGATGCTCAGAAATATTTTACTCCTGCGTCTAACCTGAAATTGCTGACAACAGCAGCTGCATTGCAGCAATTGGGTGCTAATTTTCGGATTCGCACTTCTATTTATCAGAATGGCAATGGTGTTTTACGTGTTATCGGTAGGGGAGATCCCAGCTTAAGTGATACTCAACTGCAAAAATTGGCACAGCAGCTAAAACAGAAAGGTATTACCCAGATTCAGCGGTTGATTGCCGATGATAGTTATATTCAAGGTGATATTGTTAACCCCACCTGGCAATGGGAAGATGTGCAGTCTGACTATGGCGCACCAGTCAACAGCTTTATTCTGAATCAAAATATTTTTAGCTTAAAACTTGTACCGCAAGCTGTAGGTAAATCTTTACAAGTGGTATGGACGGATGCTGGCGAGGCGAAACAGTGGCGGACAATTAATCAGTCAGTAACCGTTGCCCAAAATCAACCAAGCTACATCAACGTTACCCGCGAATTATCAGGAACAGTATTACGAATTCAAGGACAACTGACAACGAATTCTGAACCGTCTTTAATAGATTTGCCTGTAGTTGACCCTAATTATTACTTCTTACGGCGCTTCCGCACTGCTTTGGCAACAGAAAAAATTACCTTGGGACAAATATTAGTAATAAATGGTGGTGTTAATCAAGAGGAAATAGCATTTGTAGAGTCGCCACCTTTATCTGAATTATTAATGGAAACTCTTCAGAATAGTAATAACTTATATGCTGAAGCATTGCTGAGAGCATTAGCTGTGAAAAAACCCAGAGTGAAAAATCAGACTAGCGCTGATGTCGGTTTAGAAGTTGTCAAAGCGAGTTTAACTCAATTGGGAGTTGATCCAGCAAATTATATTTTAGTGGATGGTTCGGGTTTATCACGTCGTAACTTAGTGACACCAGAAGCTTTTGTACAAACTTTGCGAGGAATAGCAAGAACACCAACAGCATATATATATCGTGCATCTTTACCCGTGGCGGGTAAAAGTGGAACTCTAAAGGGCCGCTTTCAAGGTACACCTGCTGAGGGCATTGTACAAGCAAAAACAGGTACGTTAACGGGTGTAATTTCTCTATCTGGATATATGAATGCGCCGAAGTATGAACCGCTGGTTTTTAGTATTATCGTGAATCAATCAGAACAACCTGCAACAGTTGTGCGGCAGGCAATTGATGAAGTTGTTGTGTTGTTAACACAGTTGCAGCATTGTTAATATTATACTTTTCACTCATAACTTTTTTCATGCCAGCCAAAATCTTACCACCGCCCCTGAAACCTGGAGATTTACTACGAGTAATTGCCCCTAGTGGTGCTTTGCGAGAATTTGAGGCATTTGAACGGAGTATAGAAATTTGGCGATCGCGCGGCTACCAACTAGAAATCAGCCCCAAGATAGATGACAAATGGGGTTATCTAGCAGGAACAGACGAAAACCGTCGTCAGCAATTAGCAGCAGCATGGCAAGATCCTGATTGTCGTGGTCTTCTTTGTACCAGAGGCGGTTTTGGCAGCACCCGCATCTTAGAAGATTGGAATTGGCCAAACTCAGCGCATCCTAAGTGGCTCATAGGCTTTTCGGATATCACAGCTTTGTTATGGAGCCTTTATACAGCAGGAGTTTCTGGCGTTCACGGTCCCGTGCTGACGACTTTGATAGATGAGCCAGATTGGTCGATTGAGCGATTATTCGATTGGCTGGAGGGCCGCACTATCGCTCCTCTTAAAGGTTACGGTTGGGGTGGTGGTGTGGTTACTGGTACTTTGTTGCCAGGTAATCTCACGGTGGCTACTCACCTTTTGGGTACACCAATCTTGCCACATCTGGATGGTGTAATTCTCGCATTGGAGGATGTTACGGAAGCACCTTATCGTATTGACAGGATGCTGACGCAGTGGCGTTTGAGTGGTGCTTTGTCTAAAGTCTGCGGTATTGCTTTGGGGGGTTTTACTCGCTGTGAAGCGCCGCCAACTGTGCCTAGCTTTAGTGTAGAAGAAGTATTGCGCGATCGCTTGGGTGATTTGGATATTCCGATTGTCTCTGACTTATCTTTTGGCCACGATAGTCCCAATGCAGCGTTACCAGTGGGTGTAGAGGTAACTTTAGATGGGGATGCGGGGATATTAGCGATCGCGCATCCACATTAAGTTAAAATCAGATCCGCTTCTGGTTAAACAGTCATAATCCACTTACAGAATAACCTTCTAAATGCTTTGGTAAATTCCAATTAACTTTCGGATCTGGCTGATGTTTTACTGGCTCAACATTCCCACGCCAAGCAGCACCCATAATTTGCATAGTTTGGTAAATGATTGTATTCCAACCTTTTTCCTTTAAATAGTCTAAGCCTTGTGCTACATCAGGGGAAGTTAAATCATGGAACAAAATTAAAGCATCATCCTCTGCCAATGGTTCACAAATAATCGTATCATTGAGCGGAGCCTGCGCTTCATGATCGCCATCAATGAAAATCAATGACCACTTGCGTTGTAACTGTTTAGCTAACTCCTCTACCTTTTGTGGACTATAACCAGCTACTAAATTAACTGAGTCGAGAACACCAGCAAGCCGTAAGGAATTACTTACACTTTCATAAACATCTTCTCTGGCTAAAGCAGGATCAATTACATCTAATTCCACTCCACCTAATGCCAGATGGCAGGCAGACCAACCCCGCAAACAACCAATTTCTAATGCTTTTTTCCCAGCAAATTTGATTGCCGTATTATATAAAATATGTGTCTCATCTCGATTGAGAAACCCTATAAATGGCTCATCTTTATCCACATACCAGTTATGGGGAATCTCTCGACGTAAATAAGACCAATAACAATTATTGAGGTCTCCAATAATCATATTGGGGAAAGATGAATCAGGATGAGCTATTTCAAATTCAGGTGAAATATAGTCCCAACTAGACAATGAGATATTTGGAACAACTTCATTAGTTTTTGTCATTCTTTCTTTTTCTCCAAAGATTCATTATGTACTAGTTTTGTTAGCTTTAACAATTAAATTACGTAATTCAGGATTAACAGTAACACACTATGGTTCAATAGTTAATACTGAGATCAAGTCAAATCCCCAAGCAAAAGGTAATCGCCCCTAATGCTGCCCTGCGGTAATTAGAAACATCTAGGCGCGGGTAGAAAGTAAGGCGATGCCTATGGCGGCAAGCTACGCAGGGCTTTTACTAAATGTGAATCACCCCACCAAGCCGTACTAGATTTACTGTAGAGAAAGAGAAAATCTTCTCTGCATAATCTGTGAACTGTCAGTATAGATAGATTCCAAAATAGCTTATAATGCCTAAGTCATCCTCCTTATTAAAATTTTTTGAGTCATTTACTTGTATGCCCAAACAATATGTACCTAACGTCTTCTTAAAAATTGAAGATTCACAGTTATATGCAATTTTTGCTTGGAGTCAGCGAACAGCAGAAATTGTTCCATCAAAATCGTGGCTGACAATACTAGAAATATTCGTTCACGAACATTCACTAGGGAATGCTTACCAAATATTCCAAAAAGTTAAATACGCTTCCATAGCAGATAAAGTCATTCAGGAACTAGATCAATATGAACAACTTCTTCAAGATGCTATAGTTTTTTTAGCAGATGGCAGCCTGACAATTTTCGGTAAAGGCTTTCGGAGTTTTATCGAAAAGGAAATGCAATTTGAACTTGGTTCATTAAGTAGAGAAACTTACCAAGTCCTGCCACAATTATTTTCTCAATACAAATTAGAAGATGACCTAGAATCTATTGAGAGTATAGAAGACTTTCGTAAATTAGTAGAACACTTAGAAAACCTTGGTTTCCTATCACCTGCGACAGGTTCAATAGATTGGGGTGATTTGAAAAAAGCAGTTCCCATTTGTCAAGCATTTGGATTGACAAGAGGTAAACCCGTCGATAGATACTATCTGAGCAAATTTCTTCAGGAAATTCAAACCCAAATCGGGGATAATATCTTGGAAATAGGAGGAACACCAAAAGACAAAGATTTTTATCAAATTAATCCAGGCACATCATATCAAATTCTCAACTTAGAAGCAGGCCCAGGAGTAGATATAGTTGGGGATGTTCACGATGTATCTGTTATCAAACCAGAAACTTTTGATTCAGTGATAATTTTTAATGTTTTAGAACACTGTTATGCTCCCTGGATAGCGGTGGAAAATATCCACACTTGGCTAAAACCCGGTGGAAAATGTTTTGCGATGGTACCAAGTGCGATTAGAGTTCATGCTACTCCCGTTGATTATTGGCGACCTTTACCTGATGCTTTCGCCTGGATGTTTAGAAACTTCTCACAACAGAAGTTGTATGTCTATGGCAATCCTACCACTGTCATAGCTAGTTATCACGGAATAGCCGTAGAAGAACTAACATCTGAAGAACTAGACGCTTATCATCCAGATTATCCGGTCGCAACTTGTATTTTGGCTGAAAAGTAAATCTAAAAGTTTGAGGAGAAAAAGTGTGAGGAGAAACTAAATTATTTATGAAAATTGCTCTTGTCGCTTGGGGTTATATCCCTGAACCTCCCCTATCGCATTCTGTTTTAACTGTGATAAATGAATACAAAAACTTTTTAGAGAAAATTGGACATCAAGCCGATATCTTAAACGAGAAAGATGTTAACGAGGTCATAGAATATATTAATAATAATAATTATGACTTTGTGCATTTACACGCCTATAGTTTTGTAAGCGAATTTAATCGGAACCTTAAGCAGAAGTATTGTTTTACCTGTCATGATGGCTATTTGTTTAAAACAGATAAATGGAATGAAGAATTTAGAGAAGCATATCAACATTATTTCAATGCACCTGGGATAATTGCTCTTTCTCACTTAACAAAAGATTTTTTACTGAAAGCAGGCTATTCTGGATACATATCAGTGCAAGTGAACGGTATTGATAGTCAGAAAGTAAATTTTCAAGCTAAAGGTAATAATAAAGCTATTTGTTTAGGTTGGATTCAACCAAGAAAACAGCAGAAATTACTGGCAAAAATCATAGATGGAAAGATTGGAATAGATTTTGTTGGCCCTCTAGATGATCCTGATTTTGTTGAAGGAACAACAACAAAACATTTAGGTGTATGGAGTTTAGAACAAGTTTATTCTCGGCTCACAGATTATAGCTGTTTAGTTTTAATTAGTGAAGGAGAAGTTGCACCACTTGTAGTATTAGAAGCAATGGCAGCAGGTTTATGTATCGTTGTTTCTGAATCTGCTAGCGCCAATTTACATCACAAAGAATTCATTAAAATTTTGCCAGATAATATTTTAACTGACACCACGCCAGAAGCTCAACAAGTTGTTACCGATACAATTAGCGAGATGATTGAGAAAAACCAATCTTATCGCCAAGAAATTTTAGAATATGTCAGAGAAAAATTTGATTATAGCCGGATAATTTATAATTATAATGATGTTATGCACGAATTTATAAACTTACACAGTTAAAGAGTAATTTTTTAGATTGTTAATAACTTTGTTATGTTAAATACAGCTTAATGCTTTACTCCTCAATAATTAAAAATCCCTGTTTTATTAATGGGATTTTTGTGTGAACAATTACGATGATGATTTAAAAATGGAAACTGTAATTTTTGATTTCAATTATGAAGTATCAATTATCCTCTGTACCTACAATCGAGCAAAATATCTAAATAATTGCATTGATAGTGTTATCGCTCAAACTTTTAAAGATTGGGAACTGATTATAGTTGATGACGGCAGCCAGGATAATACTTTTGAAATTGTCAATCCTTATCTTGAACAATTTCAAAATATCCGGTATTTGAAACATCAAAATAGGAAGCTATGGTATGCTAAAAATGCTGGTATTCAAGCATCTTTTGGCAAATATATAACATTTCTGGATAGTGATGATGCTTATAAAGTCAATCACCTGGATGCGCGAATTGAATATATGAAAGCTAATCCAGAAATTGATTTGATTGAAGGTGGGTTCGCCACAGAAGAAGAGATTTTGGTTGCAGATTATTTTCAACCAGGTAAAAAAATTAATCTCCGAGAATGTGTTTTAGGCCCAACCTTTTTTGGGAAGAGACAGGTATTTTTTGAGGTGAAAGGGTTTAATCATATTGCTTACGGAGAGGATACAGACTTTTGGTATCGGGCAGCAAAAATCTTCAGAACCGAAAAAATAACCGAACCCCAAACTTATATTTACACAAGAGCAGAAACTAGTATTACCAAAAGTGTTTTGGAGAATATTTCTTAATCTGGTTAACTACCTGGTATGAAGATTATCCTTTTTCTATCCCAAATAAGCCATTATTATCGCCGGGTTATTGCTTCTGTTTGGCAAATGTTACTTATAGGGATTGTCCTAAGTTCGTTTCTTATATTTTTATCTGGTTGTCAGGGACTAGCACAGAAGGATGATGGAGTAATTCGTTTAACCCTATGGCAAGCAATCAATCCCCCTGCTAATCGAGATGTGTTTGAAAAACTGGTAGACAAATTTAATCAGACTCATCCTAATGTCCAGGTAGAATCTGTCTTTTTAGCTCAACCCCACTTGCCGAAAATATTAACAGCAGTTGTGGGTAATGTGCCTCCAGATATCCTGGCATTCTACCCGCAAATTACAGGTCAGTTGGCAGATTTAAGGGCAATTATACCTTTAGAAGATTGGTTAGACAAATTGCCACTAAAGTCAGAAATCAGCCCTAACCTACTTGAAGAATTGCAATTGGACGGTCATCTTTGGTCAGCCCCATTATATACAAGCAATATAGGCATTTTTTACAGACCTAAGCTTTTTGAAGCTGCGGGAATTACGCAAATGCCTAAGACTTGGGAAAAATTGAGGGAAGTTGCTAAAAAATTGACCATAGACCGCAATGGCGACAACCGACCAGAACAGTACGGAATTGTACTGCCTTTAGGAAAGGGAGAATGGACTGTTTTTAGCTGGTTTCCTTTTTTATTGAGCGCTGGAGGAGAAGTACTAACAAATAACCGACCAGATTTAACGAACGCTGGAGCGCTGAAAGCTTTACAATTCTGGCAGCAGCTATTAAAAGATGGTTCAGCAACGCTTTCTTCTCCAGAAAGGGGTTATGAAGAGGATGCTTTTATAGCGGGTCGCGTTGCTATGCAAATTACAGGCCCTTGGACTTATATCACTAAATCTAAAGTTGATTATGATGCATTTCCCATACCTGCAAATGTTGGTCAAGCTACGGTCACAGGTGGCGGAAATCTGTATGTGATGAAAACTACACCAGCCAGAGAGCAAGCTGCACTCAAGTTTTTAGAATATGTTTTGAGTGAAGAATTCCAAAAAGAATGGAGTATCGGCACCGGTTTTTTACCAGTTAATCTTAAAGCTGCACAAAGTGAGGCTTATCAGCAATTCATGAACCAAAAACCTTGGTTAAAAGTGTTTATGGAACAAGTTCCTCTGGCTGGTGCTCGACCGATTATTGCTGGATATAGCCGCCTTTCTGACAGTCTTGGTCGAGCTATTGAGGCTACATTGTTGGGTGAGTCTCCTGAAAAAGCTCTCAAAATAGCACAAGAGCGTTTAGAAACTATTTGGGATAGCAATTAAATCAAACTGGGTAGCTCGTGATATCCTCTGAGGTGCAGTGGCTTGAGTACATAATTAACGGGAGCATCCCATTTTTGTAAACGTCATTGCGAACGCGAGTGCGTCTCGTAGAGAGGAGGAACGACGAAGCAATCCCAGTCTTTGCGATTGCTTCGTCGTTCCTCCTCGCAATGACATATTAAATTTTATTATTTCATCGAATAATAAAAACTGGGATGCTCCCTAATTAACTAGTAGCATTCGTAAGAATTCCCACAAGCACTCGCACTAATTCTTCCAAACCTTCTGGAACGCGATAAAGTTTGATATCTTGCATGATCCGTTTATCTTGGCGATAAAATATTCCAAATCGCCAATCTTCTCCATTTGTTACAGCACCATACAAAGTTGGGGTTTGAGAATCTGTCCATTGGTCAAGTGCTATCAATTCAATTGCAAGTTGAGTAAACCCTCGACTTAAATCGGATTGCTTGGCTTCAACTACTAACAGTGAATTGGAAGATGAAATATAGTAATCAAAACTTCCTTTGAGTTGTTCGCTAACATTAATGGGATACTCAATGTTCAGTTGAGTTTGCGTTTGGTCGCAAATTTCCAGCAAAATAGGAGCAATTAAAACTTCACGTTTTGCAGCTTCACTGATAGGGTTGACGCGCATGATATTGCGCCGTAAGTAACGCTGCAAAAACTCTAAATAGTCAATTACGCCTGAATATTGTGGTAGTTGTAGCGATGCGCGTTCGTAACTACATCCCAGTTCCGCCAAGATGTCTGCTGGGGTATATGGTAATTCAAAATACTTACTAAATGTATAACTTTGACCGGGTTGGAGAATTCGCGGGCGAGTCATAAACATTAAAATTAATGGAATATATCGACAAAAGTCAGGGAGAAACTTCAGTTTTGCGATGTAAATTTCTTTTCAGTGTACACAAACCAATTGCTGGGATGGCTCCCAAAATTATAGCTGTCAGCCCTTGTCCGCTCCAATATAATATGGGAGTCCGGTAGGTTTCTGGAATCAAATTTTGTATAAGAAAAAGCAACCAAACCAAAATAGTAATCAAGAAGAAA
This sequence comes from Nostoc sp. ChiQUE02, assembly GCF_034531305.2. Lineage (NCBI taxonomy): Bacteria > Bacillati > Cyanobacteriota > Cyanophyceae > Nostocales > Nostocaceae > Nostoc > Nostoc sp. ChiQUE02. The sequence goes on from NZ_JAVRBN020000010.1 coordinate 27,682, forward strand.
GAGATTGAGGGTAAAAAATTCCACCACCAAATGCCTGCGGTATATCGCCTCAATACCAGCCATTGGCAAATACCTAGCCAAATTCCAGAAATTATATATGCGATCGCAGACAAAAATCCGAAAATAAAAGTTTCTTCAGGTGATGATGAGGCAATGGTTGAAATGTAGTTAATCCAGGCTGTAGAAACGCCGTTGGCAATCAGCCAACCGACGCTAGTAGCAAATAGCCACTGCCAACCTAGTAAATATCGGTAAAGGACAAGGCTCTGGTCAGCAGCAAAAATTACAGCAAATACAACGTTACTGAGACTTCTGACCAAAATGCTCCATGTTTGTGGTTGGATAGCAACGTTAGGTGAGAGACTTTGGAGAATAATTTTCTCTAAGGCGATACTGGCAATGCCACCCACAACCCATCCGATCAGGGTCATTAAGGTAAACTGAATAAAGAACCTCTGTCGCTGCGATCGCGGAATCAAAAACTTTCCTGGATTAGGCTCATTATTAGCAGATGCAAGATGTTCGGGACTGTTAGAGTCAGTTTGCATAAGAAGTTAGGGGAGTAGAGAGTGGAGACAACACAAAAGAGTGACGAAATTCTTTTATATTCCACTTTTTTTGTTAATTCTTGTTTTATCCTATTCCCGACCCGATTTCCCTTTGGTGTAAAGGAACTAGGGCTTTTGCTGACAACTTGCTAATAAAGCGTAATCCCGGAATGATAAGCTAAACAGTGGCATAAAAATTGTGACTTAGGATGAAGTGATAAATGGGTGTTTATTCAACGACTCCTCATCTGTTACGGGCTGCTCGTGGTGAAGTAGTAGATCGTCCCCCTGTATGGATGATGCGACAAGCGGGACGATATATGAAAGCATATCGAGACTTAAGAGATAAGTATCCTTCGTTTCGCGATCGCTCGGAAATTCCAGAAGTAGCAATTGAAGTTTCCTTGCAACCGTGGAGAGCTTTCCAACCAGACGGAGTAATTTTATTTTCTGATATTGTCACCCCATTACCTGGTTTGGGCATTGACATGGACATTGCGGAAGGTAAAGGGCCAATCATTCACTCGCCCCTCCGCACTCAAGAACAAATTGAGCTTCTGCGTCCTTTAGAACCAGAAGCAGCTCTACCATTTATCAAAACAATTTTGCAAGCGCTACGTTCTGAAGTAGGCGATAAATCAACGGTGTTGGGCTTTGTGGGTGCGCCGTGGACCTTAGCAGCTTATGCAGTAGAGGGAAAAGGTTCTAAAACCTACTCCATCATCAAAAACATGGCATTTTCAGACCCGGTGATATTGCATCAACTGTTAGCTAAATTAGCAGATGCGATCGCGATCTATGCCCGCTATCAAATTGACTGTGGTGCTCAAGTTGTCCAAATGTTCGATTCTTGGGCGGGTCAATTGAGTCCTCAAGATTATGACACTTTTGCTCTCCCCTATCAGCAGCGAGTTTTCCAGCAAGTTAAGCAAACCCATCCCGATACACCTTTGATTTTGCTAGTTAGCGGTAGTGCGGGTGTGTTGGAAAGAATGGGACAATCTGGCGCTGATATTGTCACTGTAGACTGGGCAGTAGATATGGCAGACGCAAGAGCCAGATTGGGTAAACAAATGAAAGTTCAAGGAAATCTTGACCCAGGCGTACTATTCGGCTCTAAACAGTTTATCCGCGATCGCATTCTCGATACCGTTCGCAAAGCTGGCAATTGGGGTCACATTCTCAATCTCGGTCATGGTGTCTTACCAGAAACTCCCGAAGAAAATGTCGCTTTCTTCTTTGAAACAGCAAAGGAATTGAATCTGGCAGGAGTTAAGGGTTAGGAGTTATGGGTTATGAGTTAAGAGTTAGGAGTTATGAGTTATGAAGTTATCAGTTGTGAGGTGTAGAGTTATTTTTAACTCCTCGCTTCTAACTCATAACTTTATTTTTAACTCCTGATTCGGAACTTTTAACTTTATTTTTAACTCTTCACTTTTAACTCCTAACGTTTGATAAATTATCTATGAGCCAGAAACGGATTTTAGTGACTGGTGCAAGTGGTTGTGTAGGTCATTATTTAACAGAAACCTTAATTAAAGAAACAGATCACGAACTGTATCTACTAGTTAGGAACCCAAGTAAACTACAAGTTGATACTAAGGCCCGTTCAGGTATCAACGTTTTACAAGGTGATATGCAAAATATTCGCCAGTTTGCCGATTTGCTATCCACAATCGATACGGCGGTACTCACAGCCACAGCTTGGGGTGGTGATGAGACATTTGATATTAATGTCGTCAAGACTATAGAGTTGCTGGAACTGCTAGATCCAGAACGTTGTCAGCAGGTTATTTATTTTTCGACAGCGAGCGTTTTAGATCGGTACAATCAACCATTAAAAGAAGCCGGGGAAATTGGAACAGATTATATTCGTTCTAAATATGAGTGCTTACATAAAAAAGAAAAATTAGCGATCGCACCCAAAATTACCACAGTATTTCCAACTTTAGTATTGGGTGGTGATGCCAATAAACCCTATTCTCACCTCACATCTGGCATTCCAGAAGTGACAAAATATATTAATGTGATTCGCTTTTTGGAAGCAGATGGGAGTTTCCACTTTATCCACGGACGAGATATTGCGACTGTAGTACGATATTTAATTGATCATCCTGGCAAAAATGAGCAATCACGTCGGCTTGTTTTAGGTCAAGCACCGTTAACTGCTAATCAAGCAGTGAAACAAGTTTGTGCATATTTGGGCAAAAAGATTTACTTTCGCATTCCCATATCTATAGCATTGGCTAATTTGATTATTGTTCTGTTCCGCATTCGGATGGCCGCTTGGGATCGGTTTTGCATGAACTATCGGCATTTCACATACGAAAAATTCATCAATCCCGATAGTTTCGGCTTACCAAATTATTGTGCAACCATGAGTGATGTTTTAAAAATTAGTGGCGTTAAACGTGCATGATAAAATATCTATTCTTTGCTAATGATAGCGGTCATTTCTTGCGAAGATAAGCCGACACAAGCTGCTAGTTCTTCCAATACTGACAAATGTAACGGCAAGGAGAACCCTGAAACTTTGTGCAAAAGCTTTTGAGAGCCATTGTGCGATCATCTGATTGATTTATTCTGAAGCGCTACACTTGTTTTCTAATTTGCTTCTTTTTTTACGATACAGCTAAATGACAATAATTCTTATATATGTGGGAGTCTTTTTAAAGAAAGCCTAGTACAGGCGAAATTTTACCTATCTTTAACCAGTTTCTCTGAGCAACTTGTCTGGTTAATTGAGATAGTAGCTGGATTTACGCCGTACTGTACTAGTCGCCGATTTGAGGTAAAAATATCAGTGGTAAAATAAAACAACTTTAATAAAAAGTCAATAACTCTTTATTTTCGTTAGAGTGGGATAACAATCAAAGTGTGAGGATTGATACTACATGCGAATCTTGTTAGTGTATCCAATATTTCCCAAAACCTTTTGGTCTTATGAAAAAATCTTGGAGTTAGTCGATCGCAAGGTTTTATTACCACCTCTGGGTTTAGTAACAGTAGCCGCAATTCTCCCCCAAGAATGGGAATTCAAGCTGGTCGATCGCAACATCCGCCCAGCAACAGAAGCAGAATGGGCATGGGCAGATGTAGTAATTCTCTCGGCGATGATTGTCCAGAAACAAGATTTACTTGAGCAAATTCAGGAAGCAAAAAAACGTGGCAAGCTAGTCGCAGTTGGCGGCCCTTACCCCACTTCTGTACCTCATGAAGTTGAAAATGTTGGCGCAGATTTTCTAATTTTGGATGAAGGGGAAATCACCCTGCCCATGTTTATTGAGGCAATCAAAAGGGGAGACACATCCGGCACTTTCCGCGCCACAGAAAAGCCTGATGTCACAAGTACACCAATACCCCGTTTTGATTTATTAGAATTGAATGCCTATGACATGATGTCGGTGCAGTTTTCGCGTGGGTGTCCCTTCCAGTGCGAATTTTGCGACATTATTGTTCTCTACGGGCGCAAACCACGCACCAAAACCCCAGCCCAATTGTTAGCAGAGTTAGATTGTCTCTATGAATTGGGTTGGCGGCGGGGTGTGTTCATGGTGGATGACAACTTTATTGGCAACAAGCGAAATGTGAAATTGTTGCTGAAAGAGCTAAAAGTCTGGATGGCAGAACATAAGTATCCCTTCCGATTTGACACGGAAGCTTCAGTTGACTTGGCACAAGACCAAGAAATGTTGGAGTTGATGGTTGAGTGTGGTTTCTCGGCGGTGTTTTTGGGAATCGAAACGCCGGATGAGGATAGTTTGCAAATGACCAAGAAGTTTCAAAATACTCGCAGTTCTCTAACTGAGGCAGTGCAAACCATCACCAAAGCGGGATTGCGCCCAATGGCTGGGTTTATTATCGGGTTTGATGGCGAAAAAGCAGGTGCAGGCGATCGCATTGTCCGCTTTGCTGAACAAGCAGCAATTCCCTCTACTACCTTTGCCATGTTGCAAGCGTTACCTAACACCGCGCTTTGGCATCGCTTGAAAAAAGAAGGACGACTACGGGAAAACCAAGATGGCAACATCAACCAAACAACATTGATGAACTTCCTGCCCACCCGTCCCCTGGAAGAACTTGCCAGAGAATATATTGAGGCGTTTTGTACTTTATATGACCCAGTGCAATACCTGGATCGCACCTATCGCTGTTTCTTGATGATGGGTTTGCCAAGTTGGAAAGCACCAGCCAAAATGCCAGAGTGGGTAGTTATTAAAGCGCTACTAATTGTAATTTGGCGACAAGGAATCAAACGGGAAACGCGCTGGAAATTCTGGCATCATTTGTTTAGCATTCTCAAGCGTAACCCTGGAGTTATTGAGCATTACATCGCTGCTTGTGCCCACAACGAGCATTTTCTAGAGTATCGCCAAATAGTGCGCGATCAAATTGAAAGTCAGCTAGCTGAATATCTAGCACAAGGTGCAGAAACGCCTTATGTGCTAGTGAAGGAAAAAGTAGAAGAAAAAGCTGAAGCAGTAGTCAGTTAACGGCCAATACAGTTCAGATAAGACCAAAACACTTGTGGAGACGGCGATTTATCGCGTCTCGAAAACCCAAAATTTTTGCCAGAGTCCTTAAATGAACCGTATTGAGTTAAGGGTGGTAAATTGCAAGCCGTAGATCCCCGACTTCTCAAAAAAGTCGGGGATTTTGTTTCTCACGAATGATTTGGGATTGCTATATAGCTATTTTGCTTTTCCAATCCCAGTTATTTGAAAAATTAACTCTGCTGCTTTACTCATTAACGAAGTGTTAATCCCAAGTTGATAATTCCCCTGTTTTAAAACCTCTATCACAACTTGACTGAAATCTGCATTGCCTTTTCTCGCACCCAAACCATTAATTGCACATTCAATTTGCCTCACACCACAACTTAAAGCAATGAGTGAATTGTCTACTGCCATGCCCAAATCATCATGACAGTGTACTGAAATGACAACTTCATTAATATTAGGTACTCGATTAAAAATCATTTGCAGAAGTTGCGAAAACTCTTCTGGCGATGCCAAACCTAAGCTATCAGGAATACTAACAGTAGTAGCACCACTCTTGATTGCAGTTTCAATAGATTTACACAAAAAATCTGGTTCACTTCTGGGAGCATCAAAAGCGCTCCATTCTACATCGTCACAGTAATTGTGTGCTAGAGAAACACTCTCTTTTATTGATGTTAATACTTCTTCTTTACTTAATTTAGATTGATTTTTAAGATTTACCGGAGTATAAGTGTGAATTCTACCTTTTATAGCTGGTTTAATTGCTTCAGCAAGAGTGATAATTTCATTGGGATTAGAACTCGCTAGTCCACAGATAGTACAATTTTTAATTATTTTAGAAATTTGAAAGACTTCATCAAAATCTTTTTGAGAACTTGCTGGATAACCAACTTCAATAATATCTACTCCCATTTCTTCGAGTAATTGGGAGATGGTAATTTTTTGTTGCAGATTCATCTTTACACCAGGTGTCAATTCTCCGTCACGCATGGTGGTATCAAAAATAATGACTTTGTTATCATTTATTGACATATTTCGAGATCAAGCGATCGCTTACATCAAATACAATTTTAAGGAATATCCTCACTTAAGAAAGCTGTCTCTAAAATAACCACTGACAATACGTACAATTTCCACACCGCCATCAATGGGACGATAAAATATTAAGTAATCTTCTACTGGGAAACTCCGTAAACCACTGACAAAAGTATCGAAACTTTGTCCCATATTAGGAAAATCAGCCAACAGTTTACACTGCTGTTTAATTTTTTAGTTGAGTCTTCGAGCCGCATCAAGATTATAGCGGGCAATATAACTGCTAATTTCTTTCAAATCTAATCTAGCTGAAGGCGCTAAAATACACCTACTCATTATTTAGCAGCTTCAGCTTGTTGCATTTGGGCTTGGGCGCGTCGAATGTCTTCCTCTATTTCTGCAAATACCTCTTCACCATCAATTCCTTCACCACGTTCGAGTTCTTCAATACCTTCTTGGATTTTAGCTTTCAATTCTGCTAGACGTTGTTCTTGAACGCGTTGGCGTAGCCCGCCGCAGGCATCGCGTTCATCTAGCAATCTTAATGCTTCACCCATCACCTCACTTACTGAGTGATATAGACCACTATTAACTTTATCCTTAACCAACTGCTCCAATTCTGGGGTCAAAAATATATTTACAATTATTACCTCATTCAATTTACTCTATATGCTAACCGAAAGGAGTTGGAGCAAGGTTAATTCGCTGCTGTTTGAGCTTCTTGATAAATTATTTCTTGAAACTGGATCATATCTTTTTGTGGATCGGCGTGGCTAACTTTCACCACTATCTGTTCACCCAAGTTCACAGAACGTTTGAAACTCATTGGCAACTGCAAGCCCAAATCTTCTATCAAAATTAGGGCTAAGTTGCTGTCTTCTCGCAGCCACATCAACACTGTTACATCCCAAGTTTCCTCTGGATGACGGCGTAAATACTCTAGAGCATAATATCTATTCGTTTGTCGTTCCACCATCGTCACCTCTTGGGTAATGCCGGTGACAGTCATCATCACTTCTTTAAGTTGTTCTGCGGAAAATGGCAGAACTTCACCCCGCAAATGGGCTTTAAGTTGGAAGTGAGTCAGTAAGTCACTGTAGCGGCGGATGGGAGAAGTTGCTTGGGTGTAGGTATCCAAACCCAAACCAGCATGACGCAAAGGCGTAATGCTCATTTCACTCTTGGGCATACAACGACGCATAGCGCAAGCGCGAACGAATCCGGCGGGAAGTAGGAGCAATTCCTCATCTGGAGGTAATTCTGGTTGCGGCTGACCGCGAAACGGCAAAGGTATGTTATGAGCTTTACCATAACGAGCCGCAACTTCACCGGCAACAATCATCATTTCTGCTACCAGTTGGCGCGACGGGGAATCGTCCAAAATGTCAATGTGGATTTCCTCACCTTTGACTTTGATCGTCGCTTCGGGCATAGTGATGCTAATTGCCCCTTGAGCGTAACGCCAAGCTTTGCGCCGCTGTGCCCAAGTAGCGATCGCAGCAATTTCCGGTTCTGCTTGCACCCGTAATTGCAGCATTTCATCTACATCTTCGTAGGTGAGGCGATAAGTCGGCTTAATCAAGCTGGTATGAATGCTGTAATCTTCTACTACCCCAGTTGTACCTAAAATAATCCCGAAACTGAGGGCGCAACAAACTTTTCCCTGGATCAGACTCATTGGCCCAGTTGCCAATACCTCTGGGAACATGGGAATCATTCCCGTAGGTAAATAGACTGTGCTACCCCGCTTTCTGGCTTCTAAATCTAATTCATCTTCGGGCACTAACCATCTAGTGGGATCGGCAATATGCACCCACAGGCGTTCCCGTCCATCGGAGAGTACTTCCCAACTCAGACCATCGTCGATCTCTGTGGTAGTTTCATCATCAATGGTGTAGACCTTCAGGTGAGTCAGATCCAGACGGTTTGCATCTGAGTCAATCGGCGGGAAATCCAAACGCTGTTGCGCCACTTCTAATACCTTATGAGGAAATTGAATCGGAATTGAAGAACGACGCAGGAACAAGTTTTCATAAGGACTCCAGCAACCCAAATCCACCAACAGTTGAAAGGCTCCTTGGGGTGTTGTGGGTCGTCCCAGCATGGTCATAGTTTCTAATACTGGAGCGCTTGGCGGATAAGCGCGAGCCAAGGAGTCATAATTTACTCCCGTCCGCACGGTGTCAGCAAGCAGCGCTGCGTATTTTTCTAGTCCTTCTAAACGCTGGCGATCGTGGCGCTGCCACTCTACTGCCTCACCTTTGAGCGCCTGCTCTACACGAGTTAAAAATTCCTGCTGTCCCTTAGCTTTTAGTGCCTCTACTTCCATCTGGTGCTTGCGTTCTGCCACCTGAGCAGCAGTTCGCGGTTCGTAAGCGTCTCCTTTTTGCTTGAAATAAAGTTTGTCGTCTGACAACAAGCAATAAGCGGCGTAACAATGAGGTGCGGCTGATTCTGAAAATAGCAGATACGCCATTTGCTCTGGGGTGACTGTTTCCCCATCTTCAACCAGTAATTCCCAAGCCACTTCTAAACTAGATGGGTCTAAATAAGGCTTGACCTGCTCCAAAAAGCTGGCAATCTCAGAGGGCTTGTAAGTCTCTTTGGTAACTGTATAGGTTATTTGTCTAGGCGCGAGGCTGTGGGATTGACCACGTTCGTCTACCACAAACCAGCGGGTTTTACCGTCTGGACGTTCTACGATGCCCAGACGGCGATCGCCTTGAACCCTAAATTCAACTAGCGTCCCCTTCTCCACAACTCTCGCACTTTAATTTGGTGAACAGTTTAAATAGTTTTAAGTTAGGAGTTAGGAGTTTTGATTCTTAACTCCTGTACAGACGCGTAGACGCTCGAAGAGCGGCTTCTCGTAAGAGTATAATCGCGTCTCTCCTGTACAGACGCGATTAATAGCCAGCGCGTTGCGGTGAATCCAGCGCTGTAGGCGGGTTTCCCGCTGTAGGCGACTGGTGAACCCGAAGGGGGGTTCCCACGCCACTTCCTTCAAGTCGGCAAAGCCGCCCAACGGAGTGGCTCCCCGTTGTAGTGACTGGCGTCGCGTCTCTCCTCTTTTTAGCCTTCGGCATTAATAAATGGCAACAAAGCCACAATCCGCGAACGTTTAATTGCTAATGTCAACTCTCGTTGTTGCTGAGACGTTAGCCCAGTAATCCGACGTGGCAGTATTTTACCCCGCTCGGTGACAAACTTACGCAATAAATCAACATCTTTATAATCGATTGGTTCTCCCGGCTTGATCGGAGAAAGGCGACGACGGAAATAACTCATCTCTACTTAATTTCCTTGTGAACGGTATGTTTGTTGCAGTGGGTGCAGAACTTTTTCAGTTCTAGCCGGTTAGTGGTGTTGCGGCGATTCTTGGTACTGGTATAACGTGAAACACCAGCAGAACGCTTGTCTGAATTTGTCCGACACTCGGTACACTCTAGTGTCACAATAATGCGGGCACCTTTACTCTTAGCCATAATCTTACAAACAGTGAAGCCTGAAGAGAATTAACACAAATGACTATCTTCTCACATTCCGCCGGATATTTTCAACTAATTTTTTGACTTTTATATCAAGCGAGTAGCCACGACGCGACGAAACTATGAAAGTTCCACAATAGCGATCGTGTAAAGCCTGCCGCATCTGGGCATCAGAGAAAGCAGTCCCACAATCAATTGCTAGGGGAAGTACTAGCAGTATAGCAGTGGGATTGGCTCTAATATTGCTTAGAGCAATTGACACCAAAAGAGCACCCAAGCCGATGATCGCCTCTCGCTTCACTAGTGAGAGCAAATCTGGAATTCTACCCATTACTTGCCCATCTTCGACTTCCAACACCTTTAAATCGAATGCCCAACGCCCTAAACTTTGCCCTTGATTGTTGTATACCAGCAGCACCCGCAAAACTAGCCAAAATATGACAAAAACTAGGATTTGCACAAATTGAATCCCGATATCGCCGCCTCCCAGTAGGGAACTGACTAACCAGACAGCGAGGAAATCAAGTCCCAATGCCATACCTCGCCGCCTAATCTCAGCCTTGGGATAGTGTTTTTGGGGAACTCGTTCGATTGTCATACAAAACAAGTATTTTTATTTAGGGGTTGGGAAATAATGATTGCTCCTGTTTTTAATATTAAGGTGATGACTTGGCTGCTGGCTGCCCTCTGAACTCAAAAAAACCAGCCAACCAACAGAAATTTGTGCAACTGCCTCCTGCCTTCTGCAATAGCTCTGCTTAACATTTCGTTGCATACTTGGAAATTTTCTCCCCGACTTACTTAAGATTTGGGTTTTAAATTTAGTTCAAATATCAGCGATTGCTGAATTGGCTTCTCTAGTCGCCTTTCAGGAGCATTCCATATTGTAGTTTCATAAAATTTAACTGACTTGGCTTGCTGGAATTCGGGGTAACTACGGCTATACACCTGCCAAAGTGCGTTGAGTTGTTGCTGTTTCTTAATTGGGTCGTCAGTTTCTTTAAGAATTGATTTAGTCAAGCCAGTAAATCTATGAGCAGCAAATTCTTTTTTGAGGTCTTTTGGAGCAGAGGGAATAGGTGTACCTGTTGAGCTTATAGGGACAAGTTCAAGAATTACTGTTTGTGGGCCTGAAAGTGAGGCAAATGGGGGATAGGCGGAAAAGGGCCAACCAGTGTAAACCACAGTCAAACCAGCTATAAGATTGGCGATACACAATGTAGTGCCCACCACCATGACTACTTGCGAATAAGTTCGTGGTTGGTAATTTGGTTTTGAAATCTTAGGAATCTCTGCCTGAGGCAGACTACAGGTACGAGAATCGGCAACACGCCGATAAATTCGCTTGGCAATTACTGGTATAGGCCAAACATACAGCAAAGGTAAGATTGGCCACAGAATCGGCATTCTCCGTAATAAAACACGATAGGCTAAGAAACCCTTCCAAGACTTTGTTTCAAAAACTGTGTGCATATCAGCCATCAGTGCCTGTGAGTCTAACCAAAGGAGATTGTGGTTGGTTAGAGCTTGATTATCCAACGCATTGACAAATGTTAACCGTCCCAAAATATCAAATACTCTTAAAGTAGCAATTGTTCGACGACAGAGTTTGCAGTTACCGTCGTAGACAACATACATATCTTTGGGGAAAAGCCGATGCCCAATCCCATGAAAAATAGCATTGAAATCAAAGAATGTTACGTAGGCTTTTAGAAGACTTGTGAAGTCAATTTTCATTAGCTGATAAATCATAAAATGAAAACTGAATCCTGCAAACGGCAGTACAGTTCGAGTTCTAGAAAAGAATATTAGAAAAATAAAAGACAATTCAAAAAAGATTGAGCCAAGCGCTGACAGTTGATACAAGACCGGATACTGATCTAATCTAAACGCTGGTATCCACCCGTCTCGATCCAGCCATATTGAATAGAGCCGATATTTTAGATTCTCGCTGAACGCCCAATCAAAACCAGAATTCAATAATTTATAAAGTCCTGGAAAAAGATAAATGATACTTAATAAAAGCCAGATAAAACGTAAGGGTAGTGCATAGGCTCTAGATAAGCCAGGAGATTCTAATTGACCGCGGTCAGCCCGTTTCCAGGACTTAAAAATAGCATCTAATGATAAAACATCGGCACATGGACTAGCAGCCAAAATTGCCGCAAACCATAATAAATGATGGTAGTGATCTACCTTTCCATAAAACTGGGGAATACCAAGAACGTAGAAACTCAGGATCACGGTTAGCCATGCAGAGGTACGCGTAAAAAGCCCAATCATGGCTGTAAATGAAAATATTTTTAATAGTAAAGTACCTATCTGAGCTATTGTTGCATTTATCGGAATAATATTAATTAACCATCCTGAACCAATTGGCGGAAACAGAAGCTCTTTTGGTAGTTCGCTAAACCATACAATTTGTGAAAGGTCAAGACTAAATATTGATTCAAAAAGAAGAATCCGAAATATAGCTAGGTTAATGGGATATGTTGTTCCTGTAAAAAATTCCCTAATTTTTTTGACTACAAAATGGCGTTTTTGAACTCCCAGCACAAGGAGTTGAAGACAAATGGCAATGAAGATGACTCTTGAAAGCAGTATTCTAGTTTTCAGTTGATCGGGAAACAGGAGGTACATCAACCAAACGGCTATGGGCCACAGAAGAGCAACTAATGAATGAATGAGTACAAGAGTTTTATTGTGTTTATAAAATCTCTCTACTTTTGCTTTTAAAGATACGTTGGATATCATGAAATTTCTACCTTCCTTGTGTAATGTTCGTAATGGTTACTTATGTTGGTTAACTGAATTATTATCTACAGTTTTCCGCGAGTCCCGGTCAGCATAGCTAGCTGACTGCCAGCGATTTTTACTTACTCTGCGCTTTGATCTGTTCCCAGACAACCAGATGTGAAAGAATCTGAATAGCCAATGCTTGCCGACTTGTATGCGATGTCTAAGAGTTGGCATTCGCAGTAGTAGATAAACTAATTGGCGACTTAGATGTCCTATATATCCCTTGAGATTAATGAAGCCGAGACTAGAAACGATCGCTGTGTTTATGCCCAAGGTGAGCATTTCTCCTAAATGCAGATAGTGAAAGTGGCGCAGAGAACGTTTGGTAAGCGAAGCTCGGAGGTTATAGGCGGCACAACTAGCCTGTTGGTAAGCAGACTGTGCTGTAGCCGGGATTGGTTTACCTCGGTAATCGCAGATATTGGCTAAATCACCTAAGGCAAAGACTTCTGGATAATCTACCAGTTGTAGTGTCGGACGAGTCAGCAGTTGACCTTGAGGGTTTTGCCGACAATCTAGATGCCGCAAGGATGAGTTGACACCAGTCCCTGCCGTCCAAAGTACTAAGTCTACGGCAACTGTTTTCACTTGACCCTGGTTTTCTAGGGTCATGGAGTCATAACCTATAGATTGAATGTTGGTTTCGAGATCAACTCTGACTCGATGTGCTGCTAAAACCTGATGGGCTGTTTTCTGGCTAAAGGTTGTAAAGGACTTCAGAAGTGTTGCCCCTCGTTCAATCAGGTGTATCTGACCTCGCTCTTGCAAACGGTCAGCCAGTTTGCCGGCTAACTCTACACCACTTGGGCCACCACCTGCGATCGCAACTCGGATGATAGATTGTTCTGAAGCTTCTAGAGATCGCAGTTTTGCTTTAAGTCGGTCTGCATCAGCTAGTGTCCGAAAGGGTAAAGCATAGCTAGCAGCACCAGGAATAATGTCTAACGAGGTCTCTCTTCCTACTGCCAAGACTAGTCTATCGTAGGTTAAGACCTGTCCTGCTTGCAATCGCACTTGGCGATTTTTGAGATCAACTTGCTCTACTGTACCTCGACAAAACTGAATATCAGTACCTACTAGTAACTTGAGATAGGGAGGTGCAATTTCCCACTGCTGGAATTCTTGCGTAACGAATTCATAAAGAAATGGTGTAAATAGAAACCGGTCGTTTTTATCAATCAGAGTAATCTGAGGTTTGAGCGATCGCTTCCAAGGGAATCTATCCAACTGCAAAGCAGTGTATAGTCCAGCAAATCCACCACCCAGAATATAAACTTGAGCAGGGGTTACATTCATAAAATTTTTTAAGGAGGCAGAAGGCAGGAGGAGCAAACTCTAAGAGAATTCAACTCCGGATGATTTCGAGCCACGTAAAAAGCCTTACCCTGCGGGAAGCTGACACAACAGTGGGGTCTTAGACCCTTGCTCCCTCTGGTTGGTTTTATAAAGCAGACGGCAGTTTTCCTCCCGTCCCCTGTTTTTCTTGATAAATATCAACTACAATTCACGGCTAGAGATTGAAGTAGCATTTAACCTAAGCAATTACAAATTCTGGTTTTTAATTTTTTAAAAGTTAAGCTTGTATAAGGTTAACAACAGTAATACTACCATGATTACTAAAATCGGACTAATAAAAGCTGAAACCTTTACCTAGACTGGGTGTAGGGGTAGGGTTGCAAGTTTTGGAAGAATAAAGAAAAATACAAACAAGTCCAAACATCAATGCGTGTCCGTTCGTGCAGCCTGTCCGAAGGGCTTAGGATCAGAGTTCAGTGCCTTTATGTATATGAAGTTATTATATACATTGAATTTTTCTCGCCGCCTTACTTAAATTCGATATCTACTGAGCAATGAAAGCGTTATTTTTTAGTGAGTGTCTATATCTCTGAACCTTCGTAAACACTACTACCGAAGAAAACTTCCTATTTTCTTGATTCCTGCTAACTTTCCCAGAATGGCTTGAGCTTTCATTCTGTTTTTGAGAAATATTGTATTGTTGTAGAAACTTAATTTTAATTAATTTGGAAGTTGTATCTATGACACATCTGTTTACTAAAACAGCTATTAGTATGGTGACGACTACTGCTTTAGTATTAGCGATCGCCATCACAACTAACGATTTAGCTCATGCTGCTGAGTTCAACTTTAACTGGAAGGGAGACACTGGTTATTCAGTTAAAGGTTCATTTAACTACGATACAACAACTGCTCCAAGCGTAATTTCTGAAGCAGGTTTGGGAGCTACGAAGAACTTGCAGTCCCTCTCAATTTCCTTCTTTGATCCCTTGAGTACTCTCATAAATAGTTTCACCCCAGTGCTTAATGGTGTATCTAACTACAGCTTTTTGAGATTCAATTTTGATAACACTACTCAGCAAATCTTTGGCCCATTTGATGTTGGCAAGGATGATAACCTTCCTGGTGATACATGGCTCAATAATAATCTCGCACTCATAGACGAAGGTTTTAGTGATGAGGTTCTAGCTAAAGAATTTGGTTTTAACAATAGAGATGCAGCAGGCACAAAGCAAATACTAGATTTAAGTAACAATTCGGTTAAGGTATCCAAAGTCCCCGAAGGGAGCATAATTATAGGTTTACTAGCAGTGTGTAGCTTGGGATTTAGCGCTCAGAGAAATCTGGACAAAGCTACTCAAGAGTAGACTCAGTGTTACTTTACAGGGATAAAGAAAAAAGTCGGAGGCGATCGCTATGTTATCAGTCAGCGATGCAGAAGCAATTATTTTAAATTTAGTCCAACCGTTGGACGATCAACGGGATACAGAAGTTGTAGATTTATTGGCAGCCGATAGTCGCATTTTGGCAACACCTGTCACCAGTCCCCTAGATTTTCCCCATTGGGATAATTCGGCAATGGATGGTTACGCAGTTCGCTATCAAGATGTGCAGCACTCTAGCACCGAACAACCAGCCGTTTTAGAAATTGTTGAAGAGATTCCGGCTGGGTATCAGCCCAAGTCTACGATTCAACCAGGGCAAGCCGCGCGGATTTTCACAGGTGCGGCGATCCCAGCAGGTGCGGATACTGTAGTCATCCAAGAAAAGACACGTCGGGAGGAAAACCGCGTATTTATTCTGGATGCGCCAAAACTGCAAGAATTTGTCAGACACAAAGCATCTTTTTACCAAGCTGGAACACAACTACTACCAGCAGGAATTAAGTTAAAGGCTCCAGAAATTGCCGTATTGGCAGCAGCACAATGCCCGCAATTAAATGTTTATCGTCGTCCACGTGTGGCAATTTTTTCCACTGGTGATGAGTTGGTGACAGTCGATCAACCACTGCAACCAGGGCAGATTGTGGATTCCAATCAGTATGCGCTGGCAGCTTTGGTAAAGGAGAGTGGGGCAGAACCGTTAATTTTAGGTATTGTTAAGGATGATCCAGTTGCTCTGGAGAAAGTCATTACCCATGCCGTTGCGATCGCTGATATAGTTCTCTCTTCTGGTGGCGTCTCTGTAGGAGATTATGACTATGTTGACAAAATTATAGAGTCGCTAGGAGCAAAAATCCACATTCGGGCTGTGGAAATGAGACCAGGAAAACCCCTTACCGTCGCCACTTTCCCCAATACAGACGCGATTAATCACGCCAGTACAGACGCGATTAATCATGCCAGTACAGACGCGATTAATCGCGTCTCTACTCGTTCCCCACTTTATTTTGGTTTACCAGGAAACCCTGCTGCTGTGTTGGTGACATTTTGGCGGTTTGTGCTACCAGCAATCAAGAAACTTTCGGGAATTACTGAAGGTTGGGAACCAGTATTTTTGAAAGTGCGATCGCATCATGAATTGCGATCGGATGGCAAGCGTGAAACTTACCTTTGGGGTAAATTGCATTTAATTGATGGAGTTTACGAATTTCACAAAGCTGGTGGTAGTCACAGTTCCGGCAATTTAATTAATTTAGCTCAAACCAATGCCTTAGCTGTTCTCCCGGTGGGTAAAACATTAATTTCTTCACAAGAAGAAGTGCAAGTTTTGCAGCTTAGTAATGAGTAATGGCGAGTGGGAACGCAGGAAAAGAAGCAAGGAGAAAAGTTTTCCCCTCTGCTCCCTGCTCCCTGCCCCCCTGCCTCTTTTCAATCCCCAATTTTAAAATACCTGCTCAAAAGCCTCAATCAAGCTGTTAACTTCCTCAAGGGTGTTGTAATGCACCATACTCACCCGGACTATTCCACCTTGTGATGCTAACCCCAGGTATTCAATCAGCCGTTTAGCATAAAAGTCGCCGTAGCGAATCCCAATATAATGCTGGTCAATTTTTGCCGGAATGGTTGAGCTATGCATTCCATCTACCACAAAAGATATAGTTGGCACACGGGATTGACGGTCAGGCTTTGATTGACCAATCACTCGCACATTAGACTTGCTGTTGAGGTAATTTAGGAGGCGATCGCTAATCTTTTCTTCATGTATGCTAATTAAATCAAATGCCTGCACCATTTGATTTCTCAAATCAGGTGCAGCTTCATTCCCGTAATGCAGTTGTGCTAACTCACTTAAATAATCACATAAACCTAACATTCCATAACTTAATTCAAAATTGACATTCCCTAACTGAAATTTATAAGGTATATCTGTCTGTTCAATAAAATAATGGTTCAGACCAGGCAATCTTAATAAATGTTCTTCTTTGCCATAAAGTAAAGCATGATGTGGCCCATAGACTTTATAAAAGCTCAAAGCATAAAAATCAACATCCAAATCTTGAACATCAACTAATCTGTGGGGTGCATAAGCTACACCATCCACACAAATCATCGCGTTGCGATCGTGCACAAATGCAGCAATTTCTTTGATCGGGTTAATGGTTCCCAGAACATTAGATGCATGAGTCAAAGCTACTATTTTGGTGCGCTGACTCATCAATGGTTCTAAATCTGCTAAATGAAGTTCCAAGGTATCTGGGCGAACTTGCCACACTTTAACCTTCATTCCTTGTTTTTCAAGAGCGACCCAAGCACCAATATTGGCCTCATGGTCACAATTAGTAACAATAATCTCATCACCAGGTGTGAAGGTTTGACCCAGACAAATTGAGAGAACTTTCAACATCATTGTAGTAGATGGGCCCATGACTACTTCTTTAGAAGAATTGGCATTAATGAAAGTAGCCATTCCTCTAGTTGCTAGAGCCAATCGTTCTCCTGCAAGTTGAGAAACCCCATAAGAAGCTCCCAACTGGACATCAGAACTCAAGAGAAATTCGCTAATTCTATCTACTACTTTTTTCAAGGTTTGTGACCCGCCAGCATTATCAAAAAAAGTCCATTCACCAGCTAGGGCGGGAAAATATTGGCGAACTTTATCAAGATTCAGGAGCATAGTATAAGTGTTCTAGAGAATGTTCTTTACCCTAGCCTACCTTTTGGCAAGTCGCCCAGAGAGCACCTACATCCTCTTTTAGTGTTTACAGCTTGTTGTGCTAGCGTTCCTGCTCTGTAAGAATCTATCTAGAGGGGGTATACTTGGGACTCAAAGAGTATCTTACTGAGATATCTAACTTCCAGCAAGGATTAATGTCTTGATTCTTCACAATTTTCGCCAATTTTATTTGATAAGTTTAAGGGAGAATAAAAGCAACTATTGTTTTGATTCTTAATTCCTTGATTGAAAACAAAGGAACCAGTTATGAACACTACGGTTAAATACGACATCGAGGTTATCAAGGAAGAAGCGCTTCAACTTGTTAAAAAGAGACTTGTTAACCGTCAGCAGCCAATTTATACCCTCTGTAAATATATTCCTCATCGTGATTGGGTTAATTTTGAACTTGAGTTAGAAAAAAACGAGTTTCTACTCAGAGATAGAATTATTGACCTACTGAATCACGAATCGTGGGAAGACGATTAAAGCTGCATTTAGGAGCTAAACCCCATCAACAGCATCCCAATAAAATACAAAATTACAAATTAATTTTTCAGCATTAAAAACCCTCGCATTAGTCGGGGGTTAGAAATAAGAGATTATTCAAGTAATCAATAAATCTTGATGGATGGGTTAGGCGTTTGAGAAAAGGAGAGAGCCAACGTTAGCATCGCAATCATTCTCTGTTAAAGGCTACAGTGTACTCATATAGCAGTTTTGTTTTGCATGAAGTAAAAGTTACGGGTTTGGAGGCAGGAGGCTGAAACTCTTTAGGGACTTCCAGAAAATAAATTATCCAAATTTACTCAGATAAGATTTTTCTTTCTCCCCCTGCTCCCTGCTCCCTGCCCCCCTGCCTCCACAGCAATAGGATATTTTTTTAGTTGGAAGTCCCTTATATCTGATGCGTGAGTCCTGCATTTTGTACCTCACTTACAAAGCAAACTGCTATAAGTCTTTTAGAGTTGCCCCACATGCTTACCATTGTTCTCTCATTCCCATGCAGAGCATGGGAATGGCTGATGGAGGCAGAGCCTCCATTCGCCTAACCTCAGAAGCAATCTCACCTCTTTGGCTGTGGGTTTTAGGAAATTCCTTGTTTTTGGTCTAGCTGTATTAGTTAGTACCTTATAGTTTGGCTACAGCCTCGCTTTTATGGCAATTTACTACTGAAATCAAGAAAAAACAATTATACTAAACTATTCCAGTCAATTGGTATTAGGTAGATAACTCTTCTAGCTCTATCCATTCGGTTATAGATTGCCATCGGCTTGCGTAAACAGTACTATTTCTACGTTTTTCTTTTTGAGCTTTTCTAGGTAGTTTTCCCATAACAGTATCGGCGAATGAACTGGATTCGTTCCAATTATAAACAGGCATTTCCTGCCAGCAGTGGCGACAAAACCAGTAAGTCTCTGCACCGCGTATATGTTCTAAAAGTAAACTTGAACAACAAGGGCAGTAATTCATATTTTTTTCAAATCCTGTTAATAAAAGTGTTGTTTAAAATCAGGGCGACCAGTTGATAAGACCGTAGATATTTAAAACAACCTGTCTATATTTTGACTATAGTCTTTGAATATGAGGAACTTGTGAGGAAAATAGAATACTTAATGCTTCAGTAAAACTTATACATATTTCTTAAGTAATGCTCTCTAGCTTATTTAGCTATCTCTTCACAAGATCCTCAAATTATCTTTCGTATAACTATATATAGTGGAAATAGTGGAACTTAGGAGCAGCCTGATTGGCGGCGTGCCACCTACTATGAATAGAATAAACAAGTCAAATCCTCTTCCCTTCTGCTTTCTACCCTCTGACTTGTTTGTTGAAGTATTGCTGGAGGTTTTTTATCAAAACAGCCGAAAGCAAGAACTTTCTGGCGACGTTCACGAGCAAGGGATTAATATCTCCACTCATCAATTAATTTCAAAGATTTCACACTAACAAGACTACTAATATTCTCAATTAAGATAATCTCTTGAGATAACAGATCATCTATCTGTAATTTGACAATAGAATGAGTTTGGCGACTCTAAAATTCTATCTACTTCCTGGTTTAGTTACTAACTTGCACTATGTCCCCAGTCTTAAGTCTTGTAGGATTTACAGGGCGTATTTATCAATTTAGTTGATTAATTCTCGATGAGAGCCAAATAATTCTTGATTTTCACCAGATTGCTTCTTTTAGCTCTCACTAGCTTCTGCTAGCACGTCCTAATATCAAAAAGATCATTAGAATTGACAAATTAACCATGCGATTCAACGATCAAGTGATTAACTTACCCAGATTAAATCATGTTATTAATCGTTCTCCATTAACGATTAGCCCTGATAGTTTTGTAGTCGAAGCTATTGTCTTGATGAGTCAGGAAACATATAGTAATTATACACATACTAATTTAAATTATTCATTAGATTTAAACCCTGGAAATCAAACATTAACTGGTTGTATCTTGGTTTTGGAGGGAGCGGATTTATTAGGTATTTTTACTGTACAAGATGTAATTAGGCTTATAGCTTCGGGAATAGACTTATCCACCGTGACAATGGCTGAAGTGATGACGCAGCCAGTCGTTATGCGTAGACAATCAGATTCTCAGGATATTTTCAGCGCCTTATCGTTATTGCGTCAGCATCAGACTCACTATTTGTCCGTTTTGGACGATCGCGGGCAATTGCTAGGAATTATCACTGAAACTAGCTTGCTACAAGCCTTTGACCTGATCAAAATGGTTGGGGTGGTTGAAGGCTTACAGCAATATTTACAAAAACCCACAGATGAAGTCAGCCGAGTTAATCAGCCAATTGAGATAGAGCAAATCTGCTGCCAAACTCAAAATAACTTAAAACTATGGGTTGAGGCACAATCAGCTGAAATCAACCAAGCTAATCAGGAACTTCAGCAAGCCCTCGAAGAACTCCAGGTAGTGGAAGAAGAACTGCGCGAACAAAATGAAGAGTTGGCCGCTGCCCGTGAGCTAGTAGAATTGGAGCGTCAACGTTACCAAAATTTGTTTGAGTTCGCTCCAGATGGTTACTTGGTCACTGATACAGCAGGTGTTATCCAAGAGGCTAACCGAGCAGCAGCAACCTTGCTGGCTGTCCGCCAAAAATATTTGGTCAACAAACCATTAATTTTATTTATTGCTCGCCAAGACCGCCAGACTTTTGCCACCCGACTGAATAATTCGCAGCAGGTACAGGAGTGGGAAGCTTACCTAAAACCAAGGGTAGGTAAAGCTTTTCCAGTTAGGATTAGAGCCGCTGCCATGTACGATTCAGAGGGGAAGCAAGTTGGCTGGCGCTGGTTACTCTGCAATATTAGCGAACGCCAACAGGCAAAGGAAGCACTGCGCCAAGCTTACGATGAGTTAGAACAACGAGTGGCAGAACGGACAGCAGAACTTGTTATGTCCAATGTCCTGTTGCAACAAGAAATTACCGAACGCCAACGCGCCGAGAAAGCGTTACAACAAAACGAAACCCTCTATAGCCAACTCGTAGAAAGCCAAACTGACATAATTATCCGCATTGATTTGCAAGGACAGATTACCTTTGCCAATGTGGCTGCTTGTGAAACCTTCGGCTGGAAACGAGATGAGTTTCGTGGTCAGTCATTTTTCCAGTTTTTTCATCCAGATGACTTACCTCAAGTGATAGAAAAGATCACAGCTTTCGGATCTTCATTCCATCCCTTGACTAATTGTGAGCGACGTGCATTCACCGTCAATGGTATCCGCTGGTTTCAATGGAATGCGATCGCAATTCATGATGACAAAGGAGAGGTTGTTGAAATACAAGGGGTAGGCAGAGATATTACCGAACAGCAAGCCGCGCAGCGCGATCGCCAACTTGCAGAAGTTGCACTGCGCCAAAGCGAGGAGAAATTTCGCAATTTTGCCGAAAACACCCAGGCTATCATCTGTATTGCTAGCCCAGATTCATTCCATCCCTTGTACATTAGTCCTGCTTATGAGACTATTTGGGGTCGCTCTTGCCAAAGTCTTTACGACCAGCCAGACTCTTGGCTAGACGCAATTCATCCAGACGATCGCGATCGCGCCACCCAATCAGTAGAGCAACTACTTAGTGGTAGTCAATCTAGTTCAGCAGAATATCGGATTTTGCGACCTGATGGATCGGAGCGCTGGATTTGGAATCGGGGCTTTGCTGTCTATGATGACCAAGGAGAAGTTGACTACTATGGTTGCATTGCCGAAGATATCACCGAGCGCAAACTGGCAGAAGAATCACTGCGCCAAAGTGAGGAGAAATTTCGCAATTTTGCCGAAAACACCCACGCAGTTATCTGGATTTCCAGCCCCAATTCATTCCAAACCTTATACGTTAGTCCTGCCTATGAAAAAATTTGGGGTCGCTCTTGCCAAAATCTATTGGAGCAGCCTGAGTCCTGGATAGACTCCGTTCATCCAGACGATCGCGATCGCTTAACGATTGCAGCAAAGCAACAGCTTATTAATAAGTCGGTTTCAATAGAATATCGAATTTTGCGACCTGATGGATCGATGCGCTGGATCTGGGATCGGGGCTTTGCTATGTATGATGAGCAAGGAAAAGTTCAGTACTATGGTGGTATCGCCGAAGATATCACTGAACGCAAACTGTCCGAAGAGTCACTGCAAGAAAGTGAAGCGCGATTGAGTTTAGCTACCGAAGCTGCCCAAATGGGTATATGGGATCGGAACTTGAGCGCCAATACTAGTATTTGGTCTGCCAACATGGGGCCACTTTATGGTCTGCCGAGCAACACCTTGTGTCCAACCTATGAAGACTATCTCAACTTAATCCATCCAGAAGACCGCGAATCTGTAGCTGCGAGTATCGCTCGGATGATTGAAGAAGGAAAGGGATCTATAGAATATCGAGTTGTCTGGCCCGACGGCAGCCTACACTGGTTAAACTGCAAAGGTCAGGTCTTCTATAACGAAATCGGTCAGCCGATCCGGATAATCGGCACAAATAGGGATGTCACTGAGCGCAAGCTGGCAGAACAAAAAATCTCTGAACAAGCCGCTCTACTTGATATCGCTACCGACGCCATATTAGTTCGAGATTTCCAGTCTCAAATCTTATTCTGGAATAAAGGTGCAGAGCGGATGTACGGTTGGCTCTCTACAGAGGTTATAGGACAAGACCTCCAGGAGATTTTGTACCCAGCAGAAACTCAGCAGCAACTGGAAGTACCGCTAAAAAGCGTAATTGAGAGTGGCTCGTGGCAAGGTGAGTTATCTAAAGTTATAAAATCCGGTAAGAAAATTCTTGTGGAAAGCCGCTGGACATTGATGCGCGATCCTGAGGGAAAACCCAAATCTATCCTGACTGTTGAAACTGACATCACCGAAAAGAAACAACTCGAAGAGCAGTTTTTTCGCACCCAGCGATTGGAAAGCCTGGGTACCCTTGCAAGTGGTATTGCCCACGACTTGAACAATATATTGACACCAATTATGGCAGCGGCTCAGTTGGTAAAGGGAAAATTTTTCCAAGATGAGGAGCGTTCTGGGCAACTGTTGGCACTCGTAGAAACCAACGCCAAACGCGGAGCAGCTTTAGTGAAGCAAGTCTTGTCCTTTGCACGAGGATATAAAGGAGAGCGGACAATTATCCAAGTTGAGTACCTGATTTCAGAAATTATCCAAATTGCTCAACAGACATTTCCCAAATCTATTGAATTTTCCACGGTTATCTCAGAAAATATTTGGGCGATCGCTGGGGACAGCACACAACTGCATCAAGTGCTGATGAATCTGGTAGTAAATGCCCGCGATGCTTTGCCAGATGGCGGCAATATCAAAATTTCTGCGGAAAATAAGTTTATTGATGAAGCTTATACCAAAATGAATCTCGATGCCAAAGTTGGGCATTATATTGTGATTACCGTTGCAGATAACGGAATTGGGATACCGCCAGAAATATTAGATAGAATTTTTGAGCCATTTTTCACCACAAAAGAGGTCAACACAGGTACGGGACTCGGTCTTTCAACAGTGCTAGGAATCATTAGAAGCCACGACGGTTTTATCAAAGTGTCTAGCAATGTTGGTAGAGGCAGCAAATTTGACCTGTTTTTACCAGCAGTGCAAGCAACTCAAGCATCCAAGATAGAAGAGATGGATCTACTCCCAGGAGAGGGAGAATTGATTTTGGTTGTAGATGATGAAGCCCAAATTCGAGAGGTTGCCACAATCATCCTAGAAAACCATAACTATAAGATACTAGCTGCCAGTAATGGCATAGAGGCGATCGCACTCTATGCCCAACACAAGCATCAAATCAATGCCGTGTTGATGGATATAATGATGCCGGAGATGGACGGAATCACCGCTATTCGCACCTTGCAAAAAATGAACAAGCAGGTTCAAGTTATTGCCTGTAGCGGACTGAACTCAATGGAGGTGTTTGCTCAAGCTGCCGATGCTAATGTGCAAGCATTTTTATCAAAACCCTATACGGCCAAAGAATTATTGAACAGTTTACACAACTTATTCAGAGGCGAGGAAAGATAAGGGGAAGCAGAGGGGCAGGGGAGGCAGAGGGGCTGGGGAGGCAGGGGAAGAAGAACTATTGATTATTGACGAATGACTAATGACTAATGACGAATGACGAATGACTAATGACTAATGACTAATGACTAATCCCTCACAAGTTCCTCAAATTGTTTTCCTATAATCTCAAGTCTGGGCAACGTCGGCAAAATAGGGTTAATCCGGCTGATGAATATTGTTAGAAAGATTAATGATGAGTTAGCGATCGCAGGGCAAATTACACTAGATCAGCTACAACAAATAGCTGATGAGGGTTATAAGTCTGTCCTTAATCTCTGCTTGCCCGACGAAACAGGCTGGCTGGCTGACGAGCAGGAGAAGAGTAAGTTTTTGGGATTGTACTACGTTAATCTCCCAACTAAACCTGAAGACATTAATCATCAAGGTACGCTCCAGATATATCAGGTCATTACTGAATTACCCAAGCCCATTTTGATACATTGTGATAACTCAATTCGTTCAGCCGCAATAGTATTGTTGTATATCGCCATCAAACAAGGCATAACATTTGAAAAAGCATTTGAAAAAATTATTAGCTTAGGTTTGATATAGCTATCAAATTATTATCAAAATATTATTTGACGTTATAAAAAATATTCTCTAAATTAATTAATGCAAATTTTCTAGATATTTAAATATTGGTTTACTTAGTGAACTTATTCTAGTAGTTTAGGACATAAGGCAATCATAAATCATCGACAATAAGAGAGTTCCAAGCCTATTCTCTGTTCCTTGATATAAATGAGTTTGCCGCCATACACTATCTGTTTTTGGTACGTTCCACTCCGCTTTAACACACGCTACAAGTTTAATAATTATATCAAGTGCGATTAATCACTTATGATTACCACATCTGTGCAAAAATCGTAAAAGCCTCTTTCCCCCTGCCCCCTGCGGTCTAAATGATAAGTGGTTACCCGAACACGATATTACTTTGGGTTTTCACCCTAAATCCCTCTCCCAAATTTGGGAGAGGGACTTTAAAGCTTGCTTGTAACTTATATAAGAATCCGATTTGATTTCTGAAAAAATCTAAGTATCTGTAGGGTGTGTTATCGGCGAGAGTACGGCACCAAAGCCTTCGGACGGTGCGTTAGCCAGAGGCATAACGCACCCTACTGGCGTGTCAAGGCTAAATTGTTGCAAAAAAATTTGTAGGTTGGGTTGAGGAACGAAACCCAACACTCCTATTAATGTTGGGTTTCGCGTTGCTCAACCCAACCTACATCTAATGCATCATTTTAGCTGTGCCAGGCCACTACTGGCGTGGCAAGGCTAAAATAGTGCAATATAAAATTTGTATTTTTCCTAAAAAATAAGGTTTTACCACAATTATCTATTGCATCAATTTAGTCTTGTCACTCCACTACGTATATTTCAAAAATCAAATATGAGTCCTATAGCAAACTTTAAAGACATCATAACTGGCTATTATCTTTCTTTAAACGACTGTAAGTTCGTTGGGGAATATAGTGGGGTGGATTGCAACCAACGAAACGCAAAATTAGTACACAAGCCCAGGAATATCGACCATCAGTAATGGCTTCTATAACCTGGTCTAATTGTTCTGGACTAATAGCTTTGTGAAAATTTTTTTGAGAAGAAGAAATTTGGTAGTTCATAGCTAACCCTGATGTAACTTATCTAAATTGAGGTGTATCAGTTTATCGCACCATATTCTGTTTCCTGAATTGGGTTGAGCAACATATCTGCAATACAACGACAACAGATGATAATTTTGGCAGTGACTATTTGATCAGCCTTTAATCTGCTTACATTTGGTTTGATTATGCTAAAACCTGCTGGATTTAATTCATTTATGGGGTGATGTTCTACTGGCGATCGCTCAAATTTTGCTGTATTGCTTAATCGGGAATAGTGTTTTATGCCTGATTGAGAACTAACTTATATACATAGAATAATCTGTCTTTGCCGCTACTCCAGCCAAATTGGCAGTTTTTTGAATTGGGGATTAGGCAAAGAGGCTGAGGGGAAGGGTGCAGGGTGCAAGGGGCAGAATGAAAATTTACCTCTTTCCCCCTCTGCTTCCCCTGCTTCCCCTGCCCCCTGCTCCCCTGCCTCCCCTGCTTCTCCCCCAGTTCCCACTCCCTAATCCCATAGACTCGCAGCGTTTCATCCTAGAGCTAGACGCAAAAGTTTTTATAGTTATTTACTATCATGGGGGAAATGTGCCTCAGAGAACTGAAGACCGGAAAAAATGAGGTCGTGACCTAGCTAAAGTTCTGGGATTCGTCATCATGTATGAACTAGTTCAAGCTGTCTTCAACGGTGATGAAAAAACTGCTCTACATCAGTTAATTTATGCGTTGAGTGCTTCAGGTAAGCGTTACTTCCTGAGAAATGAGATTTTACAAGCTTTTGCAGATTACTGTCATCAATCCCAAAAGCCAGCCTATTTTTTTCACTCTTCGTCTGTTGGCAAACTGATACAGTACACCCACGAAATAATTCTCGAAGAGGAAAGTAGCTGGTTCGTGATTCGACCCAGGATTGCTAACCAAGAAGTTTGGAAGCTGACAGCCGACTTGAGTCAGTTTGAGCAGATGACGCCTCAAGCCCTCTTAGATGTGAGAGATCGCTCAGTCAACCGCTATCAACCTCACATCCTCGAAATCGACCTCCACCCCTTTTATGAGAGTTCCCCCAGAATCGATGACGCCAGAAATATAGGTCAAGGTTTAGCCTTTCTCAACCGTTACCTGTGCAGTCAATTGTTGACTGACCCCCAATATTGGGTAGAAATGTTATTTCAAGCATTACATGGGCTGCAATACGATGGTACTCGCCTGTTGTTGAGCGATCGCATTCCCTCTGGTATTCAGTTAGCCAAACAACTTAAGCAAGCGCTCAAATTACTGAGTGAGCGATCGCCTCATGAACCTTGTGAAAAATTCCGCTTTGACCTCCAAGAACTCGGCTTTGAGCCGGGTTGGGGTAACACTGCGGCACGAGTCTGTGAAACTCTAGAACTCCTTGACCGACTTATTTATTCCCCAGAACCTGGCATCTTGGAAGCATTTGTGGCCCGCGTCCCCGCCGTCTTTCGCGTCGTCCTCATTTCCATCCACGGCTGGGTTGGACAAGAAGATGTTTTGGGAAGAAATGAAACACTCGGTCAAGTTATCTACGTCCTCGAACAAGCTCGCAGCTTAGAAAACGAACTGCGTGAACAAATCAAACTCGCTGGACTCGACCAGCTAGGCATTAAACCCCATATAATTATTCTCACCCGGCTAATCCCTAACTGTGAAGAGACATTTTGTAATCTGCCTCTAGAAAAAGTCCAAGATACTGAAAATGCTTGGATATTGCGCGTTCCTTTTGGCGAATTCAATCCAGCAATCACAAACAATTGGATTTCTAAATTTGAGATTTGGCCTTATTTAGAACAATTTGCTCTAGATGCAGAAAAAGAATTACTAGCTCAATTCCAAGGCAAACCCGATCTTATCATCGGCAACTACAGCGACGGGAATTTAGTGGCTTTTCTCCTATCTCGCCGGTTGAAAGTCACCCAGTGTAACATTGCCCATTCTTTGGAAAAACCTAAATATCTATTTAGCAATTTATATTGGCAAGATTTAGAAGATCAATATCATTTCTCGGCACAATTCACCGCAGATTTGATTAGCATGAATGCAGCCGACTTCATCATCACATCGTCCTATCAAGAAATTGTCGGCACGCCCGATACCATAGGTCAATACGAGTCATATAAATGCTTTACGATGCCGCAGTTGTATCATGTGGTTGATGGCATTGATTTGTTTAGTCCTAAATTTAACTTAGTGCCGCCGGGAGTAAATGAAAATATTTTCTTCCCCTATAGTCAAAAAGAAGACCGAGATTCTCACCTTCGTACACAAGCCCACGACCTACTATTTAGCCGCGAAGATCCCCAAATATTTGGTAATTTAGATCACCCTAACAAGCGACCAATCTTTGCTGTTGATACTATCACTTCAATCAAAAATCTTACTGGTTTAGCTGAATGCTTTGGTCAAAGTCAGGCGTTGCAAGAGCGTTGTAACCTGATCCTTTTAAGTAGTAAACTGCATCCATATCAAGCTACAAACATAGAAGAAACAGAAGAAATTCAAAAACTATACGACATTATTGAGCAATATCATCTCTATGGCAAAATTCGCTGGGTGGGGATGCGTATCCCTAGCAGCGATCTCGGCGAAGCCTACCGAGTAGTTGCAGATTCTCAGGGAATTTATGTCCATTTTGCCCGCTTTGAATCCTTCGGTCGGAGTATTTTGGAAGCGATGATTTCCGGCTTGCCAACTTTCACTACTCAATTTGGCGGTTCTTTAGAAATTATCGAAAACCAAGAAAACGGATTTAATCTTAATCCTACAGACTTAGAAGGAACAGCAAAGAAAATTTTAGACTTCCTCGATCAATGCGATACTCATCCTCAATACTGGCACGAAGTTTCAGAATGGATGAGTCAGCGAATTCATCACAAATATAATTGGCATTTACATAGCAATCAATTACTACTGCTTGCGAAAATGTTTAGTTTTTGGAACTTTGTTGTTCCAGAAAATAACGAAGCCAGAGATCGGTACATGGAAACCTTATTTCATCTCATTTATAAGCCCAGAGTCGAAAATATTTTAGAAAAACATAAGGGTGGCTGAGGAGTGAAGAGCAGGGGAGGCAGGGGAGCAGGGGAAGCAGGGGAAGCAGGGGGAGCAGGGGAGGTGGGGAAAGAAAAACTATTGATTATTGACCAATCCCCAGTCTCCATTCTCCATTCTCCATTCTCCATTCTCCATTCCCCATTCCCCATTCTCCATTCCCCATTCCCCAATCCCTACTCCCCAATCCTTACTCCCCAACTTATGCACACAAAAGGTCGTTCTCGCCATTTTATCTACACAGACTGGATATTAATCGAAACCCAGTTTGACCCTGAGCAATTGCACTCCAAAGAAACCGTCTTTACAATCGGCAATGGATACCTGGGAACGAGGGGCTGTTTTGAGGAAGGTTATCCTCATGCATTGCCAGCTACTTTTATTAACGGTGTCTACGATGATGTGCCGGTGGTTTACACTGAATTGGTAAATTGCCCTGACTGGTTGCCCTTGGTAGTGATTGTGAATGGCGATCGCTTCCGTCTCGATCAAGGTGAAATATTGCGCTACGATCGGCAGCTTGATTTACGCCAAGGACTCGTCAGCCGTTACTTGCGTTGGCGCTCTCCCAGTGGAAACATTATAGACATTAGCTTTGAACGCTTTGCTAGTCTTGCAGATCCGCACGTGTTGGGGCTACGCTGCCATTTAACGCCAGTAGATTTTGATGGCTTAATAGAAGTTCAAGCTAGTATCAACGGCTATCCAGAAAACCAGGGTTTCAATCACTGGGAAGGACTAGACCAGGGCAAGACCGACCAAGGAATCTGGTTGCAACGCCGCACCCGCAGCTCCCGAATTGAACTTTGTATGGCAGCTAAGGTGAGAATATTAGGTACTGAAGCATCTTTGCAAGTCAGTACCGCACCTGGATATCCAACCTTGAGCACGAGCTACCTAGCTAAAGCGCAACAGACCGTAACAGTAGAAAAATTAGTGACAGTTTTTACCTCGCGAGAGATTGAAACACCAGTCCCAGCCGCTCAAGAAAAACTCGCGCACCTTCCAGATTACGCAACATTACTAAAAGCCAATGAACAGGCATGGAATGAGGTTTGGCAGCAAAGTGACATCCTCATTGAGGGGGATAGCACAGCTGCTTTTGCTGTTCGCTACAATCTGTTTCAACTGCTGATTGCTGGGCCACGGCATGACGATCGGGTGAGTATTCCTGCTAAAACCCTTTCCGGGTTTGGCTATCGCGGTCATATTTTTTGGGATACAGAAATTTTTATGCTGCCGCTGTTTATATTTACCCAACCAGCGATCGCCCGCAACTTACTCACTTACCGCTGGCACACCTTACCAGGAGCGCGACGCAAGGCAGCCCATTACGGATATAAAGGGGCAATGTTTGCCTGGGAAAGTGCTGATACCGGAGATGAAGTGACACCACGTTGGGCACTCGGTAGTGATTTTTATGGTGAAGATGTGCGGATTTGGTGCCGCGATCGCGAAATTCATATCAACGCAGATATTCCTTACGCAGTTTGGAACTATTGGCAAGCCACTGGTGATGATGAGTGGATGCAAAAGTGTGGCGCAGAGGTGATCTTGGATGCCGCTATCTTTTGGGGGAGCCGAGTCGAATTCAATCCAGAGCGCGAAAAGTATGAAATTCGAGGAGTGATCGGCGCGGATGAATACCATGAATTCGTCCACAACAACGCCTTTACAAACCGCATGGCGCAATGGCATCTAGAAAAAGCGATCGCAGTTTATGATTGGTTGGTTCAGAAATTTCCCGAACGAGCCACAGAACTAGAAGAGAAACTAAAACTCACCCCAGAAGAGCGATCGCACTGGCAAGATATCATCACCAAAATATTGTTTCTCTATGACCCATTAACAGAATTAATTGAGCAGTTCGAGGGATTTTTTCAATTGGAAGATATCAACTTAGCAGACTATGAAGGGCGCGATCGCTCCATGCAAGCCATCTTAGGTGTTGATAAAATCAACAAATATCAAGTAATCAAACAGCCAGATGTCTTGATGCTGCTTTATTTAATGCGAGAATCAGTAGATTTTCCCTACAGCGATAAAGCATTGCAGACAAACTGGGACTACTACGCACCCCGCACCGATATTACCTATGGTTCGTCCCTTGGCCCAGCAGTTCATGCCATTTTAGCTTCAGATTTGGACAAATCAATCGAAGCTTACGAACTGTTTATGCGGGCGTTAATGGTGGATCTTGAAGATAACCGAGGTAACACCAACGATGGAATTCACGGTGCTAGTGCTGGTGGGATTTGGCAAGCTGTAATTTTTGGATTCGGTGGCATCCAGCTAACCGAAAATGGCCCTGTAGCCAACCCCCACCTACCCCCTGGCTGGACGCGCCTGAAGTTTAAACTGCACTGGCAAGGGAAATGGCACGACTTCGATCTGCATGGAGAACAAGTCAGCCAAGATATAACCCATCAACGAGAATATCTCCAACTTTCCCTCTCCCCAAATCCCCCTTTATCCCCTCCAATCCCCAATACAACTCTTGGAGAGGCTGCGCCAACGGCTTCTCTACAAGACGCTACGCGTAGCTTGCTTCCCCGCAGGGGTACGCTCAATACAAGCCCCCAATCCCCAATCCCCAATACAACTCTTGGAGAGGCTGCGCCAACGGCTTCTCTACGAGACGCTACGGGAACGCTCAGTACAAGTCCCCACTTCCAAATCCCCACTCCCCACAACCCCAACATCCAAGGATTCATCTTTGATCTAGATGGTGTGCTAACAGATACAGCAGAACTTCATTATCTAGCTTGGCAGCAGCTAGCAGATGAAGAGGGTATACCGTTTAATCGGGAGGCGAATGAAGCGCTGCGGGGTGTATCCCGTCGTGCTTCCCTGATGCTGATTCTTGGGGATAGACCGTATTCGGAGGCACAAATCGAGGAGATGATGGAGCGCAAGAATCGCTACTATGTGGAATTGATCCAAAACATGACGCCTAAGGATTTGTTGCCAGGTGCGATCGCCCTCTTGGATGAACTGCGGCAAGGTGGTATTAAAATCGGTATTGGTTCAGCTAGTAAAAATGCCCAGACTGTGATCGAGCGATTAGGCATTGCTGACAAAATAGATGCGATCGCTGACGGTTACAGTGTACAAGAACCCAAGCCAGCACCCGACTTATTTCTGTACGCAGCCAAGCAACTAGGAATCGAACCAGAGCAATCTGTGGTTGTAGAAGATGCCGCAGCCGGCGTTGAGGCAGCTCTAGCTGCTGGCATGTGGGCAATAGGACTCGGCCCCGCAGAACGAGTTGGAGCCGCTCATATTGTTTTACCCAGCCTAGCAGGCATTAAATGGGCAGACCTACGAGATCAATTGAGTAACATTTCTAGACAAAAACATTAAACAAATGAGAACCGCTTATTTCCATGCTCTGCATGGAAACGAGATAAACGAGAGAACAATGGAATAAACTTCAAAAGCTAAGATCGTCCAAGTAGGGAATCTAAAATAAAACCCAACTTTAGATATCCAAATTAGGAGTAATAGCGTGAATTTGGACGATTTAGCCTTACAGATACAGAATATGCGTAAGCGCGTCGCCCTTTTGCAACGCCAGAGTGAACAGCAAAAAGTACAGGAAGATATTGAACTCGTCAGCGCAATATTAAAAGAAGTCCACCTAGCTTTGGAAGAACTGCAAATAGCTAATGAAGAACTACAGCAGCAGAATGAAGAATTATTTAGCACTCAACAGGCCTTGGTGGCACAACGTCAACGCTACCAAGAATTGTTTGAAGAAGTACCAGACGCTTATTTGGTAAGTGATACAAAAGGGGT
Source organism: Nostoc sp. ChiQUE02 (assembly GCF_034531305.2). NCBI lineage: Bacteria > Bacillati > Cyanobacteriota > Cyanophyceae > Nostocales > Nostocaceae > Nostoc > Nostoc sp. ChiQUE02. The sequence goes on from NZ_JAVRBN020000010.1 coordinate 60,485, forward strand.
AATTCAGGAAGCTAATTCTGCCGCCACTACCCTACTAAACATTTCCAAAAGTTTCCTTTTGGGCGAACTTCTAGAGACTTATGTGCTTGAGAAAGAAATAATTGCTTTTCATCTGAAACTGACTCATCTGCGCGATCGTGCCGAAACCCCAGACTGGAAAATGCAAGAGTGGGAAGTGAACCTGCGACCACGTAACAGAACACCCATTATTGCTGCGGTTAAGGTGGTTGCTATTCGTAATCAACAAGGTAAGTTAGTTGGTCTGCGCTGGTTATTGCGGGACATTAGCGAAACCAAGCGAACCCAAGCCAAGCTAAAATGGGCAGAACAGGCGATGCGACAAGCGCTTGCCAAAGAAAGGGAGTTTAGTGAACTTAAATCTCGCTTGCTCACCATCACCTCCCATGAGTTTCGCACCCCTTTGGCTACAATCCACTCTTCTGCGGAACTACTAGAACATTATCGCCACCTATGGAGCAACGAGCGACAAAATACCCACCTGTGTCGCATTCAAAAATCTGTGATGCACATGACCCAGTTGTTGAATGATGTATTGGTGCTGAGTCAGGATGAAACAAGCAAGTTAGAGTTTAATCCAAAACCCCTGAATTTGGTGGAATTTTGCCGCGATCTATTAGAAGAGTTAGAACAGAGCGATCGCTCACAACACGCGATCGTTTTTAGCAGTGAGTGCCAATGCACAAGAGCTAACTTAGACGCGAAACTATTACGGCAAATCTTGAGTAATTTATTCTCGAATTGTCTAAAATACTCTCCCATTGGTAGCACAGTTAAGTTTTCTGTCACCACTGCCAACGATCAAGCTATATTCCAGATTCAAGACTCTGGTATTGGCATTCCCCCTTCAGACATTGAACACATCTTTGAACCCTTCCATCGCGCCAGTAATGCAGGCAATATCTCAGGAATGGGATTGGGGATGTCCATCGTCAAGCAGGCTGTAGATTTACATGGCGGCGAGATCATAGTCGAAAGTGCGATCGCTGAGGGAACTACCTTTACTGTGACTCTGCCATTGTCAAAAAATTTGTATGTATAGCAGCTTACACTCAAAATCTTGCTGCGCTCCAATTCGATATTCAAAAGTGAAATTCAAAAAATAATAGATATAACCCCTTACAAATGAATATTAGCCAGGGAATATGCTAATTAATTATCGGGAAAAAATTATTGCTCTGTGGACAGTATTTCTACTTGGAACTCTGTTTCATACCCAACTGGGTTTGATGCCACTTTTCCACGGTTTGACCGTAGTCGAATCCCAACGAGCTACATCTATCAGTGATATTTCTGGAATTATGTGGTTGATGTTGGGCTTTTTTGTACTCCCAATGCTGGCAATAATTGCTACTGCTTTTATAGATTCCAATCGCTATAGAATGATTCACTTTGCTTTGAGTGTGTTTTATAGCCTGATGAATTTGCTTCATCTGATTGCTGACCTCTCAGTGAAACCGATTCTTTGGTATCAGATTGCACTAATGCTACTTTTATTTCTCATTGGTTTGCTATTGAATGTTGTTGCATTCCAATGGATGCGTAGACGCCCCAACGGGTTGTCGTCAGAGATCACAATTTCCAGCTAATAAGCTGCAATAATCACTGACATAATTGGGTTGAAAACGTGACAGCCTATGCTTTCAAGTCATTTTTACCTTAGGAAGACGTACACTAATCAATCAGTTTTATTTATTGAATTTAAAAAAAAAAGTAATTGCTTGTATGCTGGAAGGTCTTTAAAGTAGAGTTAGCCGGTCAACAATAAGTTGATTGTAAAGTTTTCTTTAGCAGTAGCTTAAGGAAGCAGACTCAAAAACTTTGTATCTTTAGGTGTGAGTTGAAAATATTACGCCTGTGGTAATCTCTAATAAATCAGAATACGCGCTTCTAGCCCTGTTAGAGTTGGCAACCTGCTACCCTAACGGTGATGCGCTGCAAATTCGAGAGATAGCGGCATTACAAGACATACCGAACCGCTATTTGGAACAACTCCTAGCAACATTAAGACGTGGAGGTTTAATTAAGAGTATACGCGGAGCCAAAGGTGGCTATGTTCTGGCACGGGACCCCCAGAAGATTACCGTGTTAGATGCTTTTAGCTGTATGGAAGGGTCAGATATTGTTGCCTCTAATTGTGAGCCGACTCCCAACACGGTAGAAGGTGAGCTAATTCAGGAAGTCTGGCAGGAAGCACGTCAGGCTGCTAACTCTGTTTTGGAAAAATATACACTCCAAGACCTTTGTGAACGAAGAGCAATCCGACAGCAGAAGGAACTCATGTATTACATTTAAAAAGGATGAAGTCGGAGAATTTTCATCCTTAGCAGAAAGTAATAACAAGATAACATGTGAGGCTGTTACATGCCTGAAGTCAATTCTCAACAGCCCATAAATAATGCTGTTACTCTTGTTGAGAGTTATGCAGCAGGAAAACGAGACTTTAGTAAAGCAGAACTGGGTAATGCTGATTTGCAAGGCATTAACTTGAAAGGATCTGACCTCAGTTATGCTGACTTGAGTGAAGCGAACTTGAGTAGCGCTAATCTCAGAGGAAGTGACCTGAGCTTTGCCGATCTGGGTCAAGCTAATCTGAGGGATACTGATCTTAGGGGAGCATTGTTATTGTCAGCGAATCTTCGCCAAGCTGATCTTAAAGGAGCGAAGCTGGAAAAAGCGGACTACGATTACCTACGGTAGGCTACGCCAACGCAGCACCCATTTTCCCCAAGATTTCGACCCGGTGAAAGCGGGTATGCAGATTAAATTTGAAGATTGATTAATTTAAATTGAACGATCCTACTTGCCTCAAGATAGAAGATATTTCTCCTAAAAGAGTTGTATTTTGATAAAAAAGCCTATCTATGAGGTTGACAATGGAGGCGAAAAGTGAAACCCTCAACCGACGTGCACCACTAATTACTGCTGGAATTTTTCTTGGTGTGGGTCTTGGAGGGTTTATTGATGGAATTTTACTGCATCAGCTCCTCCAGTGGCATCACATGCTTAGTAACGTTCGACCTCTCACAAACACGGCGAATATAGATTTGAATATGGTATGGGATGGGTTGTTTCATACCTTAGATTGGGTATTCACCGTGATAGGAGTTGTCTTGCTATGGCGTGCCGGAGGGCGTGATGATGTTCCTTGGTCATCACAGACCTTTATTGGGTCAATATTGATTGGTACTGGGTTATTTGACTTCGTTGAAGGTTTAATTGACCACCAAATTCTCGGTATTCATCATGTGAAACCAGGCCCAAATGAGTTAGCTTGGGATCTAGGATTTCTTGCACTCGGTGCGCTACTTGTTGTTATCGGCTGGATAATGATAAAAAGGTCAAGAGTCATTAGTCATTAGTCATTAGTCATTGGGCATGGGGCATTGGACATTGGGCAATAATCAATAGTTCTGCTCCCCCTGCCTCCCCTGCCTCCCCTGCTTCCCCTGCCCTGCCTCCCCACTCCCCACTCCCCCACCTATGCCTACAGATACTTTTGAAAAAACTAGCTGGAGTTGGCAGCTTTCTCAATTCCAACAACAAGTGGGAGAATGGTGGGAATACCAGTTTTACCGCTTTGAACAGGCTTTGCCAGAATTGCCGACTGGATGGTCGATTAGTCCTTGGCTAAGTGAGTTGCTAAAATTCCTGTTTTGGTTGGTACTAGGATTGTTTATAGCTTGGATAGGTTGGCGATTATGGCGAGAATTTAGTCCTTATCTATATTCTTGGCTGAATAGAACTGGCAATCTCACTGATTTTCGCGTAAAAAATCGCTCTAGTGAGTCATCCATAGCCTTGTTGTTGGAGCGATCGCAACAATTTTACCGTCAGGGAAACTACCGTGAAGCTTGTCGTTGTATTTATTTAGCGATGTTGCAGCAGTTGCATCAAAACGCAATCGCACCCCACAAACTCAGCCGTACAGATGGAGAATATCTGCAATTGCTGCGATCGTCGGTGACTCCCATACAACCTTATGAAACTTTAATTACCACTCACGAACAATTATGTTTTGGTAATGCCGAAATTTTGCCAGATAATTATGAGCAATGTCGGCAAGCTTATCGAGAAATTTCCCCAGAATGAAGATAACGCGGGGATAATCATACTACATACATAGCTAAAAAAACAATAATTTTAGTAAAAATTAATATAAAAGTAAGAAAAAGCGAGAGAAAGGCACAAAGACTTATCCTCGCTTTTTGATTACTTAAGCTGTGAGAGTTGCGAGCGCTTGATCCACAGCTTGCAAGGCAGTGTTTACTTCTGCCTCTGTCACAATCAGCGGTGGCACAAATCGGACTACTTTTGGCCCGGCTGGTACCAGCAATACGCCTTCTTTGATGGCAGCATTAACGACATCGGCTGCGGTTAGCCCAATGTCGGCTCGCAACTCCAAACCGTTGATTAAACCCCAACCCCTAACTTCGCCAACGTGCTGAGGATATTTCGCTGCGATCGCCCTTAATCCAGTTCGCAACTGTTCACCCCTATCTTGCACATTCTGCAAAATATTTTCCCGTTCCAATGTCTGGCAAACACTGAGTGCCACACCACACACAAAAGGATTTCCGCCGAAGGTGCTGGCGTGTTCCCCTGGTTGAAAAACATCGCAGAATTTTTTGCTCATCATTGCACCGATGGGGATACCGCCACCTAAGCCTTTGGCACTGGTGAAAATATCCGGTTCAACGCCGAGATGTTCGTAAGCCCATAATTTGCCGCTGCGCCCCATACCAACTTGCACTTCGTCGAAAATCAACAAAACGCCAGTTTCATCGCAAATCTGCCGGAGCTTTTTGAAATAGGCAACATCTCCTGGACGCACACCGCCTTCTCCCTGTAATGGCTCAATCAGAATCGCTGCTACCCGATAATCGCCTTCATCCAACTCGCTAATCGCCACTTCCACAGCGTTAATATCGTTGTAATTTACGTAGTGGAACCCAGGAACCAAGGGATCAAAGTACTTTTGATACTTCGGTTGGGCAGTAGCGGTAATCGTTGCCAAAGTCCGTCCGTGGAAACTGGCATTGGCGGTTAAAATAATCGGTTTTTCAATGTCTAATACTGTGTGGGCATATTTCCGCGCCAGTTTAATTGCGGCTTCGTTAGCTTCAGCTCCAGAGTTGCAGAAAAACACGCGATCGGCACAGGAATGATCAACGATCCATTTTGCCAATTCACCTTGCTCAGGAATGTAGTACAAATTAGAGACATGGTGCAGCTTTTGGATTTGGCGTGTCACCGCTTCTACCATAGCTGGGTGGGCGTGTCCTAAAGTACAAGTGGCAATTCCAGCCACAAAGTCCAGATATTCCCGCCCCTGTGTATCCCAAACCCGGCATCCAGCACCCCGTTCTAGGGCTAAGGGAAACCGTGCGTAGGTAGACATGACAGCTTCATTAAAGCTATCTGTCTCAAAGGGACTGGATGCTACAGACCCTGAATCTGGGGGGATGGTGGCTTGGTCAACGAGAGTTTGTAGGCTCACTACCGCTCCTCCTGAGAGTTTTTCATCATATAGTTATTTACTAGTTTCCTAGAAATCCCTAAAAAATACTTTTTATTTAGCACAACTCGTACTTCTTCTTAAGCTAACGCTTATATAACCTCAAACGCTTGGCGGTGGTGAAAAAACTTTGTACTCAACACTTAAGCAAGAGGATGAGCGATAGGCAATTTGCGTAGGCGCAGCCCAACTCAGGCATCGCAAGTCTTGGGTAGAGTCTAGGGGTTTTCTCACTTATAGCCCAATACGCTTGGGTTAAGGCTAAAAACTAAATCGGCGTTGCGACTGTCTCGCCTACCAATGTAAAATCTCTATGCCCGTACCAGGCACCACCGAATTAGCGAAGCGGTTCCCCTGTTGCGTCAACTTGTTTTCAGCTTTTTTTTGCGATCGCACTTGACTTTCAAGACAGTCGCTACTATTCTTTTTAACCGAAGCGTATTGGGGTAAAGTCTAGGGGTTTTCTCATTGATGTCTAAACCTGACTCGTCAAATGCTAGCTTATGATTTTGACCGCGCTAAGAAACATGATGAAATTCCCCTTGCTGTGTGCGGGAAAACTGCAAGAGAGCTAAGAAAGTTAGAAATTATCGAGAGCGATCTATACGAATTATGAATTAGTTATAGCAGTTTGCTTTTTAAGTAAGGTACAAAATGTAGGACTCACGCATCAGGTATAAAGAGTTTTTTACCTCCTGCCTCCTACCTCCTGCCTCCTGCCTCAAAACCCGTAGCTTTGTACTTCATGCCAAAGAAAACTGCTGTATGATGCCTTAAATCTCTGGTTGGAATTATTTTTCTGTGATTTTCAGTTCATCAATATTCCAAAAAGTTGACCCCAAAGCAGAAAACTTGATGGGATTGACACGTTCACGCACCGCCTGAAACGAGATTGGATTCACAAGGCAGAATATCGGCAACTGTTGAGCAACGATTTGTTGAAATCTGCCATAAATCGCCTTGCGCTTGCTCTCATCTAGTTCTTTAAATCCTGCGCCAAAAAGACTGTCAATTTCTCTCTCCCAATCAGAAACTACCCATCCTTGGAATGGGGGTTTTCCTGGTAGAGCACCTTGATTGAACTGATGAAAGGAGCCTTGACTAGTCCAAAATAAAGATAGAAGATTCGGTTCAACATCTGCACCGGGAACACCAAAGGCACCGACATAACAATCCCAATCTCGGCGGGAGAGTAGCTTTTGCAACACTATATTAAAACTGACTACCTGCATATTCGCTTTGATACCAATTTGACTGAGGTCTTGTTGGATTTGAACTGCGGCATCGATTCTTGATTGATCTTCTGCTTTGACTAAGAGATTGAATTGCACCCGATTTCCATCTTGGTCTAACAGTTCTTTTTGGGAGTTGTACCTAAAACCAGCCTCTAACAACATCTGCCTAGCTCTCTGGGGATTATAATCATAAACTTTTAACCCTGCTGCTGGGGAGAAGTAATAGGGACTTTGAACAGCAATTGGCGAATGTTGAATTTCACCTAAACCGCGATAGATATTAGTTTTCATGCGGTTGCGGTCAAGGGCATAGGCGACTGCTTGCCTAAAAGCTAAGTTATTAAACCATCGAGATTTAATTGGGTCTATAAAAGGCTTACCTTTGAGATTGATAGCTCGGTTGAGATTGAAACCCATAAAGCTAAAACCCGCAGTCGTCCCACCATTGTAAATAATGTATTTTCCTCGTTTTTCCTCTTTCTTGAGTAACCCAAATACTGCTGGTGTCACATTCAAAGTATCCAGTTCCCCTGAGCGAAATCTCAGTAACTGATTTTCTGTAGATGCAATAATTTGCCAGACAATCCGTTGGATATAAGGCTGAGGATTTTTTTGAATATCTTTGCGCCAGTAATAGGGGTTGCGTCGTAAAATTACCCGTTCAGAAGGAGTATAGCTTTCTATTTTATAAGGTCCATTGCAGATAATTTTTTGCGGATCAGTATTGGTTCCCCACATTGAGAGAAACTGAGGATTACCATTGGCATCATTGGATAATACAGAAGAACGCAAGGCATGAGCTGGCAAAATCGCTAGTCTTTCGGCGTATCTCAAAAAAGGGGCAAAAGGTTCTACAAAAGTAAACTCAACTCGCAGTTCATCTAGTTTTTTGACTGACGGGAAAGTTTCTGTGTTGCCAATACGTAAAAAATCTCTATATACAGTGGGAATTTTTTTGTTAAGATAAATATCTTGATAGGTAAATACTACATCATTTGCCGTTAGAGGTTCACCATCTGACCATTTTAATCCTGTTTTTAAGGTAAAAATAATTCGCTTTTGATCGGCAGATATTGACCAAGATTCTGCCAGTCCCGGCTCCAACTTGGTAGTTATAACATTCTCATCGATCAATCCCTTGTAAATTAAAGAAAAAACACTGTATGGAGAGTCATTAATGGCATAGTTAAAAGTAGTCGGGTCACTTAGCGAAACTAAAACTAATTGAGCTACCTGAGATGCTTTGCTTTTTATTTGTGTCGGGTGACAGCTTGTGAGCAAGAAACAACAAGATAGCAGCAAACCAACTACCAAATTCAGAGGTCGAACAACAGCAGCAATCATCTCTAGTTATCTACCTCGCAGCTAGTATCTACACAGTACAGTATGGTGATTGACCAGTACTAGAACAATGTCAGTAGATCGAAAAGTTCTGCGTTAGCGTACCCCTACGGGGAAGCAAGCTACGCGGAGCGTCTCGTAGAGAAGCTCACCGTTGGCGTAGCCTCTCGTAGAGATGGTATCGCCTACCGTAGGCGCTCCACACCATAGCTTTGGACTAGTGACCTGGAATAGCTGATTTTTATCCAAAAAACTGTATTTTTTAATACAGTTTTTGATAATTCCCTTGAGCTTGTACATCAGTAAAACTAATAAATTAATCGAAGAAGCAATACCAATACTCTCTCCATAACATGTTTCTAGGTATTAGAGCTTCATGTAAAGTTAAAGATGAATATTTTTAAATTTTAGGAGTCTTGAGTTTGGACTATTAGTTTGAATAACTTGTAGTTTAAATGTACTAAAAAGGACGAATGCTATAAAGTTAGTAGAAAACTAGAAAAAGTAGGCTAAAAGTACTATTGTTACGTCATTTTCAACACTTGAGCAAAAATATCAACGTATCCAAAAGGAGTTAATGGCCGGGGCGATCGCTCTTGGCGGTGTTTTCTTCATTGGCACTTTGTGGTACTCGTTAGTGGAGGGCTGGTCATGGGAAGACGCGGCTTACATGACAGTCATCACTCTTGCGACTGTGGGATATGGAGAGACGCACCCACTGGGTAACCGAGGACGGTTGTTTACAATTGCCCTGATTTTGTTGGGTGTTGTCAATATCGGTTACATTGTCAACAGATTTACAGAAGCGATCATTCAAGGCTATTTTCAACAAGGAATTCGGCTACAACAACAGAGGCGATTAATGGAATCCCTAACAGAACACTACATCATCTGTGGATTTAGTCGAACTGGTCGTCAAATTGCCAAAGAATTTCAGGCAGAAGGTGTACTTTTTGTAGTGATTGATTCGGACATGGAATCTGTGCAAAGGGCGCAGATGGAAGGTTACACGGCATACCAAGGTGACGCTACCCTAGATGACACACTCCTAAAAGTCGGCATTGAACGGGCGATGTGTATTGTTGCAGCACTCCCTTCAGATGCCGAAAATTTATATATTGTTTTATCAGCCAAAACACTGAATTCGGGAATTCGGGTGATCGCACGGGCAAGTACAGAAGAAGCTTTGCAGAAGTTACGACGCGGTGGTGCAGATGAAGTGATTTCCCCCTATATTACTGGTGGGAAGCGGATGGCTGCCGCGGCTCTCAGACCCCAAGTTTTGGACTTTGTAGACGGGATTTTGACAGGTGCAGACCGCCAGTTGTATATGGAAGAATTTTTACTCGACCCGGCTTTTTGTCCCTTTGTGGGTCAGAGTTTGCAAAAAGCGAGATTGCGATCGCAATCTGGGGCATTAGTTCTGGCAATTCGCCGCGTTGATGGGACTTTAATCGGTGGTCCCACTGGCGATACAGTTTTAATGCCAGGAGATCGGCTAATTGGTATGGGTACAGCAGACCAATTACGTAGCCTTAACCAAATTCTTGGCCCAATTGGTTCTCAGAAATTGCGTAAACCTAAGAATAATAACTGATAAAGAGATTAAACAAGTCAAAATTCTTTTTTTCGGCTTGAATTCTTGATGTTTATCAGCACTAAATGATTTGCACATCATTGTAGAGGCCGCCCCTACAGAATTCCGTTAACATTCGCAACCATAAGTTAAATTCTCCATTCGACAAACCTGGTATAATTACGGAGAGCCAGCGTAGATTTTTCGAGTCTACTGTTAAGCAATTCTTCTGTGCTGAGGTTGAATTGAGCTTGTGTTCAGTTAATCATAAATAAAACGCAAAAATGATCATGAACTTGGATTTACAAAGGTTCTTTGATGCCTGCGATCCCAGTAGAACATTAGTCTTGGCTAATTCAGAGGATAAACTCTACTACATTGACTTTGCTGCCGTGCGGGGTGGCAAGATTATTGATGCTCTGAAGCGAACTATCACCCGATTATCCCCGAATAAACCTACCTGCCAGTTATTTACTGGGCACATTGGCTGTGGTAAATCTACGGAGTTATCGCGGTTGAAAACGGAGTTGCAAAGTGAGGGATTTCATGTAGTTTACTTTGAATCTACTGAAGACTTAGATGAAACAGATGTAGATATTACAGATATCATGCTGGCGATCGCACGTCGGGTAGGTGAAAGTTTAGAACAGATTAACATCACTCTGCAACCCCAAGGTTTTAAATCTTTCCTCAATGGAGTATGGGAGTTTTTGCAGACACCAGTAGTTGTGTCAGCTGAAACTGAGGTGCTGGGAGCTAAAATTAAGGGCAGCACTGAGGGTCAATTAGAATTTTCTCTCCCCGCAGGTATTGGCAAAATCACGGCGAAAACGAAAGATAGTCCTAAATTGCGTTCTAAATTAAGGCAGTATTTGGAACCGCAAACCAATAGAATTTTGCAGTTTATTAACGAAGAGATTATCAAAGTTGCCACTGAGCAACTCAAGCAACGCGGTCAAAAAGGACTGGTGGTGATTATTGATAATCTGGATCGAATAGACAATCGACCTACTTCATCAGGGCGATCGCTACCAGAATATCTTTTTATTGAGCGGGGGGAACAGTTACGCAAACTAAATTGCCATTTGGTTTATACTTTACCGCTATCGTTGATTTTTTCTAATGAGTGCGAAGCGCTGAAAAACCGCTTGGGTGGTGGAGTTGACCCGAAAGTTTTGCCGATGATTCCAGTACAACTCAGAGATGGATCTGAGTATTTTGAAGGAATGCAGCTATTGCAGCAGATGGTTCTGGCTAGAGCCTTTCCAGATATTCAGACAGAGGAACGACTAAGATTAATTACAAAAGTTTTTGATTCGCCTGATACATTAGATCGGTTGTGCAGCGTTAGTGGTGGTCATGTGCGAAACTTGCTAGGAATGCTGTTTCGTTGTCTTCAAGAAGTAGACCCGCCAATTTCTCGAAATATCCTAGAAGCTGTAATTCGGGACGCCCGCGATCGCCTCACACTTTCCGTTGATGATCAAGAATGGGATTTGCTGTTTCAGGTAGTACAAGAGCAGAGAGTCAAGGGAGACAAAGAATACCAAACCCTGTTGCGTAGCCTGTTCGTCTTTGAATATCAGGATAGTCAAGGGCGCTGGTTTGCTCTCAATCCGCTTTTGACAGAAACGGCAAAATTTAAGTTGTGGCAGCAGCCAAGGAAATGAGATCATGGCTGAATCAGACGGATTAGAAAATATCTTGCCAGATAATGAGCGATCGCTGCAAACACTAGCACGCACACTCAAACTAACTCAAAGACGATTTTCCTTAATTTTGGTGCGGTGTAATTACACTAGCTTGCGAGAGCAGATACTCCAACGGTTACGCCAGGAATGCACTGTTGAATTTGCTGAACTAGTCCTACCCTCATCTACCACAAAACTTTATAGCAGCATCTTAAACCAAGTAGAAAATCAGCCGCCAGCCGCTTTGATGATTTTGGGTTTAGAGTCAGTTCAAGCACTCGATGATCTACTGGTTGCTGCTAATAAGACGCGAGATAAATTCAAGAACGATTTTGCCTTCCCCTTAGTATTGTGGGTTACAGATAGGATACTGCATAGATTGGGGCGGTTGGCACCAGATTTTAATAGCTGGGCTAGTCCACCGATTCAATTTACCATTGCACCCGATGATATGGTGAATTCCTTGCGCCAAAAGGCAGAGCAAGCCTTTACTGGTGATGCTGACTTTACTTTAGATGGTTACGACCTCAAAGCCGTGCAGCAGGATTTAGGGAGTGAGCAACAAGAATCAGATCCAGAACTCCAAGCTAGTTTGGCATTTATGTTGGGCTTGCTGGACTATAGAAAGAATCGGTTAGATTTAGCGATCGCACATTATCAGCAAAGTTTGACTTTTTGGCAGCAAAATAACAATTTAGAGCGGCAAGGAATATTACTGCTAAATATTGCTCTGGCATATTACAGCAAAGCCGAACAGAAGCGCACAGAAAATCAAATTTATTGGGAAGAAACGAGAAATTATCTCTAGCAAAGCTTAGAGATTTTTGAACAGGCTCAACATCCAGAGTTAGTTGCTAAACATATTAGTCAACTGGGGGAAGTTTTGCGCCGTTTAAAAGCTTGGGACGAACTACATAAACTGGCTCACAAAGCGCTGAAGCTGCATCAAAGCTATGACATCTCCAGCCAAGTCGCTCAAGATTATGGATTTTTAGCAGAAGTTGCCCTAGAACAATCACGCTGGAATGATGCCCATGAACTGGCTCAAAAAGCTCTAGAAACATTAGAGAAAATCCCTAACTTTTTACCACAAGAACAGGGACAATATCACTTTCTTTTAGCAAAAAGCCAGCGAAAATTGGGTGAAATTGATGAAGCTGTTAATACCTTAGAAAAAGCCATAAATGAAAGTCAGTCCCAATATAATCCGCTGCTTTATATTCATATTTTGGAAGATTTACATAGCCTTTACTTTGAGCAAAAACAATACGAACAAGCATTTCATCTGAAGCAGAAACAGCGTGAAATAGAGAGTCAATATGGGTTTAGAGCTTTTATTGGGGCGGGACGTTTGCAGCCACGAAGACAGGTAATTAACCCAGAAAACTCACCCAATCAACCATCAAAAGACATCGTTGAGGAAGTTGTAGCCGCTTTTGGACGACAGCAAGATATTCAAAGTCTGCTCCATCGCATTGGCAGAACAGATTGTAAACTTACCGTAATTTACGGACAATCGGGAGTGGGTAAAAGTTCAATTGTGCAGGCTGGGTTATTGCCAGTCCTAAAACTTACTCCATTTGATGGGTTAGAAACTTTACCAATTTTAGTGCAAGTTTATACTGCTTGGGAAAAGGAATGTGGCAGGCTTGTGGTAGAAAAACTGGAGGAAGTGAGAGGCCTTCGGTTATCTGAGCCAGTTGAAACATCAGCAGCAATTATTGAACAGTTGCGCCAAAATGAAAATCGTAATCTGTTGACAGTGCTGATTTTTGACCAGTTTGAAGAGTTTTTCTTTGCTTACAAAGACCAAGCTAATAGACGACCTTTTTATGACTTTTTGCGCAATTGTCTAAATATTTCTTATGTAAAAGTTATCTTGTCACTCAGACAGGATTATCTACATTATTTATTAGAGTGGAGCCGCACTACAAAGTTACCAATTATTGATGACGACATTCTACATAAGAATATTTTGTACTACTTAGGAAATTTTACCCCAGCAGTTGCCAAAACTGTCATTCAAAGCTTTACAGAAAACTCTCAATTTTACCTAGCGCCTGATTTAATAGATGCACTAGTAGAAGATTTAGCAAGTGAGTTGCGAGAGGTGCGTCCTATTGAGTTGCAGGTGATAGGCGCACAACTGCAAACAGAGAAAATTACAACGCTGAGACAGTATAGAAAAAACTGGTTAAAAGAAAAGCTGGTAGAGCGGTTTTTAGAAGAGGTTGTTAAAGACTGTGGTTTAGAAAATGAACGTGCTGCTCAGTTAGTGTTGTATTTGCTGACAAATGAAAATAATACTCGCCCTTTAAAGACTCGCGCTGAATTAGAAAAAGATTTAGGAACAGAGGCGCAAAATTTAGACTTAGTACTTCAGATTCTTGTAGGTTCGGGGTTAGTATTTCGAGTACTAGAAACACCGGCTGATCGCTATCAGTTGGTGCATGATTATTTAGTACCATTTATTCGCCAACAACGCAGTGCAGAATTATTGGCAAAAATCAAAGAAGCAGAAGAAGAAAAACAGCTTATGCAAGCAGAACTAAATCGAGTTCTGCAAAAGCAACTAAAAGATGCACGAAGAACTGGAATTGGACTGGCGGGATTAGCAGCTCTAGCTAGTGGGTTTGCGATCGCCTCTTTCCTGGCATTAATTAGTGGTAATAATTCTGAGCTAAACGCCATGAGCGCAGTTTCAAGCGGGCGTTTAGCTGCTTATCAAGATATGGAGGCGCTTATACAAGCGATAAAGGCAGGAAAACAGCTAAAATCGTGGTGGAAAATTGGAATTAAAGATAATACCAAGAAACAGGTAGTAGCAGCTTTACAATCAGCAAGTTATGGCATTAGAGAGAGCAATACACTAGAAGGACATAGTGCTGCTGTTAACATCGTTAGTTTCAGTCCTGATGATAAGTTGATCGCCTCTGGTAGTGATGACAAAACAATAAGACTATGGAAGCCTGATGGTAGTCAAGCAATTACAAAGCCTCTTCAACATACCAAAAGCGTTACTAGTCTCAGTTTCAGCCCTGATAGTAATATGTTGGCTTCTGGCACTCAGGATGGAGTTGTGAGGCTTTGGAATATTCATGGTAAGTTAATTAAAGAGTTTAATAATTCTCAATCTATCAAAGCTAGTCGTGAAACTAGTTTTGACAGCAAGAAAAATACTTTAGGTAGTGTAAATACAAGTCAACAAAACCAAAACAATGAGGGTAAATCTAGTACAGATACTGATGATAAGAATAAGAGTATAACCAGTATTGTTTTTAGCCATGATAAGCAGATGATAGCTTCCATTAGCAAAGACGGCATCCTAAAAATCTGGAAAATTAATGGTGAATTAATTAAAGAATTTAAAGATACTGAAAGTGAGATTACAAATGTCAGTTTCAGCCGCGATCAAAAGAAAATTATTTCTGTAAATTACAATTATATAAATAACACTAATATCGTAAAAATGTGGGAAATTTATACTAAAAATACCAAGTATATCAAAAGTATTAAATTTAATAGAGATATTATTGGTGTTGTATTAAGCAATGATGGAAAAATAATTAATTCTTTAGGAAACTATAACTTAAAGCTGTGGCACAGTAATAGTAATGCGAGAGAAAATATATTACTTTTTTTAGAAAATAATCAAAAATTTAGCCCAAAAAGTAATATTTTTGCTGCATTTTCAATTTCCGATACTAGCATTTCACTATCTTCAGTAAATTCTCTGGATAATAACTACATATTCTTGGAATCACTTATTGGGCATACACAAAATATCACAAGCATTAGTTTAAGTCTAAATGGCAAAATGCTTGCTTCAGGGAGTGAAGACAACACAGTAAAATTGTGGAATATAGAAAGTAGGGATTTTAAACCCTTTGATGATAGCGAAGCTCAAAGCGTCAGTTTTAGCCCAAATGGTCACATAATAGCTTCTATCAGTAATAATAATAGGGTGCAATTTTGGCAGCATAATCATAATAAATCCTTGCTTGCAACTCTCCCAGGTAGCAATTCGGCAGTTAGTTTTAGCAAATTCGATCACACGCTAGTAGCATCTGCGAGTCAAGATAAAACAGTGCAACTCTGGCGACAGAATGGTAAGTTTCTGTCTACTCTTCGGGGAGAAGTTATAGATGGAAGTTTTAGCTCCGATGGAAAAACCATTGCTCTAATTAGTAACGATGACTACAGTGTGAGCTTATTTGGAAATGATGGACAACGAATCTCAAATCTTAAAGGGCATAAAGGCAGGGTTTACAAAATCTGTTTCAGCCAGGATGGACAAACTATTGCTACAGCTAGTCAAGATAAAAGTATCAAACTTTGGAAACGAGATGGGACGCTGCTGAAAAAATTGGAGGGCTATAATATTCCAATTAACAGTATGAGTTTAAGCCCTAATGGACAAAATATTGTCATCTTAGATGTTGATAACACTGTGAAATTTTTAAGATGGGATGGTAAATTGATTAAGACTCTCCAGGGACAAGGTAGTAGTTTGATAAAAATTAATTTCATCCCTGATGGAGAAATAGTAGCAATTAGTAATTTATATGATGATAAAAACAAAATACAATTATGGAAAAGTAATGGCACTTTTTTTCCAATGATTCAGAAAAATAAAAATGAAAGTATAAAAAACATTTTTTTTAGTTCTGATAATCAAACTATAGGCGTTCAATATGAGAAAAATATACAATTATGGAGGCGGAATGGGACTCTAATTAAAACTGTTGTTAACCTAAACAATATTTACCGCAAGGAGAATGATCAGAAATTATACAAAATGGTTTTCAGTTCTGATAACCAGACAATAGGACTTGAATATGAAAACTATATACAAGTCTGGAAGTCGAATGGGACTCTAATTCAAACTGTTAAAACATCAAACAGTATTTATAAGGTAGATTCTCAAATATTGATTACTTTTGGGAGTGACAAGAAAGTAAGAGTTTGGCAAAATGGCAAATTGATTCGTACTATCTTTGAGAAAAATGACTTTAATAAAAATGAGATTAACAACAATGAAAAAATTATTTTCGATGGTAATACTTTAGCCATTATTAAAGATGAAACCGAAGTACAGCTTAAGACTATTGATGCTAAATCAATTAAAAAGTTATTACGCGTAAGACAAAAGTCGATTATGAATCGAATCAGTAAAATTAACTTTGTTCCGAAGAGTGACATACTAGCTATTAGTGGAGATAATGACACTATAAAACTCTGGAAAATTCAGAATAATACAGATGTAGCAACGCAGCTTTTAGATCCTTTTAAAATAGATCCTATTAAAAGGCATAGTGATGAAATTACCAGTGTGAGTATTAGCCCTGATGGTAAGACGATCGCTTCAACCAGTAAAGATAAAACTCTTAAACTCTGGGAAAAAGATGGTACTTTCATTAAAACAATACCAGAAGCCGATGAAGTCAATAGCGTTAGTTTTAGTCCTAATAGTGATATCATCGCCTCAGCTAGTGATAAAGCTATCAAACTTCTTAGACGGCGTGATGGCACATTAATCAAGTCTCTTGAAGGGCATAGTAATAAAGTCAACCGTATAATTTTCAGCCATAATGGTCAAACAATTGTCTCAGCTAGCGAAGATCAAACTGTTAGACTCTGGAAGCTTGATGGCAGTTTTATTAAATCACTTAAAGAAAGCTACCCTGTCACTAATATTAGTTTTAGCCGCGATGATAAGATGATTGCTTCAGCCACAAGAGAAACAATCAAGCTTTGGAGTGTTGACGACGGCGAAGTACTGAGTACCTACCAACGTTTAGGGAAAGGAGATGTAAATTTTAGTCCTGATGGTAATAGCATAGCTGCTGCTGGTAATAACGCAGTTGCAATGTGGGATTTTGATTTAGATAAACTCCTCAATAAAAGTTGTAAGTTGGTGCGGAATTATCTAAAAAATAACCGAAGTGTAAACGACAGCGATCGCCAACTATGCGATGATATTCTTAATCGTAAATAGACCTATATTTTACTCATCTAACCACTCCAAAATACTAGCTTTGCTCTCTACCAAACCTTTATAAACCAGTGATTTGGGTGTCATGGATTCGATTGCCTCACGCAGCTTAGACCGTAACACTGGGTTTTTTCTCACTACACCACAATCTCTAAAGTAAGTACGAATACTAAAAAGCGCCGCTTCATACTCTGGTAGTCCCCAAATTACTTGTCGCTCAATTCGTAGATAAAGCTTGGGATGCTGTAAATCAAAGCTTCTACCTTGCCATTGGTTAGCTGACACACCAGGCGGTGGTTCGGGATGGTGATTGAGGCGGGTGTCGGTACTCAAACCCCAAGCAAAGCGCACCATCGGTTTGTGGGTAATCATTGTATGAGCGATCGCATCCCCTCGCCGATTTATTTTTTCCATACCAGCCACAGGTGCATGAATTGTGGCGAAATCTTTACCAATTTTCTCCTCAGCTGACCAGTGATTGGGATAGCAGAGATGAACTGCACTCAACCAGTTGCTACCATCAGCAGAACGGCAAATAATTGTCAGGTCTTCTTGTACCTGTGCTGCTAAAGCATCAAGGGTAGAGGCGTAAGCTGGAACAACTGAACTACCCTCAGCTTGCTGTAACTGCAACTCTGCATCTAAATAGAGGGTTTCTTTGGTAAGTTGGCTGTGAAATGTCACAGTGTTATCTATTGACTTTTGGTAGTAAAAATGCTGTGGATGTTCTTGAGTGAGGCGATTAATTATCAAACGAGCGATCGCACCTGCCACAGCCTGAGAATAATTGCAGATTTGGTAGTACTTGTTCAACCGTTCCCCACGAGCTAAAAGTTTAGCCTGACGGTAGTGGCTAAAATTATCATCAATTTGAAATACCTGCTGATCAGCCTCAGTGTTACCCAAACAGGAACCGAAAGGCATCATCCCCGGCTTGACTTCGTAACGTCCACTCATCAGAGGGAAATAGCAAGCCGCACTATTAGAGGCTTCGACTGTCTTAGCTTCCTGCAAGAAATTGTTTGGAGACACAGGTGCTACTATGCGTCTTTACATACCCATTTCTAACATACATAAAGGTATGAGGTAGAAATAACCAATGACTAATGACTAATAACTAATGACTAATGACCAATGACTAATGACTAATAATCAATTTCTTTCCACCCATGCATGGATGCTATGCCTTTTGTAACCCATTCGATCACAATTGGGGGAGCTTCTGATATCAAAATACTAGGATAAACTGCTGCACCCCAGTCGGGATGAACTAACACACGGCATTGATTTTTAATCACTGGATAGTTGAGCAAAGCTTTGACAACTGCTGTGTCATCGTGAGGTATTGCTCCGGGATGTGACAGTAAAGGATAGCCTGTACGAGGGTCGATTAAGTCTGTTAAATAGCCGCGATCGCGCAGATTAAATGCCAGATCGCAGCCAAATCGCATAAACTTTTCTCGTAAGCGTTCTTTCTCTGACTCTACTTCTGCTGTTTTTTTGACTAATTGATAACGCGATTGCTGTAAGACAATCACTACTCTTAAAAATGGCTGCCGTTTCCAATCTGGTAATATCCGTTCGCAGTTGGCACAGATATATTGGCTGGGAGCATGAATTGAAATTTGAACCGCTTGTCCTGTTTCGCCAACTAAATTAATGGGACAGGCTTGCTCCGAAGTGTAAACTTTGGGATAGTTCACTAAATTGATTCGTTTTATGCAAGTTTTTTAATTTAATCTACGGTAAAGATGATACCTCTTAAAAGTTCAGAAAAATCATCAATTTTATATAGTATGTCACTTTTTTTGGAAGCAGTTGCTAATAATTTGATAATTTTAATCCGAATTTCATCCTTTATTAACCTGTTCTCATGGGATTTGCTGCGATCGCTGTAGGCATTAGCATAGATGCAGCGTGTGTTAGACAAGCGATGCCTATGGCGGGCTACGCCTACGCTTTTGAAATCTGTTCGTCAAAATCCCAAAAAATTACCTCCATCTCAAACGATTTGCAGCCAAAACCAAAATGGTATAACTGTCAGCAAAGCTGGGTTAAACAGCTGTCTGGTGAAGCAAAGCGCGTCGGAGTTTCGCTCAAAGGTGAGCAGAAAAGACAAAGGTAATCTTGTCTACTGGGAAAAAGTTAAGCTCTTAGCCTACTTTCCATAGCGCCCAATTAATTGAGTTTTAAAGAATTCACCGGCACTTCATCCCAAGAATCAACTGTCCGCAATTGCGCTACCCAACCTGCTGCCTTTTGCGTCTCGGTCAAATTATTCTGAAATGAATCATGACACTCTTTGGCTTGAGATTCATTACAAGTAGCAATACAGGCATGAATCATCCCAGATGGATCAATTTGCTCATTTACCCAAATAGTCATGGAATATTCCCTCGAAAACTGTAGCGAAAAAACCTATTCGTCATTTTAGAATACTATTTAGAGTCGAAAATTGTAGAGCAAAATTGGTAACAAATAGTGAACTAATCCCAATTATCGATTACTAATTTACATTACTCAGTTCCGCTTCATCTGGTAGGCACATAGGATTTATCTCCTCTTTCATAGCGACGGCGGTAGAGTAATTCTAACTGTCCACCATATTCTTGAATCCAGGCAATCTGGCGCTGGTAGAGTCCCCGGAAGGTATTGGCAAATAAAAGTGTAAAGATTGCCACTACCAACCCTGATGCTGTGGATACTAAAGCTTCACTAATTCCCGATGTCACACCTGTTGTTTTACTACCTCCCACATCTCCAATATTCAGAGAGGCAAAGGAGGTAATTAATCCCAAGACGGTGCCGAGAAGTCCCAATAGAGGTGCAAGACCAATAATTGTCTCAAAAATATTTTGGGAGCGTTTAAGTAAAGGGATTTCGGCTTGTGCTTCACTTTCTAATGCCAAACGAAATTCCTCTGGTGTCGGCTCCTCCAATTCTAAAGCTGCTAAAAAAATTCGAGCAATGGGTAAATCGCTATTTTTCTGTAATTTATCTAAAGCACCAACTACATTATCAAGGCGATAAAGTTGTAGCACCTCTCGCACTACCTTGTTTTGCCGATTACTTATCCTTACCCAAAAGATGATCCGTTCGATAATCAGCGCCACCCCTAACAAAGAGAACCCGAGCAGAGGCCACATGACTACGCCACCTGCTGTAAACAGATTACTAATTTCCATCTACTATTTTTTAACTCTTCAACAAGGCTAGGTTAACAGATTGTTGAGATGGAGCAGTTTAAGGCTCACAGCAGCTTTTCTGCTATCCTCAGTCTGGCCGATCGCGATCGCAGCAGTAACTTTAATAAATCTTAAGGAGTTCAGATTATTCCTACACCAGAACAAAAAACACAGTGCTACATATTGTGCTGCTGGTTTACTAAGCTTTACTTGCCTATTAATATCGTTCGTATGGATGAACGAACAAAAAATCTATTCTTCTTGGCAGGTGAGGAAAATATTATAGAAATATACCCTAACGGTAAATGGAGATACATAGGATGAGCAAACCTAATTTTCATGCAATGAGTCAGAAAGAGTTACATGATTACGTTCTTGCTCATCGGGAAGATCGGGAAGCCTTCTACGCTTATGTGGATAAGCTGCATCTCGAAGGTAATTGGATTGAAATGCCACCGTTAGAGTCAGAACAGGATTTAGAAAATTATCCTAAGTTCATTGAGCATATTCGCAGCAGTTCTGAGCCACGAGATGGAACAGTTTAAGGTTGCATTGTAGTTACAGCAGCTTTTGGGCTATCCTCAACTTGGCCGATCGCGATCGCGGATTTTTACTAATTTCCTCTTCCTGTGCAATAATCGGCTTTTTTGTCAATACTTTTAATAAAGGTGAATTTCTTAAACCATGCTTCACCGGACGGTCTTCCAGACTGTGAAAGCTAATAATCGCAATTCTGCCACCAGGGACAAGGGCATTTGGTGCTTTATCCAAAAAGGTTTCTAGGGATTTTAACTCATCATTGACGACAATTCGCAGAGCTTGAAAAACCCGGGTAGCGGGGTGGATTCTCCCATAACGGTATTTAGGGGGAACTGAAGAAGCGATCGCATCAGCCAATTCTGTAGTCGTGTGCAATGGACGCCGTTCGACAATGCGTCTCGCAATCCGCCGCGATAATCTCTCCTCACCGTACTTAAAGAAAATATCTGCTAATTCTGCTTCATCCCAATTATTAATCACATCAGCAGCAGTTAGCGATCGCCCTCGATCCATTCGCATATCCAAACTTGCAGCTTGGCGAAAGCTAAAACCTCGTTCTGCTTGGTCTAAATGGTAAGAACTTACCCCCAAATCGGCTAAAATACCATCGAAAGTGTTAGGGGGAAACTCGTAGTCAGCAAAATTGCTATAAATAAATTGTATGCGATCGCTATATTCAGCTAAATTCTTTTGCGCGGCGGCTAAAGCATCTTTATCTTGGTCAACTGCTGTTACCCGCACATCCGCCGCAGCTTCTAAAATCAGCCGACTGTGACCACCACCGCCTACCGTCACATCTAAATAATGTCCACCTGGACGCACCGCCAAACCCTCAATTACCTCCCGACCCAAAACCGAAATATGGGAAAAAGCCAGTTCTTCTAAATCTAACGGTGTTTGTGAATCTGATTTCATCTTTAATTTTATTTTTGATAAATAAATTGACTCCTGTATTCTGACTTCTGAATTCTTCTTCAAAAATCTAAATAGCTGTTGGCTGTATACGTACCATTCGCCTTAGACACGAACTTATACAAGATTGAACAGGATTTAACAACATCAGGATTTTAAATGCAAAAAGAGATTAGATGAAAAAAACCTGTGCCTCAATCCCTTGCATATCAAGCTTCCCTATAATAATTGAAGAGGTGCAACGAAATGAAACATCAATTACAACTCCTCGGCTGCTATCCTCTCTCCAACATAACCCTGTAGAGTCCTAATTATATAGATTGCCCCTACAAACCTCATTTTGGCAAACTAGATAAATCAGGTCTGGTTGGCATCTGGGCGATTCAATTCAAAATTTTCACGAACGGAGAACACGAAATCTATGACCAGACTAGAAACCCGCACTGAACCAATGGTGCTAAACATGGGGCCACACCACCCCTCAATGCACGGGGTTCTGCGGCTAATCATGACTCTGGATGGCGAGGATGTCGTTGACTGTGAACCAGTTATTGGCTATTTGCACCGGGGAATGGAAAAAATTGCCGAGAACCGCACTAATGTAATGTACGTCCCTTACGTCAGTCGCTGGGACTACGCGGCGGGAATGTTCAACGAAGCCGTCACTGTCAACGCCCCAGAAAAACTTGCAGGTGTTGCTGTCCCCAAACGTGCTAGCTACATCCGCGTCATCATGCTGGAGTTGAACCGCATCGCTAACCACTTGCTGTGGTTTGGCCCATTCCTAGCTGACGTGGGCGCACAAACTCCCTTCTTCTACCAGTTCCGAGAACGGGAGATGATTTATGATTTGTGGGAAGCCGCCACAGGTTATCGGATGGTAAATAATAATTACTTCCGTGTTGGTGGAGTAGCAGCCGATTTACCTTACGGTTGGGTAGATAAGTGTCTAGAATTCTGCGACTACCTGTTACCTAAAGTTGATGAGTACGAACGTTTAGTAACCGATAACCCCATCTTCCGGCGACGTGTTGAGGGTATTGGGACTATCACCCGTGAAGAAGCAATTAACTGGGGACTTTCTGGCCCAATGTTACGCGCATCTGGCGTGCAGTGGGATTTGCGGAAAGTTGACCATTACGAATGCTACGACGATTTCGACTGGGATGTGCAGTGGGAAACCGCTGGTGATTGCTTTGCCCGTTACGTGGTGCGGATGCGGGAAATGCGCGAATCTGTGAAGATTATTCGCCAAGCAATTAAAGGACTTCCCGGTGGCCCTTACGAAAATCTGGAAGCCAAGCGTTTAGCCGCAGGTAAAAAATCCGAGTGGGACGCATTTGATTACCAATTCATCGGCAAAAAAGTTTCCCCCACTTTCAAGATTCCCAAAGGTGAAATCTACTCTCGTGTAGAAAGTGGCAAAGGTGAATTGGGAATTTATTTGGTTGGCGATGATAACGTCTTCCCTGCACGGTGGAAGATTCGTCCAGCGGATTTCAACAACCTCCAGATTGTCCCCCATTTACTGCGCGGGATGAAGGTTGCAGATATTGTGGTGATTCTCGGCAGTGTTGACGTAATCATGGGGTCTGTGGATAGGTAGATAATATCTATCTAAGTACTTTTTAGAGCAGTTGTATTACAGTGCAACTGCTCTTTTTTTTTACTAACCACAGAGGCGCAGAGAACACAGAGAGAAGGAAAAAATGCTGGGATTATATCAAGCCTAATACATGGTGCGATCGCACCGTTTACTCTTGAGCCATTTCTTCTCTGGCTGGAAAATTTTTTTTACGTCAGCTATTGATAGTCTCAACCGTTAACTGAGAAGCGGTATTAATAATTAGCAGCGACTTCTAGTCGCTAGGGCTAATATGAATTGAGACTTGACACACATCCTCTAAAATACTTTAAAGATATAATTTAATTATTTTAGGAGTAAATTTTATGGTTATATTATCATCTAATCTTTCTTTAACAGAGTTTCTGCAATTACCAGAAACTCAACCAGCTAGTGAGTATATTGATGCAAAAATCTACCAAAAACCAATGCCGCAGGGAAAACATAGCAGAATCCAAACTCGTTTATCAACTGAGATTAATCAGGTAAGCGAACCTGAGCAAAAAGCTTTAGCATTAACTGAATTACGCTGTACATTTGGAGGACGTTCTTTAGTTCCCGATATTGCTGTATTTGAGTGGTCGCGGCTTGTTGTTGATGAAGATGGGGAAATTGCCAATAAATTTGAAATTTATCCAGATTGGATAATTGAAATTATATCACCCGATCAATTTCCCAACCGTGTGATTGATAAAATTATTTTCTGTATTAATCATGGTACAAAACTAGGTTGGTTTATTGACTCTAATGATAAATCTGTGATGGTATTTCAACCTAATAAATTACCAGAAGTAAAATATAATAATGATAAATTGACTGTTATTGATGTATTAGCAGATTGGCAAATTACGCCAGCAGATATATTTAGTTGGTTAAAAGTTAAATAATTAAAAGGGTGCTTATAAACAGCGACTACACAAGCAAAACCCATCTCCGTGAGTTTCAAACCCTCAATTTTTACCTCGTTACCTTGTTCCCAGAATAGTCGGTTGGGTTTCGCAAAGCCTCAACCCAACAAAGCTTTGATAATGTTGGGTTACCCTACGGTAAGCAACCTACGCCTTGCGGAAAACACCGAAATGAGAAAGTAAACTGGGGTTTGAGAAAGCAAAAGCTTCTTTTACTTGCGGAAAACACCCTTGCGGAAAACACCGAAATGAGAAAGTAAACTGGGGTTTGAGAAAGCAAAAGCTTCTTTTACTTGCGGAAAACACCGAAATGAGAAAGTAAACTGGGGTTTGAGAAAGCAAAAGCTTCTTTTACTTGCGGAAAACACCGAAATGAGAAAGTAAACTGGGGTTTGAGAAAGCAAAAGCTTCTTTTACTTGCGGAAAACACCAAAATGAGAAAGCAAACTGGAGTTTGAGAAAGCAAAAGCTTCTTTTACTTGCGGAAAACACCAAAATGAATAAGTCAAATGGCATTTTGAGTAAGTCAAATGACATTTTGATAAAGCATTTCAGTATTTTGAGAAAGTAAACAGGCATTTTTATAAAGCAATTAGACATTTTTATAAAGTTATCAGCAAATATACTTGACAAGTAAAAATCACGACGGCATACACCAAGCTAACGCTCAAACATAACTCCAAAGCTTATGAAGGTTTCGAACGATGTTGACTGACAAATGTCTGTAGCTAGGAATACAAACTGATTTATTACATTACAGTTTGAAGTATATTTATTGCCTCAAACTATAAAAAACTGAACATATTATTTGTAATTTTTCAAAATTCTTAATTTTAAATTTATATTTTTGAATATTCTCTGGTGCAGATTAAAAAAATTAATTTCTTAATAATTTATTTTAAATTCTCCGAAGAGGTTGACTAGTATTATGTTCCGTTAAAATTGAATTGCTGCTATAAATACAAGAATGTATTTAAATAAGGTCTAATAAATTACTATATAAATCCGGTAGCATTTACTTAGTCGTAATTTTAGAACCGTGCAAATTCATCCTCACTCCGAATTTCACCATAGCCGCGATCGCCGTGAACAGGGTTTGCAAAATTTGCTCGATCGCCTTGTTAAAACAATGCAGCGCGATGAGTTAGTCCGGCAAACAACCAATCAACTCAGAGAATCGCTTCAGGTTGATCGGGTAGTGTTGTATTATTTTTACGGGCAGTGGCAAGGACAGGTGACTTTTGAATCTTTGAGTTCTAAAGAATTGTCTATACTTGGTTCCACTGGCCCAGATGATTGTTTTAACAACGAGTATGCTGATTTATACTTAGCAGGACGGGTAAAGGCGATCGCTGATATTGAATTAGAGCCAATCCAGCCTTGTCACCGAGATTTTCTTGGCAATTTGCAGGTTCGTGCCAACTTAGTTGTACCAATTGTCATACCTAGAGGATTATGGGGATTGCTAATAGCACATCACTGTGAAGGGCCTCATTATTGGTCCCCATCAGATATAGAAATGATGCAAACAGGGGCACAAACTCTAGCAACAGATCGTAATATTCTGGAGAGTTAACTCACTGTGTATTCAAATGGCATAGAGTTAAGTAGCAGAAATCCTCGCCAGCACTGATTTTTCTAGATAAGGAGAAAAAACTGTGAAATTTGGTTACACGGTCATCTGGGTAGACGATGTAGTTAAAACAGTTGAGTTTTACGAAAAAGCCTTTGGTCTAGTTCGTCGCACTCTTGTAGATAAGGGGCAATCTATCTGGGCCGAAATCGAAACCGGAAACACCACACTAGCTTTCTCTTCTAGTAGCGAAGCACAGAAGTTATTTCCTGGAGGTTTCCATGCCAACGACGCCACACAACCACCGACATTAATCCAGATATCATTTATTACTCCTGATGTTGGCAGCGCTTACATGAGAGCAATCGGGGCAGGTGCAAAAACACTAGATGCCCCTAAAACCCAGCCTGGAGGAAAAACTATTGCTCATGTCCGCGATCCCAATGGGGTGCTGGTGTCGTTGGTGAGTGCCTAAGTAGCAAATTGCCTTGAACGCAATTAATTGGGCTGAGGATTGCGATCGCTATCTTGCTCTTCTATACTACCTATTTAAAATATGTATATTTTATTTACATAACGCAATCTTCCTAACCATGAAATATGGGTAGAATTGCTGCATAAATCTTTTACCTAAGTCCGATAAGTTAACACAGGCTCCCATTAGGGATAACTGATTTGATATTTCCATTCTGGAATAGCCAATAGGTTTTACCATAAACAGGACTTTGATCATGACACAACAAATAATTCGTGAAGCACCTGCTCCTGAACCGTTAGAAGGTCAACAGGCAAATGCATTCTACGTCTCTGCGCCTAATGAGCCTATTCTCAATGTCAACAATATTCAAGGCAACATTCTAGGTGGGTTTAATAAAGACTACCAAGCCCTCTTTTTCCTTGAAATTGAAAATCCAAAGGCTTTCAAGCAGTGGCTTAAGTCACAGATCAATTTCATTGCCACCGCTTCAGAAGTGATTGCCTTCAACCGCTTATTCAAGTCCAGCAGACTACGGCGAGGCCGAGAAGGTGCTGTTAAGGCAACCTGGGTTAATATAGCTTTCTCCTTTGAGGGGCTGAAGAAACTAACCAATGATGCCGACTCATTTACGGATGCATCCTTTAAAGCTGGACTAGCAGCACGCGCTGCTGATTTGAACGACCCGGTGGATAAGGATGGTAAGCCTATTGGCTGGGTTGTGGGTGGGCCGGATAATGGCAAAGTTGATGTGGTTTTCATCATTGCCAGCGACGAACGCGCGGACTTGCTGGTAGAAGTCTCGCGGATTTTAGAAAGCATTGTGGCATTTACAGATGGGAAAGGCAACGCTAAGAGCAGCGGAGCCAAAATTACCTTCTTGGAAGAGGGAGCCAACTTACCCCCACCCCTGTCTGGACATGAGCATTTCGGCAACCTGGATGGAATATCACAACCTGGTATTCGTGGCAGGGTTTCTGATAATCCCAAAGAACTTCTCACTCCTCGGCAGAACCCAGAGAATAAAAACCAGGGCAAGCCCGGACAGGATCTTCTATGGCCAGGAGAGTTCGTTTTTGGCTATGAGGGTCAAAACAATGATGCTAAAACCTTGGAAGATAGCAAAGGTAAGGTTGTGTCGGCAGGACTACACTGGGCAAATGATGGCTCTTACCTTGTATTCCGGCGATTGCGTCAAGATGTGTATAAGTTCCACAAGTTCTTGAACGATATTGCTGCTGACCTAGACACTGACCCTCGAAAGGTGAGTGCAAAGCTGATTGGTCGCTGGCCTAGTGGTGCTCCCACTGTCCGCACGCCCGAAGAAGATGCCCCAAGTTTGGGTAATGATGACAATGCCAACAATGATTTTGAATTCAACGGTGACGATCCACCAGATGGAAAATTCTTCAAAAACGACGTAGTACCACCTTCCAAGGATGCAACGGGTCTGCGCTGCCCGTTTATTGCCCATACCCGCAAGACTTATCCACGCGATGACAAAACACCAGGAGGTGGAGGCCCAGGGCCAGAAGAGATTGACCGCAGTGAAGTGACCACTCAAACACACCGCTTGCTCCGTCGCGGTATTCCTTATGGCCCGGTGTCTCCTTCAACGCCGAACAATCCGCTACAAGATGAGAAGTTTGTTGATCGTGGTCTCCACTTTTTGGCTTATCAGACCTCAATTGAAGACCAGTTTGAGTTTGTAACCAGGTTCTGGGCTAACAATCCAAACTTCAGTGAGGAGGCGGCTACCGGCCACGAGTTTGGAGGTAAATTAACTCTTGGTCACGATCCAATTATTGGTCAAAGTGAAAATAACGGCGATCGCACACGCAAGTTCTTTATCCACCTTGAGGATGACCAAAATAAACCTCAAACTAAGCAGTTGACAGCACCTGAAGACTGGGTGATTCCTACTGGTGGCGGCTACTTCTTTGCACCGTCGATTTCTGCTTTAAAGGAAGTATTGACAAAGTAAGGACTTGATGCATCTAGTAGATGCTGAACCATTTTGTGGCGTTGCATTGATGGGCGATCGCATAGAACCGCAAACTTCTCAAGTTTTGTCTGTCAATAAATGCCAGCACTCATAGCACAGTGGTCGATATTATGGGGTTTGTAGACCGTTAGGGAAATTATGAATTATGAATTTTGTTTTGCATCATTCATAATTCATTTATTTTCTCTATTCCCCAATCTAAAACCTCAAATTTTATGGATTCAAATCCAGCATTGTGTGCTGCGATCGCAAATCACATTACCACCAGTCCCCAGCAGCGAATTACTTTTGCTGAATTCATGGACATGGCATTATACCACCCTGAGCATGGCTACTATTCCAGCGATGCAGTCAAAATTGGCTTTCAGGGTGGTGATTTTTTCACCTCTCCCAACCTCTGTGCTGACTTTGGCGAGTTACTAGCAGAACAATTTTTCCAGATGTGGGAGATTTTAGGAAAACCTGTACCCTTTTCCCTGGTAGAAATGGGAGCAGGTCAAGGATTGCTGGCATTGCATATCCTTAAATATCATCAGCTACGCTACCCAGATTTTTTTACTGCACTGGAGTACATCATTGTTGAAAAGTCCCCAACTTTAAGGCAAGAACAGCAGCAACGCTTGCAAGATTTCCCTGTGCGTTGGTGCAATTTAGAGGAAATACCACCAAATGCGATCGCAGGCTGCTTTTTTTCCAACGAGTTAGTAGATGCTTTCCCCGTCCATCAATTCATCCTAGAAACGGGCGAACTACGAGAAATTTATGTGACAACATCAAACCTAACCCTCCAACCCCCTTCAAGTGAGTCCTTCTCCCCTCCCCGCACTTCGTGCCGCTACGCGAACGTAGGGGAGGGGTTGGGGGAGAGGTCAAATTTTGCATTTGTAGAAGTAACAGGGGAACCTTCAACGCCCCAACTAGCTGAACATTTGGATTCACTGGGAATCGACTTGACCCAAAGTGCATATCCAGATGGCTACCGTAGTGAAATTAATTTAGCTGCTCTAGACTGGTTGAGTATAGTAGCAGACCGCTTGCAGCGCGGCTATGTGTTAACAATTGATTATGGCTACCCTGCCAGTCGTTACTATAATCCCAGGCGATCGCAAGGAACGCTACAGTGTTATTACCATCATCGTTTCCATGACAACCCCTATATTAATATTGGGCGACAAGATATCACTGTCCATGTTGACTTTACGGCTTTGGAACGCTGGGGCGAGAAGTGCAATTTAAAGAACGTCGGTTTTATCCAACAAGGATTATTTTTAATGGCGTTGGGGTTAGGCGAACGCATTGCTGCCCTTTCTGATCAAAAGCAACCCCTCTCACAATTACTACAGCGGCGGGATGCACTACACCAACTTCTAGATCCCACAGGACTGGGCGGCTTTGGAGTTCTTGTTCAGAGCAAAGGTTTGCACAAGACAGAAATTTCTCAACCACTAAAAGGATTGACCCTGCCAGAGTAAACGTTACTTTGAAAAGTTAAAACTCTATTTAAGAATGCAGTATTAGTCTTATTTAGACTAGCATAACAGTGATTACTGTAAAGTTAAACACACTACCAAAGTAATAATTATGTCCACTCATGACCTGTTAATGTTAGTAACCTTACTTACTCCTGGTATTTTACTTTCAGTGATAATTATGATGACTTTTGCCGCTGGTGGTTGATCGCCAAATGTAAGAGTTAATAGTCAGTGAACAGTTATAAGTATTCAGAAATCACTGTTCACTGATAACTGAATATTAAAATCTAATAATGGAAACGCGATGTCTACGACGGGCTACGCCTACGCTGTACCAAAGGAACGTAAAAAATGAAGGTGGCATTTCTGGGAACTGGACTGATGGGACTACCAATGGCTCAAAGGTTATTAGCCGCAGATATACAGCTAGTTGCCTACAATCGCACCCCAGAAAAATTAGCACCATTACAAGCAGCTGGGGCTGAAATTGTCACACATCCTCGCCACGCCATTCGTGCTGCTGAGTGCGTAATCCTCATGCTTACTAATGCCCCGGCCATTTATAATGTGTTGCTTTCAGATACCGCTTGGCAAACTCTGGAAGGGCGCACAATCATCCAAATGGGAACAATTACTCCCACAGAAAGCCAGGAAATTAGAGATGCAGTTGTTGCAGGTGGTGGTGAGTATTTAGAAGCACCCGTATTAGGGAGTATCCCAGAAGCAAAAGCTGGCAAATTGAGTGTCATGGTAGGTGCCGAGCCAGAACAATACGAACGCTACTTGAAGTTACTCCAAAATTTTGGGAGAGAACCTTTACTTATAGGGCCAGTGGGATCTGCGGCGGCGCTCAAATTAGCACTAAATCAACTAATAGCTTCCCTAACAACTAGCTTTGCTCTGAGTCTAGCTTTTGTCCAACGTCAGGGTGTCGATGTGGATGTGTTCATGCAAATATTGCGCGATAGTTCACTCTACGCACCTACCTTTGACAAAAAGCTACAACGGATGTTGGATGGCAATTATGCCGATCCGAATTTCCCCACAAAACACTTGCTTAAAGATACAGAATTGTTTATCTCTGAAGCCAAATCTCGGAGTTTGGATCTCAGCAGTATTAAAGGTGTGCGGCAAATCTTGCAAACAGCCGTGAAAATGTCATTTGCTGATGATGATTACTCATCACTATTTTCTGTCATCAAAGAATGGGGAGAATGAATTTTCCTAGGGGCACAGATGTGTGCCCCCTATGTGAAAAATGTTGTAATTTGAGACAAATTGAGGCAAGTTTCTCCCTACACCCCGACATCTTTGATATGCTTTTTGAAAATGCTGAATCAAAAGCTTTTAACTAAATCGTTAATAAGGATATTACTGCCCATTAATAGTAGTTGATGGAGGAAATGGTTGAGATTCCGGCTGAGGCTGAAGTTCCGGTTGAGGCTGAGGTTCCGGTTGAGGATTGAGAAATTCCTGCCAAGTTCTAATTTGCTCTTGTGCTGCACTGTAAGCAGCACTACCGCGTGGAATCGATTTGGCAATGTCAATCCCTCTGGCAATATCAGACTGACCTTGAGAGCGTGCTATTTCTAACAATTGCTGA
The DNA here is from genome assembly GCF_034531305.2 of Nostoc sp. ChiQUE02. Classification (NCBI taxonomy): domain Bacteria; kingdom Bacillati; phylum Cyanobacteriota; class Cyanophyceae; order Nostocales; family Nostocaceae; genus Nostoc; species Nostoc sp. ChiQUE02. The sequence goes on from NZ_JAVRBN020000010.1 coordinate 92,156, forward strand.
CTCCATTGGTCAATAGCCAGATTTGCATCCATACGTAAGATGCTATTGTTTGAAACCCGATCCGCCAGCCGTATTGCTTCAACTAAAGCTTCTGGCGTGCCAGCTGCGCCCGCTTCCTGGGCTTTTCTCCAGTTTTCTCTAGTGCGGATTTGCCCTTGCCACTCATCTATAGCAGTTTGTGCTTCTCCAGAAAGCGCCCTTCCCGAAGAGGCAATTTGTTGAGCTGCGCTAATTGCGGCGGTGAGATTTCCACTCTGAGCCAGTTCTTGTGCTTGATCCAAGTAGGGTTGGTCTTGAATTCGCTGAATCTTTCCTACCCAAGTACGAATTTTTTTCCGTGCTTCTGGATATAATGCACGACCTCTACGAATTTCGCTGGCCTGAGCGATCGCAGCTTGCAAGGAGTTAATATCGTCAAATATTGCTATCTGTTCAGCGCGTTCCAAGTAAGGTTGGTCTTCAATTGTCTCCACTTGGGCACGCCAGCGACCTATCTCTTGTCTAGCTTCTGTGCCCCTGGGATTACTTACAGGTATGAGTTCCACTTGGGCGATCGCTGCTGTTAAATTATTGACTGTTCCCTGGCTAGCCAATATTCTCGCTTTTTCCAAATGAGCAACATCTTCAATTTCCAACTGCCAACGAGCAATCAGTTGCTGTGCTTCGTTATACACTGGTCTGGAAGGATCAATTTGTTGTGCTTGAGCGATCGCTGCCTCTAATCCAGAAACATTACCTATCCAAGCACTTCTTTTGGCGTCAGCTATGGCAATAAAGTCATCAGTTTCGCCTTGTAGTTTCGTAATCTCTGGAATTTGTCTGGCAATATTCAGCGCTTCATCGGCATCTTGCTTGTCTAGTTTTGCCTGTGCCAATTCCAGCATTTTGCGTCCAAATGCCGGAATCGCTTCCTGAGCTTTTTGGTAAAGATAACTTTCCTGCCCAATGGACTCGGCTAACTTGATCGCTTCTAGTAAATTATCGACTACTTTGCTGCTTGCTAAATTTTCGGCTTTTCCTAATTTATCGCCATCTTCCCGCGCTGTGGCAATTAGACGATTCAATTGGTCGTATTTAGTACCTGCCCAGTATTGATTGTCTACACGCAGCATTTTGGCGGATAACATGAATGCCGATTGCCAGCGCCGTTCCCGGACTTCGGCGATCGCACCGTTATATGTGGCTTCTGCCTTTGACCAAATTGACTGCCATTTGCCAATTTGCTCATCGACTAACTTATAAGCGGCCACATCTTCGGGTATTTTCTGAGCAGTAGCGATCGCTTCTTCTAAATTTCCAGTTTGGAAACTTTGATCGGCTAGCTTCAAAATATCCCGCGACCATTCTTCGATGAAACGATCGATTTCTCCATGCAACGGGTGATTTTGTGGTAGTTGCTTCACTAGAGCGATCGCTTGCAATAGGTCGTTTACTGTCTGCTTAGAAGCCGCCAACTGAGCGCAGTGTAGCCGCACGGAAGCACTCGCTAGGGGCCAGAAAATTGAGGGACAATTCGGGGCAGTTGGCAACTTTAGCAGCATTGCCATTGCCAAGAATCCTACACTGCCGGGAATTAACATTAGCAGTACTAGCCACAATGTCCAGCTTTTCATCCAGCGTGGCCATTTGCCAGAATTCCTACTGAGTTGAGCAGTTTCTTCTGAATGACTATTTATAGGTAATCCTTCTTTACGAGACGCTTTGTGTAGCTTGCTTCCCCTTTGGGGTGGGGTATCGTTTTTTTTTCGCCGCTTCACTGACTTGGAGGTAGAACCAGTAGCAGGGACATCAAATGGCTGAGTTTCACCGAATTGTTCTGTTCGGGATAATCTTTTGTTTTGATCTGGCTCTCTTCCACTGGCTGAAGACCAACTGTCTGGAATATCCCGCTCTGTCATCTCTCACACCAAAATAATTGAATAGCGCTCTGTTTTAGGTCGATAATTCCATTGTTGCCATAGTAGCTTTGTCATAATTAAAAAGCTACGTTTTCCAGGATCTCTCACCACAGATACCATTAGCGATCTAAAAAAATAGTGCCCTTTTATACTTTATCCTGAAACAGTAGATTCAGCTTGCAAATCGGCAATTAGTTGAGCTAACTGATCGCCACTTGCCTGGTAAACGTTGCCGCAAAAGTCGCAAGTTGCTTCAGCCCCATCATCTTTAACAATCATATCTTGCAGTTCCGCTTCTCCCAAAATCTTCAGTGCCCCTAAAACGCGATCAAAAGAACAACCACAGTGGAAGCGCAGCATTTGCCGTTCGGGAAAGATTACCAGCCCCATGTCTCCTAGCAAGTCGTTAAAGATTTCAGGTAACGTCTTCCCAGCTTGCAACAACGGCGTAAATCCTGCCAGGCCAGCTACCCGTGATTCCAACGTTTCTACTAGGGCTTCGTCTCTGGCAGCTTTGGGCAAAACTTGCACCAGTAATCCTCCAGCAGCAGTTACTCCACCTGCTCCCACGAACACACCTAAAACTAAAGCTGAAGGTGTTTGTTCGGAATTCACCAGATAATGAGCCACATCATCGCCAATTTCGCCAGAAACTAGTTCTACTGTACTAGAGTAAGGATAACCATAACCGATATCCCGAACAACATAGAGGTAGCCCTCACCCACTGCACCACCAACGTCTAGCTTACCTTTGGCATTGGGAGGCAATTCTACAGATGGATTTCCGACGTATCCGCGTACCGTGCCATCTAAGCCTGCATCTACCAATATGCTACCTAAAGGCCCATCGCCCTTAACCCGGACATTGACCCTCGACCCAGTTCGCTTCATGCTAGAAGCCATTAACAAGCCCGCTGCCATAGTCCGACCCAGTGCTGCTGTTGCCACATAAGAAAGCTTGTGGCGTCCTCGTGCTTCTTCTGTTAAACGTGTGGTGATCACACCTATGGCACGAATTCCACCTTCGGCTGCTGTTGCACGAATTAACTGATCCGCCATGAATAACCTTACATTTCTTAACAAGTTCACTTTTTCTATTCTAAGTTCTCTGCTGCGAGAAAAGTGACGTAGTAATAATCAGTGATTGTATTTGCAATATTAGAAATAGCGATGTCTCACCTTTAGGTAATCCTATAAAAATGCTGGGTAATTTTCAACAAAGTCAACTACGGATCGAAATCGAAGCATCAACAGATGCAATTCGGGACAGTCTGCTGCATCCAGTGCAATTAGAAAAATGGCTCTTAGGGCAACGTTTTGCTCCAGGAATGCCAGAAGAACTACTTCCCGGATTCCAGTTTACGACCTGGACTGGGCCAGTCACGATTCATCATCAAGTGGATGTTGTCAAATCCAACTGTCTCCGCTTGGTACTCAGCGGAGGTATCGACGGGTTTCACGAATGGTACTGGGGAGAAGGTTGGGTACAGTCCCGCTTGGAAGGAATTTCAATTTTGCCCTTGAATTTGGGTCAAACGCTGAGTTTGTTGAGCTTGCGTCAATTTCTGGCAACTCAAGGACGTTAAATCTATTGAACGTAGGGACAAGGGGATTTTCCTTGTCTCTATGTGTCTTCTCAATCAGCCGACAAATCCTTCAGAAGTCTTGCTTTTCTCAAAAGAAGCTAGACACTCTTTAAAGGTAAGTTGTTTTTACAAAAGTGTAAAAAAATACAGCATAACTAAATTTATTTATGAGGATTGTAATGCATAAATAATTTTGAATTCGGAGCGTACCCCTTGTCTTAAGCAAGCTTTGCGCGGCGTATTGTAGAGAAGCGACGTGGTTGCTAGGGTTGTGGTTATGGCTTGTTCTTACAGCAGTTTGCAAGTAAGTGAGGTACACAATGCAGGAATTAAAATCAGATATAAACTGTTTCTACCTCCTGCCTCAAAACCCGTACCTTTGTACTTTATGTAAAAGAAAACTGCTGTATTTGCCTTTACCTGATTCTAAATCGGCTTTACCACCAATACCGAACAATTAGCCTCTTCTACAACTTGACTGCTAACAGAACCCTGAACAATTCGTTTCATCCCCATCAACCCCCGACTGCCAATTATGATCAAGTCAGTTTTGTATATGTTGGCAATACGAATAATTTCTTCGGCGGGATCACCAGTTACCAGTTCTAACTCACTTGTAACTGATAAATTTTCCTGATAGGATTGCAGTTGTTTTTCAATCTGAAAATAAGAAAATGTTGGGGACTCTGGCTGAGGACGATCAGCGGGTAGTTCCATCTCTGACTCTGGCGTGGGAAAGACATGACAGAGAATAACCTTGGCATCTTTTGACAATGCCAAATTATCTAAAGTCTGAATTACTCGTTCTGAAATTTCCGAACCGTCCAGAGCTACCAAAACATTATTTAGCACCGCTCTCGTCTCCTAAAGAGTAGACCCCTTATATAAGTATCTAGCAAAATTAGTCGGCAGCGACACTAAACCAATTTTTTATCTGCCAACTTAGTTTATATATTTGAGGGTGCGCCATAGGTCAGTTTCACACCACTTTTACGCTGGTGCTTTGTTGCAACTGTTCTGGAGAAGCTTTTCACCAGATCCTTAGAGAGGGAAACCCTCCCCAAGGAACTGCCGGACGGCAATCCCCGACTTTTAAAGCAACTACCATCGGTAATGCCCGATTTGTGGATGCTTAAAGGGTGACTGAAGGCAGGATAGCAAATGGCGTGCGTCAGCGTAGCTTACCGTAGGTATCGCTATCCAAACTTTTAACTTGAAGATAGCGAGTAACTTTTGCCAACACCATAAGAAAAAATTAAGCGTTCCAAATCACTCTTCTTGCTGAATTCGGCGTCGGACTGAATCAGCATGGGAAGGTAAACCCTCTGCTGTTGCTAGCACATCAATGGCACTAGCCACATTTTGCAGTGCAGTTTGGGAGTATTGAATAATACTGGAGTGTTTAAGGAAAGTTTCAACCCCTAATGCCGAAGCATAGCGAGCAGCACCAGACGTTGGCAAGGTATGGTTAGGGCCTGCCAAATAGTCTCCTACAGCTTCTGGTGTTGAGTAACCTAAAAAGATTGCCCCAGCGTGGCGAATCTGTGGTAGGAGTGCCCAAGGGTCTTTGACTTCCAATTCCAGATGTTCGGGGGCAAATTCATTTGAAAGTTCTGCTGCTGCTTGGAGCGATTCCACAACGATAATCAAGCCGTAGTGAGCGATCGCTTTTTCTGTGTCTATTCGCCGTGGGTGATCCACTAGCTGTCTTTCCAAGGCTACTTGCACGTTTTTCGCCAAAGCAGGATCTGTCGTCAGCAAAATCGCTGCCGCCATTGGATCGTGTTCGGCTTGGGCCAGCAAGTCAGCAGCTACATGCACCGGATTTGCGGTTTCATCAGCAATCACCAGCACTTCGCTGGGGCCTGCCAAAGAATCAATGCCAACAGTGCCATAGACAAGCTTTTTCGCTAGGGTAACGTAAATGTTCCCAGGCCCAGTAATTACATTCACTTTCGGAATCGTTTCTGTGCCATAGGCTAAAGCGGCGATCGCTTGTGCGCCCCCAATGCGATATATTTCTTGCACCCCTGCTTCTTGGGCAGCTACCAAGACTGCTGGGTTAATGGCACCCCCTGGGCCTGGTGGTGTCACCATCACCACGTGGGGTACAGCAGCAACATGAGCCGGAATTGCATTCATCAGTACTGTACTGGGATAGGCGGCACGACCACCAGGCACATACAACCCGGCTCGGTCTACGGGGGTGTAGCGTTTGCCCAGCACTACTTCATCGTCACCAAAGTGTACCCAGCTTTTCGGTACTCGCTGACGATGAAACGCTTCAATTTGGCGGCAAGCTAGCCGAACTGCATCAAGCAATTCCTTTGACACCTGTTGATAGGCTGCATCTAGTTCCGAACCTGTAACTCGGAGTTCTTCTGCTTTCAAGGTTTGTTTGTCAAATTCGACTGTGTAATGCAATACAGCTTTGTCGCCTTGGCGCTTCACTGCTTGCAAAACTTCCCGCACCGTTGCTTCTTTGTGAAGCACCTGTTCGTCATGGGTGCGATCGCAGATCCGTTGTAGTTCTGCTCTAACGTCTGCCTGCTGAGTAATGATTCGCAGCATGGAGTAAGGACAATGCCAAAATTATAATATTGCCACCTGAGATTTAGTATTGCTCTTGACCCACTGGGGTGTACAAGCTGACTCTAACTCTCTTCTCTAGCTTAACCTGGATTTTTTTGATACTCTCAAGGCTGCCAGCATATAGTTTGCTTGAGAAGGCGACTTAATTGCTCAGTCCGACAAGCCTTGGTAGGCTAGTGGCAGGAAGCAGGCGTGCCATTCCTCGCTACCCTTATGCCCCTCCCCTCACTCCTTACGGGGTGAAGGTTGTGTGTTTACACATCCAATCCCCAGGATTTACAGGGGTAGGGTCTGAGTATAATTTTTACTTATTTTCCTAACCTTTTAGTAGTTAACGTGTGTACAGACACGATATGTCGGTTCTATACTTGGAAATCCCTGGAATTTTAGCTCTTTACAGTTCTTTGCCTCTGACAATACATCTGCTTTATGGACAGATTATTATATTTATTGGCAATTACATTGCTTAACCAGGTTGTGGTGAGTTAGGGTCACTATTGTAAGATGTACCTCATTTTAACGCATTTCCTAAATTGACAACATACTGAATTGAGGAATGAGGAGATGAGGACGCAGGGGAAGAACTATTGATTATTCATCCATACCCAATCCCATAATTTTTTTAGGAAATTATAACATTGGCAATTTGGATGCTATATTAGTAAGTCTAGTAGTGTGTGTACATAATTAATAGTATTTTTGGAATTGACTGTGGCGAATACAAAGTCTGCTCTCAAGCGTGCCGAAATCGCAGAACGTAACCGATTGCGTAATAAAGCTTACAAATCAGCAGTCAAGACGCTGATGAAGAAATACTTTAATGCTGTAGCTGCCTATACAGCTAATCCTACGCCAGAATTAAAACAAGAAGTACAGGATCGGTTATCTGAGGCTTACGGCAAAATCGATAAAGCGATCAAACGGGGTGTTCTTCACCCCAACAATGGGGCAAGGAAAAAGTCAAGATTGGCTCACAGACTAAAACCCCTCACACAAACAGCTGAGTAGTCATTAGTCATTTGTCCTTAGTCATTGGTCACAAAACACAAAGAGAAGTCTGAGCGTCGGCTTCCGGCGTTAGCAAGTCCGCGAGCGTCTGGCTCCTCTATAGCGTTCACGCAGGGTGAACTGGGACAAATGACGAAGGACAAACAACAAAGGACAAAGAATGCAACTGATAGACACGCACGTTCATCTCAACTTTGATAGTTTCCAGCCGGATTTAGCAACAGTGCGATCGCGATGGCAAGAAGCAGGTGTAGTGCGTTTAGTACATTCCTGTGTTCACCCGGAGGAGTTTTCCAGTATTCAATCCATAGCCCAAGAGTTTCCCGAAATCAGTTTTGCCGTGGGATTACATCCTTTAGATGCTGATAAATGGAATAGCGATACAGCCGATAAAATCAAAACCTTAGCGAGTTCTGACTCGAATGTAGTAGCCATCGGGGAAATGGGACTGGATTTTTACAAAGCTGATAACTATGAGCAACAGTACATGGTGTTCGAGTCACAGTTGGCGATCGCATCTGAACTCAACTTACCAGTGATTATCCACTGCCGCGATGCTGCTGTGGCAACCAGAGAAGTGTTGCAAAAATGGCGGGAACTCAAAGGAGAAAAAGTGCGGGGCGTCATGCATTGCTGGGGAGGAACGCCAGAAGAAACTCAATGGTTTCTCGATTTAGGCTTCTACATCAGCTTTAGCGGGACGGTAACGTTCAAAAACGCCAAAGCGATCCAATCCTCAGCTGCGATGGTGAGTAGCGATCGCCTACTAATTGAAACAGATTGCCCGTTTCTGGCTCCAGTTCCTAAACGGGGCGAGAGACGCAACGAGCCTGCATACGTACTTTATGTCGCCGAGCAAGTAGCTAAACTGCGTCAGGAAACGGTAGAGGCAATCGCCCATCAAACCACCCAAAATGCCTGTGAATTATTTGGTCTGTCAATATCAAGTATGCCCTAATATCTTTTGTTAAGTTGTGCTAAAAAAAATAAAACTTTAGGGGGACAAAAATATGCTAATATTATTCCCTCAAAAACATTTTGCTTGCGCCATAATGAGAAAGGAAGGAACCTAAAACTTCTGGTCTGAATTTTTCCTGCTGTTATCGGCTTGGCCATCCTCCAAATCTCTACAAGCGGATGCTCTCCACACATGACTAACCGTGCCAACCAAAATTGAGCTAGACTTTTGCACAACATAGGCTTGGTGTGTATTGAACCTATTCAAAATCGTTAAACAAAATTGCCTTGTGAGTACAATTCAGCAAAATGAAGTGATTCTGATTCAACGCCGACAAGGTACGGATCGTTCCCTCAGTCTTAGGATATCTAGGATATCACTGAGAGTATAAACAGTGGAGTGGACTTAAGACACGCCATGTAGAGCTGCGTCAGAAAATTAACGCGCTTTTTGGAGGGGAAGTGAGGAAAGTAGATCAAACTCAGGAATATCTCAACTGTATATTCTTGTTGAATCAAGACTATAGTTGGTTTTTGGCTTTTGAGTCACCGATTAGGGGCGATTACCCCCTTGTCAAAATTGCTCATTCCATCCAACTTTAATCGCTGCGTTTGCCCACACCTGTAAATAGCAAGTGTGTAAGAAAAAGTTCCCAAACAGCTAAGGACACTGGCTAGCAGTGGGAAGCGTCAAACAGCAGTGTCCAAGGGAAAATTTTACCAGGTTGACAAAGGAAGAGGCATGACTAAAGAAACATACATGGAACCCGCCTTTCTGTTGCCCGACTTGATTGAAATCCAGAGATCAAGCTTTCGCTGGTTTTTGGAAGAAGGGCTGATAGAAGAACTTAACTCCTTTAGTCCTATTACAGATTATACGGGCAAATTAGAACTGCACTTTTTGGGTCATAACTACAAACTCAAGGAGCCAAAGTATAGCGTCGAAGAAGCCAAACGTCGGGATAGTACTTATGCTGTCCAAATGTATGTTCCCACACGGTTGATAAATAAGGAAACCGGGGAAATCAAAGAGCAAGAGGTATTCATTGGCGACTTGCCTTTGATGACCGATCGCGGCACGTTTATTATTAACGGAGCCGAACGGGTAATTGTCAACCAAATAGTGCGATCGCCAGGGGTCTACTACAAATCAGAAATAGACAAAAACGGACGGCGCACTTATTCAGCTAGCTTAATTCCCAACCGGGGGGCATGGCTGAAATTTGAAACAGACCGTAACGATCTGGTGTGGGTACGCATCGACAAAACCCGTAAACTATCAGCACAGGTACTCTTAAAAGCTTTAGGGTTATCAGACAACGAAATCTTTGACGCCTTACGCCACCCCGAATATTTCCAAAAAACCATCGAAAAAGAAGGGCAATTCTCTGAAGAAGAAGCCTTGATGGAGTTATATCGGAAACTGCGTCCTGGTGAACCACCCACAGTCTTAGGCGGACAACAACTCCTAGACTCCCGTTTCTTTGACCCGAAACGTTATGACCTTGGTCGCGTCGGACGCTACAAGCTCAACAAAAAATTGCGCCTTTCTGTCCCAGACACAATGCGCGTGTTGACTGCTGGCGATATTTTGGCAGCCGTAGATTACCTAATTAACCTAGAATATGACATTGGTAATATCGACGACATTGATCACTTAGGCAACCGTCGGGTGAGAAGCGTTGGTGAATTGCTGCAAAACCAAGTGCGGGTGGGCTTAAACCGCCTAGAGAGAATTATTCGGGAACGGATGACCGTATCCGATGCCGAAGTATTAACCCCCGCTTCCTTGGTGAACCCCAAACCATTGGTAGCAGCAATTAAAGAATTCTTTGGTTCCAGCCAGTTAAGTCAGTTCATGGATCAAACCAATCCTCTCGCAGAACTGACCCACAAACGCCGTCTGAGTGCCCTTGGCCCCGGTGGTTTAACCCGCGAACGCGCTGGGTTTGCTGTGCGAGATATTCATCCTAGTCACTATGGACGCATTTGCCCCATTGAGACACCAGAAGGCCCCAACGCCGGATTGATTGGCTCCTTAGCAACCCATGCGCGGGTTAACCTGTACGGATTCTTAGAAACACCGTTTAGACCTGTAGAAAATGGACGAGTCAGATTTGACTTGCCTCCAGCTTACATGACAGCCGATGAAGAAGACGATCTACGGGTTGCTCCTGGGGATATTCCTGTAGATGAAACTGGGCACATTATTGGGTCACAAGTACCAGTCCGCTATCGTCAAGAATTTTCCACCACAACACCAGAACAGGTGGACTACGTAGCAGTATCTCCAGTACAGATTGTGTCGGTAGCGACCAGCATGATCCCCTTCTTAGAGCATGATGACGCTAACCGAGCGCTGATGGGATCGAACATGCAACGGCAAGCAGTACCCTTGCTCAAGCCAGAGCGTCCTCTGGTGGGTACTGGTTTGGAAGCCCAAGGAGCAAGAGACTCCGGGATGGTGATTGTATCGCGTACCGATGGCGATGTCACTTATGTGGATGCCACGGAAATTCGCGTCCGTCCTAAACCTAATACCCCAGAAATTAAATACACTCTTTCCAAGTACCAACGTTCCAACCAAGACACCTGTTTAAATCAGAAACCTCTCGTCCGCATTGGTGAACGTGTTGTTGCTGGTCAGGTATTGGCTGATGGCTCCTCCACCGAAGGCGGTGAATTGGCGCTAGGGCAAAATATCGTCGTTGCCTATATGCCTTGGGAAGGCTACAACTACGAAGATGCAATTTTAATCTCTGAAAGATTGGTGCAGGATGATGTTTACACCTCAATTCACATTGAAAAATATGAAATTGAAGCTAGACAAACGAAACTAGGGCCAGAAGAAATTACCAGAGAAATTCCCAACGTCGGGGAAGATGCTTTGCGTCAGTTAGATGAACAGGGAATCATTCGCATTGGCGCATGGGTAGAAGCTGGGGATATCTTGGTAGGAAAAGTCACCCCTAAAGGTGAATCTGACCAACCGCCAGAAGAAAAGCTGTTGCGTGCCATTTTCGGTGAAAAAGCACGGGATGTGCGAGATAATTCTCTGCGAGTACCAAACGGTGAAAAAGGTCGCGTAGTTGATGTGCGCTTGTTTACTCGTGAACAAGGCGATGAACTGCCACCAGGAGCCAATATGGTAGTTCGGGTGTATGTTGCCCAAAAACGTAAAATCCAAGTTGGCGACAAAATGGCAGGACGCCACGGTAATAAAGGGATTATTTCTCGGATATTACCAGCAGAAGATATGCCATATTTGCCCGATGGTTCACCAGTAGACATTGTACTTAACCCCTTGGGCGTACCCAGTCGGATGAATGTCGGACAAGTATTTGAGTGCCTCTTGGGTTGGGCTGGTCAAACCTTGGGAGTGCGATTTAAGATTACTCCCTTTGATGAAATGTACGGGGAAGAGTCATCCCGCCGAATCGTGCATGGCAAATTGCAAGAAGCACGAGACGAAACAGGGAAAGACTGGGTATATAACCCAGATAATCCAGGCAAAATCATGGTGTATGACGGTCGTACAGGCGAACCCTTTGACCGAGCAATTACCATCGGTGTAGCTTATATGCTGAAGCTGGTGCATTTGGTGGATGATAAGATCCACGCTCGTTCCACAGGCCCATACTCACTGGTAACTCAGCAACCCTTGGGTGGTAAAGCACAACAAGGTGGTCAGCGGTTTGGGGAAATGGAAGTGTGGGCATTGGAAGCCTTTGGTGCCGCTTACACCTTACAAGAATTGCTGACAGTTAAATCTGACGATATGCAAGGACGGAATGAAGCGTTAAATGCGATCGTTAAAGGTAAAGCAATTCCTAGACCTGGAACTCCAGAGTCCTTTAAGGTGCTAATGCGCGAGTTGCAATCATTGGGGTTAGACATTGCCGTACACAAGGTAGAAACCCAAGCAGACGGCAGTTCCCTAGATGTGGAAGTCGATTTGATGGCAGACCAGTCAGCCCGTCGCACACCTCCTCGCCCCACCTATGAATCTCTTTCCCGCGAATCGCTGGAAGATGACGAATAAACAAGTCAAAAGTTAAAAGGCAAAAGGCAAAAGAAGAAGAAAAGAATAAAAGTTTTTCTTTTGACTTTAATTTCTCTTTTTTACTTTGCCTTTTGACCTTCTCTTTACTTTTGCCTTTTTACTTTTTACTTTTTACTTTTGTATGAGACCTGCCCAAACTAATCAGTTTGACTACGTAAAAATCGGCTTGGCTTCCCCTGAACGCATTCGGCAGTGGGGCGAGAGAACATTGCCCAATGGTCAGGTAGTCGGTGAAGTTACCAAGCCGGAGACAATTAACTACCGAACTCTCAAGCCAGAGATGGATGGCTTATTTTGTGAGCGGATCTTTGGTCCCGCGAAAGATTGGGAATGCCATTGTGGCAAGTATAAAAGAGTCCGTCACAGAGGTATTGTCTGTGAGCGCTGTGGGGTAGAAGTTACCGAGTCACGGGTGCGTCGTCACCGGATGGGCTATATTAAACTCGCCGCACCAGTAGCTCACGTTTGGTATCTCAAAGGTATTCCTAGCTATATTTCCATCCTGTTAGATATGCCCTTGCGGGATGTCGAGCAGATTGTCTATTTCAACTCTTATGTTGTCCTGAGTCCAGGTAATGCGGAAACCTTAACTTACAAACAACTACTGAGTGAAGACCAGTGGTTGGAAATAGAAGACCAAATTTATAGCGAAGATTCTCAGCTGCAAGGCGTAGAGGTAGGTATTGGTGCCGAAGCATTGCTGCGCTTGCTTGCCGACATCAATTTAGAACAAGAAGCGGAAAGCCTACGCGAAGAAATTGGTAACGCCAAGGGGCAAAAGCGGGCCAAGCTAATTAAGCGACTGCGCGTGATTGACAACTTCATCGCCACTGGTTCCAAACCAGAGTGGATGGTAATGGCAGTTATTCCCGTGATTCCCCCCGATTTGCGCCCAATGGTGCAACTAGATGGCGGACGCTTTGCCACTAGCGATTTGAATGATTTGTATCGGCGGGTAATTAACCGCAACAATCGTTTGGCACGCTTGCAAGAAATTTTGGCACCAGAGATTATTGTGCGGAATGAAAAGCGGATGCTGCAAGAAGCAGTAGATGCTTTGATTGACAATGGTCGTCGGGGACGCACTGTGGTAGGGGCAAATAACCGACCCCTAAAATCTTTGTCCGACATTATTGAGGGTAAGCAAGGACGTTTCCGACAAAACTTGTTAGGTAAACGGGTTGACTACTCTGGACGTTCTGTAATTGTTGTCGGGCCAAAACTGAAAATTCACCAGTGTGGTTTGCCTAGAGAAATGGCGATTGAGCTATTTCAACCATTTGTGATTAACCGCCTCATTCGTAGCGGTATGGTGAATAACATCAAAGCCGCGAAAAAGCTGATATCTCGTAATGATCCCAGTGTCTGGGATGTGTTGGAAGAGGTGATTGAAGGACACCCTGTGATGCTAAATCGGGCACCAACATTGCACCGCTTGGGTATTCAGTCTTTTGAACCGATTTTAGTAGAAGGTAGAGCGATTCAACTGCATCCTCTGGTGTGTCCAGCCTTTAACGCCGACTTTGACGGCGACCAAATGGCGGTACATGTCCCGCTGTCGTTAGAAAGTCAGGCTGAAGCGCGGTTGCTGATGTTGGCTTCTAACAATATTTTGTCACCAGCCACGGGTAAACCTATAATCACGCCTAGCCAAGATATGGTATTAGGGGCGTATTATTTAACAGCAGAAAATCCCGGTGCGACAAAAGGCGCAGGAAAGTACTTTTCTTCGCTAGAGGATGTGATTATGGCTTTCCAGCAAGAGCAAATTGACTTGCACGCCTATATTTACGTGCGGTTTGACGGTGAAATAGAATCAGACCAACCAGACACGGAACCCGTGAAAGTGACGGAAAACGAGGATGGTACCCGCACATTACTCTATAAGTTCCGCCGAGTCAGACAAGACGCTAAAGGCAATGTACTTTCTCAGTATATATACACAACTCCTGGCCGCGTTATTTACAACAATGCCATTCAGGAAGCGCTAGCAAGCTAGTCATTTGTCATTTGTCTTTTGCTAATGACAAATGACAAATGACTAATTGACTAATGACTAATGACCAAGGACTAATGACCAATGACTGAAAAAATGATTTTTCGCAATCGGGTGGTTGATAAAGGTCAACTAAGAAATTTAATTTCTTGGGCCTTTACGCATTATGGTACGGCGCGAACCGCAGTGATGGCGGACAAACTCAAAGATTTGGGATTTCGCTATGCTACCAAAGCTGGGGTTTCCATCAGTGTGGATGACTTGATGGTGCCACCAACTAAGCGATTGCTCCTAGAAGCAGCCGAAGAAGAAATTCGCGCCACTGAAACCCGTTACCAACGGGGAGAAATCACCGAAGTAGAACGCTTCCAAAAGGTAATCGATACCTGGAATGGTACCAGTGAAGCCTTGAAAGATGAAGTAGTCGTCCACTTCAAGAAGACTAATCCCCTGAACTCCGTATATATGATGGCATTCTCCGGGGCGCGGGGTAACATCTCCCAAGTCCGGCAATTGGTGGGGATGCGGGGACTGATGGCAGATCCTCAAGGGGAAATTATAGATTTGCCCATCAAAACCAATTTCCGTGAAGGATTAACGGTGACGGAATACATTATTTCGTCTTACGGTGCCCGAAAAGGTTTGGTGGATACTGCCTTACGGACGGCTGACTCTGGTTATCTTACCCGCCGATTGGTGGATGTATCGCAGGATGTAATTATTCGGGAATTTGACTGTGGCACTACCAGAGGAATTCCCATTGGGCCAATGACAGAAGGTGCCAAAACCTTGATTCCTCTAGCAACCCGCTTGATGGGACGGGTAATTGGCGAGGATGTGGTGCATCCGGTGACAAAAGAAGTGATTGCACCACGAAATACCCCAATTTCTGAGGATTTGGCGAAGAAAATTGAAAAATCTGGGGTAGCAGAAGTTATGCTGCGATCGCCCCTAACTTGTGAAGCTGCACGTTCTGTCTGTCAACACTGCTACGGTTGGAGTTTAGCCCACGCCAAGATGGTGGACTTGGGCGAAGCTGTGGGGATTATTGCCGCCCAAAGTATCGGTGAACCTGGTACTCAGTTAACCATGCGGACATTCCACACAGGTGGGGTGTTTACTGGAGAAGTGGCACAACAAGTTCGTTCTAAAATCGATGGGACTGTCAAGCTTCCCCGCAAACTGAAGACCAGAACATATCGTACCCGCCACGGGGAAGATGCCCTCTATGTTGAGGCTAATGGCATCATGCTTTTGGAGCCAACAAAAGTAGGTGATGTTACTCCAGACAACCAAGAGGTTCATCTTACCCAAGGTTCAACACTATATGTATTTGATGGAAATAAAGTAAAACAAGGTCAGTTGTTGGCAGAGGTTGCCCTTGGTGGACGCACAACTCGGACTAATACAGAAAAAGCAGTTAAAGATGTAGCCTCTGACTTAGCAGGGGAAGTGCAATTTGCCGAAGTCGTTCCAGAACAAAAAACCGACCGTCAGGGTAACACCACAACCACAGCCGCACGCGGTGGTTTGATTTGGATTTTGTCTGGGGAAGTTTACAACTTGCCGCCTGGTGCAGAATTGGTTGTCAAAAATGGTGATGCGATCGCCTCTAATGGAGTTTTAGCAGAAACCAAGTTAACCAGTTTGCATGGTGGTGTGGTGCGCTTGCCAGAAGCTACCCCAGGTAAGAGCACCAGAGAAATTGAGATTATCACTGCTTCTGTGGTCTTAGACCAGGCAACCGTGACAGTCCAAAGTTCTCAAGGTCGCAATAACTACTTAGTCTCCACTGGCAACAACCAGGTATTTAACCTCCGAGCTACACCAGGCACAAAAGTGCAAAATGGTCAAGTGGTAGCTGAGTTAATTGATGACCGCTATCGCACAACCACTGGTGGTTTCCTGAAATTCGCGGGTGTCGAAGTCCAGAAAAAAGGCAAAGCCAAGCTGGGTTATGAAGTCGTGCAGGGCGGTACTCTTTTGTGGATTCCGGAAGAAAGCCACGAAGTTAATAAAGATATCTCCTTGCTGTTGGTAGAAGACGGTCAGTTTGTGGAAGCTGGCACCGAGGTAGTAAAAGATATTTTCTGCCAAAACAGCGGTGTGGTAGAAGTCACCCAGAAAAACGACATCCTGCGGGAAGTGGTGGTGAAGCCAGGGGAACTGCTGATGGTGGACGATCCAGAATCAGTTATTGGGCGAGATAACACCTTCATCCAACCAGGTGAGGAATTCCAAGGCAGCGTGGCCACGGAATTGCGCTATATCCAGTATGTGGAGACACCAGAAGGCCCCGCCCTGTTGAGTCGTCCAGTAGTTGAGTTTGCCGTACCGGATAATCCAGATGTGCCATCAACGACATCGGTAAGTCAACAAACCGGGCGCTCGATTCAGTTGCGGGCTGTGCAGCGACTACCTTACAAAGACTCGGAACGCGTCAAATCTGTTGAAGGCGTGGAATTATTGCGAACCCAGCTAGTACTAGAAATCGAGCAAGAAGGGGAACAAGACCACAATGCTTCGCCCCTAGCAGCAGATATTGAATTGGTACAGGATACTGAAGACCCAGAAGTTCAGCGTTTACAGCTGGTGATTTTGGAGTCATTGGTAATTCGTCGAGATATTACCGCTGATGCCACCCAAGGTAGCACCCAGACAACACTTGAGGTACAAGATGGGCTTTCCATCGCTCCTGGAGCTGTGGTAGCACGTACCCAAATCTTGTGTAAAGAAGGCGGGATAGTGCGGGGCGTGCGAAAAGGTACCGAAAATGTGCGTCGCTGTTTGGTGTTGCGCGACACTGACATGCTCACAATTAATACTAGTACTCAGCCTAAAGTGAAAGTGGGTGACTTGCTAGTAGAAGGTGCAGAAGTTGCTCCTGGAGTTTTTGCCCCAGAATCGGGACAAGTAGTGGATATCAAAAATGCCGCTGCTGCATCTAGTGGAGAATCAGCCCTGAGTACTAAAAACTACGTTATTAGTACCCGTATCGGTCGCCCTTATCGAGTCAGCCCTGGTGCTGTGTTGCAGATAGAAGATGGCGATTTAGTACAACGGGGTGATAACTTGGTGTTGTTGGTGTTTGAACGCGCCAAAACCGGAGATATTATTCAAGGTTTGCCCCGGATTGAGGAACTGCTTGAAGCTCGTAAACCTAAGGAAGCCTGCATTTTATGTCGCCGGGCGGGTGAAGTTAAGGTAGTTTACGCTGAGAGTGGTGATGAAGCGATCGCCATCAAGGTCGTAGAATCAAATGGCGTGGTCACAGATTATCCTCTAGGCCCAGGACAAAATTTGATTGTACCAGATGGCTCGACTGTGTTAGCGGGACAACCGTTGACCGATGGGCCATCCAATCCCCACGAAATTTTGGAAATCTTCTTTAGCCTGGGTTCCGAAGATGGAATCTATGCTTGTGCTAGCCATGCTTTGCAGAAGGTACAGTCATTCTTGGTGAATGAAGTGCAAATGGTGTATCAGTCTCAAGGCATTGATATTTCCGATAAGCACATTGAAGTGATTGTTCGCCAGATGACCAACAAAGTCAGGATTGATGATGGTGGTGACACCACTATGCTTCCTGGTGAATTGGTAGAACTGCGCCAAGTTGAGCAGGTGAACGAAGCTATGGCAATTACAGGCGGTGCTAGGGCACAGTATACCCCAGTATTGTTAGGTATCACCAAAGCATCGTTGAACACCGACAGCTTTATTTCCGCTGCATCCTTCCAAGAGACAACACGGGTACTTACCGAAGCAGCTATCGAAGGCAAATCCGACTGGCTGCGCGGCTTAAAGGAAAACGTGATTATCGGGCGATTGATTCCAGCTGGTACTGGGTACAATACCTATGATGAACCCGGTGCGATCGATGACTATGCTGCTGAAATTAGCAGTAGTGTCTTGGATGAAGTTGATGATCCCCTCGATATGGTCTTAGATGACCGCACAGCTCGCACCTATAATTTAGATTCTCCTACTCTTGGGGAATCTGGCTTTGGCAGCAGACGTGCAGAAAGGTCAATTCTAGAGGAAGAAGATGAATTAATCGCTGATGAAGTAGCAGACGACGACGATTACGAGGAAGACGATGAAGACGACGAAGATGATTTCGATGACGAGTAAAGACTTGAAATTTCCCGTCTCTGTTAAAAGATAAAAACTAATAAGGCAAAAGAAAATCTTCTTTTGCCTTTTTTTTGCTCTCTAAAAACATATTTTTAAATCCTCAATATTCTGGTTTCTGGCTTTCGAGCTAGTAATCAGTCAATTACGGGGATTCAAAAGTAAGGTCACAACTTACCGTCACATCGGGGTAGTAATAGATGTTAATCGACTCAATATGTGCTTTGGTGTCTGAGATATAAGCCTGACAACCACTCCCGCGCAAATGATTTCTCAACATAGCAAACAGATTGCCGCTAATGATTACATGGGTACTACTTGCTCCTGCCATTGCATAAACCTGTCCCTGTCTATATTCATACTTGATAGGACTGGTTTCTTCTCCTTTGAGATAGTCTTCTGACGAAATATAGCTAGAATTTGGAGTTGCAACCATCTGTAATGACCTTGTGTGATGCCTTGTATCTAGTTTAAAAGAAGCTCGACGGTTAAATCCGCTAAGTACACGTCACCATATATCTAGCAATAGCTAGATGCTGCAATTCTCTTAAGAGCTATAATCTACATCTGTTGCACCGAGAGATTTACTTGTGGATGTCATATTAGAACGATCGCACGAATTAAAACAAGCCTTAGTTGATTTTGTCCTTGATGCTGAAGGCGAACTGGCAAAAGCATTGGAAACTTATGCAGCAGCACAGTCACGCCGTGGAAGTGGGGATATTACACAGCAGGACTTAATCATCGATAGCTTTCTGACAGCAGGGAAAGTCGGTGATAAGTCTCCATTAGAGTTGTTTATCGAAAGCCATCCAGATTTAGAAGAAAGCGATCGCAGCCTAATCAACAGTTGGCATCATAGTTTTATTGGCTTATTTGCCATAACTAATATTCTACCCGATGGCTTTGAATTGACGAACTGGTTGACAGATAAATGCTACATCGTCAAGCCAAACAATACTCAAACATTACAGGCAATATCTCGGTTGAAAGTAGGAGAAATCTTGCTAACTCGCATTTCTCCTGTCACCGATAGCTACTGGATGTTTTCTGGCCCCTACACAATAATGGGTAAATTAGGTAAACCAAAACTTGCTGTAGCAATTGGTAATTTCAAAGAGAATTATAAAAGTAGTCTTTACAGCGATGCTCCAGACTTGCTAGAAGAAGCTTGGCAGTCAGTAGGACAATATCATCAGCAGTTTGTGGACTTTTTTGGCACTGATGAAATCACACTATCTGGATACCAGCTTAATAAAAAAATAGCGGAATTTCAAGAAGTAATTACTGAAAAAACATTTGCAGCAGCAGGAATTGATACTTCTAAATCTCTGGCTGAAGTGGCAGAAGCAGCTGGCATTGGAGACGATGAAATCAAAGCAGCAGCAGAAGAATTTGGTGCTGATTCCAATGTAGTCTCTCAGATGTTTAACAGCAAAAGCGGCAATAGCAAAATGGTGATGCCAAAAGTTGATTTGCCTCCTGAACTCAAGAAAGCAGAACAGGTAACAGCTCTTTCTCATCCCCGTTGGGGACAAATGTTTTTACCAACATACAGTAAGGTTCAAGCAATTTTATCAGCAGAGGACTGGCAAAGTGTTCAAGGGGCGGAAAAACTAATTCGCTACTACCTCGAAGATAAAAGTATTAATGCTTTTATCTGGCATCGACTAGCACAACAGTATCCAAGTAAATTAGAAAATGTGTTGCAAACAGTTCTGCAACGTCCAGAGTTTCAGCTTGAAAGTGACTTGAATACACTTTTACAAGAATTCAACAAACCTATTGAGCCAGAGTTACCAGAAATTGCTAGCGTCCCCATACATCTACACAACTTATTTCAAGAAGCTTTAGGAGAAGTTAACAAATCTAAGCCCAAGGGTAAGGGGCAAAAAAAGTCAGCAAAAGGTTTTCAATAAAGTTAACAGATATATCCAACATCTCACTCTACCCACTTAGGGTTATATGGTTTCCAAGGTAGAGTTTTTTTAGGAGCGTACAGCTAGCTGTACGTTCCAAGTGCCTTTTGGGTAAAATCAGTGTCAAAAACGAGATGAAAACCGGATAGTTAGATTTAAACATCGGTAGATAGGAGGTGAACAATCTCACTTACGATTTCATCTGGACTCTCAAGCTTGACTAGAAATCGATTAAAGCCAGCATTCAAAGCCTTATGACTTGAGACTTCCCGTGTATAAGAAGTGATAGCGATCGCAGGTAACTGTCTTAAGGATAAGCAAGAATGCACTCGAATTTGCTCAATTAACCAATTTCCATCATGATCGGGTAACTTCACATTGCACAGCAGAATATCAGGATGAAGCGATTCGACCAAGGCAAGGGCTGCTTCTGCATCGGTAAAAGCCATCACCTCTGCACCTGCTGCTTCCAAAATGAAGATGAGCAAATCTGCAATATCTGGCTCATCCTCTACCAGTAAAATCTGAGTTCCAATCAGGTGCTGGAGCGGATTTAACTCAGTTTCTTGATTGATTTTTTGATCTGTTGCCATGCCGTCCCTTTATTGCCCGCTATAGTCTGCTATTTCTATTGCAATGCATGGAGCGGAATAAGTATTCACCCTAAATACACAAATTTGGGGTGAAAAGCACTTTTATCCAGTTAAATTTCTTAACATTTTCTCTAATATTTTTAGGTTGTGGTGATGGCGTTTTTGTAGTCTTCACAAAGTTGACCAATATTTTTTGGTAATAGGTAGCTGGAGAAAAGCTATTACCCATTACCCATAACTCATTACCGAGGTTCAGCTTGAGTTGAAACTGTTAATACTTGCGGTGGTGTAGCATCCGGTGGATAGAGAAAGTCAACTTCTACTAAAGAGCGATCGCCTGGTTTCATCTTTAATAAAACTAACGGTTCCCCTGCTTGACCTCTCTTTTGTACTAAATGCACAAACTGAGTTTGTGGCTGATTTTGGTTATCTCTGTAACGTACCCGCACTGTACCTCGGAAGAATACTTGAGGGGCTGGTGTATTCAGAAAGCGTAACCCTGGTTTGACTAACTGATCCTCCTTGAGTGGCGTTTGTATGGATACACTAACAGTTTGAGGACTTTGAGTATTGTTGTATAGCGGCAACTTCAGATTATATTGAATTCCATAGTTGCCATGAGCGCGATATGCGGTGTCAGGATAGCGCACCAGCATAGGCGCACTTTGAATTTGACCAGTTCCTAAGGTACCGCCATGCAGGGTACTCAGAGCGTAGGAAAACACTTGGCCAGGCTGGGGAATAGTCAGATACCTAGCTTTAGGATTATCTACTAATAAGGCTCTCCATCGTGAACCACTAGCCACTCCAGCTACACGCCCATAAATTCTTGGTTTGCCAGTTTCCTCTAAGGGAGTGGGCGCTTTATCCCGTGGCCCAGCCAAATCACCATTATCTAGTAAATTCTGCCACTCTTCTAAAGTAGGCGATCGCTCACCGCCATCAGGATTCACCCGTGCAAACATGGCTAGGCTAGCTGCATAGACAGTGCCATTACTTTGCAGTCGGATCAATGTAGACCGACCATTGAGGGGTGGTGTCAATCCCTGCACAGGAATTGGTAAATTTAGTAACATCCGACTTTGCCCTGGTGGAATCTCAATTTGGGCAGGGAAAATCTCTTGTCGCTGTCCTCTAAGTACATCAGACATAACGCGATCGCCTGGCCCGGCAAAAACTTTACCTAAAAGATTTTGGCTAAAGGATGGTAATTGAATAAATGGTGCATCCGGTTGACTCAAATAACTCGCGGCCTGCCAAATATTTACCTTCACTGCTTCCGAACCAGGGTTATGCAAAATTATTCCTAGATAGAGCGATGTCTCCGACGGGCTACGCCTACGCAAATTCTCTGGTGGTTCAGCCTTCGCAACGTGATGGGCAAAAATATCAAATCGCCCCCGGAAGGGAAAATTCAGATGCGCTGTTGGCACTTTTTTCCCATCTGGTGGAAAAGTGGAGAGTAAAATTCCTTCTTTCAAAACCAGTTCTGGACTATTACTATTAAACGTTGGCACTGTATCCAACTGACCTGGTAAAGGCCGCACTTCTTGCGGTTGCACCACTTCTTCAGGTGGTGGCGTGGCAGGAGTTGATTGGGCAATTGGGAAAATTAGTAACAATGGCAACATATACTTAGATATTTCTTTCACCATACAGACATTAACAACTTGATGAAAGTGCCAATTTGTTAATAATTAATACGAAATCTGCAAGAATCCCCCTCAAATTTTCTTGATTGAGAACCGGAACGTGAACAAAAATACAACGTGCCGTGAGTTTGTTTTGGCTTAAGTAGTCCAACACTGAATAGTAAAGACCTTCACAGACAAATTTTCCGCAGTCGTGGCTAATGTCAATTCCTGCTGCTCCCGCCACTAAATTTTCTAAATCAACTTCTGTCTGCAAAATACTTTCTCCACAGCTAGCACCTGCTTCCACACTTAATTGTGTGCGACTTGCAGCCATGCCACAACAGATGATGTAATCAGGTTGGATTGCATTGATTTGTTCAATTACCTGAGCACTGGCAAGTTGCACATCTACGGGTAACTGGCGTAAAAAAGTTAAATCATCGGGTATCAACTCAAGTTTTGTCACTTCAAGTAATAAATCATTAGAAGAATTCGACAGTTGATCGTTAAGCCAAATATCAAAAGAAGTTAATAGAATTCTTTTCTTCATAACAAATATTATTTAGAATAGAAAAACCCTCCATAATAAATTTACAAGGAGCAGGTAAATGCCAGTAATTGCGATCGTAGACTACGAGATGGGAAATTTGCACTCAGTCTGCAAAGGCTTGGAAAAAGCTGGGGCAACTCCTAATGTTACTTATTCTGCAAAAGAATTAGACCAAGCAGATGCAATAGTTCTGCCAGGAGTGGGAGCATTTGATCCAGCGGTGCAACACCTGCGAGCGCGTGGTTTGGAACAACCTATTAAAGAAGCGATCGCATCTGGTAAACCTTTCTTAGGAATTTGTTTAGGATTGCAAATTCTCTTTGAATCAAGTGCAGAAGGTAGCCAACCAGGACTAGGAATTATCAAAGGAAAAGTGCGGCGGTTTCGTCCAGAACCTGACATCACTATTCCTCACATGGGTTGGAATCAACTGGAAGTGACTCAGCCAAAAAGTATTTTGTGGGAGCATTTACCGTCCGATCCTTGGGTGTATTTTGTCCATTCCTACTATGTTGACCCAATAGATCCGCAAATCCGTGCAGCAACCGTCACCCACGGTACTCAAACCGTCACAGCTGCGATCGCCCATGAAAACTTGATGGCAGTCCAATTTCACCCCGAAAAATCTTCTAATATCGGATTGCAAATTCTGTCTAATTTCGTTGCTCAAGTCCGCGAAAAAATTCCTGCCTAATACTATTTTTGTCATTTGTTCTTTGTCCTTTGTCTAAAACTAATGACTAATGACCAATGACTAATGACTAATGACTAATAACCAATGAGCCTGAGAATTTACGGTAATCGTCAGCTAAAAACTTTACCAGGAAAAGAAACTAGACCCACCAGTGCACGAGTAAGAGAGGCAGTCTTTAATATTTGGCAGGGAGAAATTGCAGGTTGTCGCTGGCTAGATTTGTGCGCCGGTACTGGTTCAATGGGCGCAGAGGCTTTGTGTAGAGGAGCCAGCCTAGTAGTGGGAATTGAACAATCGAGCCGAGCCTGTGCCACCATCCAACAAAACTGGCAACAGGTAGCTAATACCGACCAAGAATTTCGAGTATTACGGGGAGATATTAGCCAGCAGTTAAAGACTTTATCAAGCAAGCAATTTGATAGAATCTACTTTGATCCACCTTATGCCAGTGGATTGTACCAGCTAGGACTAGAAGCGATCGCTCACTATCAACTTTTAGATCCTAGCGGTGAAATCGCAGTTGAACACGCTTCACAAGGTTGGACACCGCCAGAGATTCCCACTTGGGAAATTTGCCGCCAGAAAATTTACGGCAACACATCACTTACTTTCTACAGAATTTTGGAATGATTAGGAGAAGGAGAGTAGGTGAGGAAGGGGATATAAGGAAGCAGGGGAGACGAGGAAGCATTATTATTCCTCCTCATCCTCCTCATCCCTTCCTACTACCCTTCATCCTCCTCATCTCCCCTACTCATAACCTCATAACTGAGCACACTTCTCATCCCCCCAACTGATTGGGGCGCTTGTATTGCTTATAAGCAGCGTAAAACAGTCCAGCGAGAGTGACGAAAACTAGACCAAGGACAATACCTGATAGCAAGGGTTCAACCACTGTAAATCTCCTCTTTGTAATTATTAAATATTTGTTGCCTGTTTTTGATTTTACCAAATTTGGTATGAATCCTGCGCCCTACAGCCTTTTTGAAGGGCGACGCCCACAAGAAAATAGTCTTCTGTGCTTGCAGACACAATCAAGAACTTTTAAGCTATGTGTAGGAAATGAAAACTTTTTAGCACACCTAGACTTTCACAGCAAACCTTTTGGATAACCAGATTACCAAACCTGAAATTTTGATTCAGCGGATCGTTTTATTGACGCTGGCCATACTGCTAGCCGTCCCTTTGGGCTTTTTTGGTGTTCAGTTGGTTCAAGCCTCCGATCCATATGTCAAGAGTGTTCTATCCTTAACAGGAAACCCAGTTCAAGGACATGCGATCTTTCAAATTAACTGTGCTGGTTGTCATGGCTTAGAAGCAGACGGGCGAGTAGGCCCCAGTTTGCAAGCTGTTTCAAAACACAAGTCTCGGTATGGACTGATTCACCAAGTGATCAGTGGTGAAACACCGCCAATGCCAAAATTCCAACCTAGTGCCCAAGAAATGGCGGATCTTTTGAACTATTTAGAGTCGTTGTAGACCTTAGAATTTTTGGTTGCGGGATACATAAATCCCTTATCGAAAAAGGCTGCATAGGATGTGCCGCCTTTTTCTATCTCTAACAACTTTTAACAGAGTCCCAAACGCTTGATAGCGACGTAGGAGCGTCTGACAGCTAACGCTTTGGCGTCTCATGCCACTTGGTATACGAGACGCTCCTTCGCGTTGGGAGAAGACTCGCTACGCTGCGCTAACGATTGAAACTACCAAGAAGGGGACTGTCGACACCCCTACGGACGCTCGTTCCTCGCTACTGCTACGCTAACACCACTGCACATCTACGCATAATGAGAGAAACCTCAAAACTAAGGTTAATGGACAAAACCCTTGATAAATAAGGGCTTGAGATTTTACTCTGGCAATAGTGAGAGGGTTATCTCAAAGCACCCTAAATTAGTCTGATAACTTCCTCTTTTAAATTGCAGTGGCGAGAACTGTCATTAGTCATTAGTCATTTGCCCTTGTCTTCACATCTGGTCGTATTTGCGTAGAATCTTTGATAAAAACTCATATAAATTGTATATTTTTAATTATGTTAGTTAGTAACTATTTAATTATTGTGAAAGTGAAGTTAGCATACCTAACCCGGTAGAATTAAGAAAAAAGCTCCTAGAAAATGGACTACGGTATAGCTTCTTTAACAGACTAGATATTCTTGAGATGCCCAAAAGCTAATGACTGAAGCGATCCAAATCGGTAATCGTACAATCACAGCTAGTGAACTGATTTCCTTACTGGCAAGTTACCAAATGCTGCCACAGTTGCAGCGGGAATTGATCATTGATGAGGCGATAGAGCAAAACTCACGCTCTGCCAAGGTAGCAATAGAGTGCACACCTGAGGAAGTAGCCCAAGCTAAACAGCAGTTTTACGCTGAAAAACAGTTTAAAAATGAAGAAGACATCCAGGCTTGGATGGCACATCAAAGGCTGACTCCCGATCAACTAGAAGTTATTACCACTCGTAAGCTAAAAATTGAAAAATTTAAGCAAGCCACTTGGGGTAATAAACTGGAATCTTACTTTTTTCAGTCCAAGGCAAAACTGGACAAAGTAATCTATTCCCTACTGCGAACCCAGGATGTGGGAATTGCCCAAGAACTCTACTTCCGGATTCAGGCGAAAGAAAACTCTTTTGCTGATTTGGCGCGGGAATACTCACTCGGGCCAGAAGCCCAAACTGGCGGCTTGGTAGGTCCGATTGAACTGAATGCACTACATCCGGTAATGGTGCAAATGCTCTCTAGCAGTCAACCAGGTCAGATATTGCCCCCTACCCGCATCGCTGAATGGTTTGTAATTTTGCGGCTAGAAAAATTTATTCCAGCACAACTGGATGAATTTATGAAAGTGCGCCTGCTGAATGAACTCTTTGAAACCTGGCTACAAGAACAGCAAAAGCAAATCATATCTGCACCACAAGCGGAAGGAGGCACGGGAGTACAGGGAGAGGGCAATAAACCTTTAACCTAAGTATGGGAGTCACCTCCCATACTTGGCTTCAAATGAGCGATTACATTTAACAATACTCTGGACAATTTTTAGTTGACGAAATAGACAAGAAAGCTATCGAACCATTAAGGTGCTGATTAGAAAAAACTTACACAGCATCTGGAAATTACTCAACCTCAATTACCTGTGCAAATTCGTTATCTTGCAGTTGATGGAGCCTATGCCAAGGAGCCATTTGTCACTGGAGTCGTCGCTCTGAAGAAAGAATGTTATCAGTCAACTGCGCCGAGATGCGAATCTGCGATATGTGTTCGAGGCTAAATTGCTGCTTAATTTTGTCCGAAGTATTGTTACCAAAATTTAGTAAAAAGAAAACCCCCCAAGCTCTGATGTGAGCTTGGGGGTTTTTGTTTGAATTATGGCTCCTGGCATCGAGCTATTTTTGCGTAGGGCTACCCCTAAACTATCGTGGCCGCAGCAGCGTTTCACCTCTGAGTTCGGGAAGGGTTCAGTGTGGTTCCACCGCGCAATAGACACCAGGAAATATTGTTGGGCACAAGACCCTGAAGACTGCAAGTAACGCGAATTATTTATTTAGTTGACCAAATGAGTTGTGAGGTCAAGCCCTCGGTCTGTTAGCACGGCTCGGCTACATACATTGCTGCACTTCCACCTACCGCCTAAGAACGGGTGTTCTTCCCGTGACCTTACCTACTTACGTAGTGAGAGCACTCATCTTGAGGTGGGCTTCCCACTTAGATGCTTTCAGCGGTTATCCGCTCCGCACTTGGCTACCCAGCGTTTACCGTTGGCACGATAACTGGTACACCAGCGGTGCGTTCCTCCCGGTCCTCTCGTACTAAGGAGGACTCCTCTCAATGCTCTTACGCCTGCACCGGATATGGACCGAACTGTCTCACGACGTTCTGAACCCAGCTCACGTACCGCTTTAATGGGCGAACAGCCCAACCCTTGGGACGTACTTCCGCCCCAGGTTGCGATGAGCCGACATCGAGGTGCCAAACCTCCCCGTCGATGTGGACTCTTGGGGGAGATCAGCCTGTTATCCCTAGAGTAACTTTTATCCGTTGAGCGACGGCCATTCCACTCTGCGCCGTCGGATCACTAAGGCCTACTTTCGTACCTGCTCGACTTGTCAGTCTTGCAGTCAAGCTCCCTTTATGCCTTTACACTCGCCGCACGGTTTCCAAGCGTGCTGAGGGAACCTTTGCGCGCCTCCGTTACCTTTTAGGAGGCGACCGCCCCAGTCAAACTGCCCACCTGAAACTGTTCCCTGACCGGATAACGGTCATGGGTTAGAATTCTAGCTTCGCCAGAGTGGTATCTCACCGTTGGCTCCATATTCCCCACAAGGAATACTTCATCGCCTCCCACCTATCCTGCGCAAGCCAAGCCCGAACACAATTCCAGGCTACAGTAAAGCTTCATAGGGTCTTTCTGTCCAGGTGCAGGCAGTCCGTATCTTCACAGACATTCCTATTTCGCCGAGTCTCTCTCTGAGACACCATCCAGATCGTTACGCCTTTCGTGCGGGTCGGAACTTACCCGACAAGGAATTTCGCTACCTTAGGACCGTTATAGTTACGGCCGCCGTTCACCGGGGCTTCGGTCGCTAGCTTCAAGGTTGCCCCCTGACCAACTTCCTTAACCTTCCGGCACTGGGCAGGCGTCAGCCCCCATACTGCGTCGATTTGACTTTGCGGAGACCTGTGTTTTTGGTAAACAGTCGCCTGGATCTCTTCACTGCGACCCACGTCTGAGGTGGGCACCCCTTCTTCCGAAGTTACGGGGCCATTTTGCCGAGTTCCTTAGAGAGAGTTATCTCGCGCCCCTTGGTATTCTCAACCTCCCTACCTGTGTCGGTTTCGGGTACAGGTAACTGTAAGTTAACGTGTTTAGAGCTTTTCTTGGAAGCTAGACTATGCCACTTCCCCGCCGTGGCGGGTCGTACTCACGCCTCAACTCGAAACGTTTTCGCCGTCTCTCAACATCTTGACGCTTGAACCGGTAACCAACATCCGGCTGACAATTATCTTCTCCGTCCCTCTGCACAACCTACAATCAGTACGGGAATTTTAACCCGTTGTCCATCGACTACGCCGTTCGGCCTCGCCTTAGGTCCTGACTAACCCTCCGGGGACGAACCTGGCGGAGGAAACCTTAGGGTTTCGGGGCATTGGATTCTCACCAATGTTTGCGCTACTCAAGCCGACATTCTCACTTCCGTTTCGTCCACAGCTGCTTGCCGCTACTGCTTCTACCTACGACGGAACGCTCCCCTACCGATTAACATAAGTTAATCCCACAGCTTCGGTACATCGCTTAGCCCCGTTCATTTTCGGCGCGAGAGCGCTTGACTAGTGAGCTATTACGCACTCTTTCAAGGGTGGCTGCTTCTAGGCAAACCTCCTAGTTGTCTGTGCACTCTCACCTCCTTTATCACTTAGCGATGATTTGGGGACCTTAGCTGGTGGTCTGGGCTGTTTCCCTCTTGACAATGAAGCTTATCCCCCACTGTCTCACTGGCAATGTGTGCTCTGGGTATTCAGAGTTTGTCTCGATTTGGTACCGGTCTCCCAGCCCGCACCGAAACAGTGCTTTACCCCCCAGATATAATCATTACCGCTGCGCCTAAACACATTTCGGGGAGAACCAGCTAGCTCCTGGTTCGATTGGCATTTCACCCCTAACCACAACTCATCCGCTGATTTTTCAACATCAGTCGGTGCGGACCTCCACTTGGTGTTACCCAAGCTTCATCCTGGCCATGGTTAGATCACCAGGGTTCGGGTCTATAAACACTGATTATCGCCCTTTTCAGACTCGGTTTCCCTTTGGCTCCAGCATTCTCGCTTTAACCTACCAGTGCCTATAAGTCGCCGGCTCATTCTTCAACAGGCACGCGGTCAGACGTTGAATCGTCCTCCCACTGCTTGTAAGCTAACGGTTTCATGTTCTATTTCACTCCCCTTCCGGGGTTCTTTTCACCTTTCCCTCGCGGTACTGGTTCACTATCGGTCACACAGTAGTATTTAGCCTTACGAGGTGGTCCTCGCTGATTCACATGGGATTCCTCGTGCCCCATGCTACTCGGGATTCAGCTACTATCCTTTAACTTTCGACTACAGGACTTTCACCTTCTTTGGTGCAGTATTTAGCTGCTTCGTCTAGCCTCCAGATTCGATATCGCTGTCCCACTACCCCAATCGGTAAACCAATTGGTTTAGGCTCTTCCCCTTTCGCTCACCACTACTGAGGGAATCTCTGTTTTGATTTCTCTTCCTCCAGCTACTAAGATGTTTCAATTCGCTGGGTTGGCTCTCTCCTGCCTATATATTCAGCAGGTAGTATATAGGGTTGCCCCATTCGGAAATCTCCGGATCTCTGTTTGCTTCCAACTCCCCGGAGCATATCGTCGGTAACCACGTCCTTCGTCGCCTCTGTGTGCCTAGGTATCCACCGTTAGCCCTTATTAGCTTGACCACTCAATTCATTTGGTGTTACTTTTTGCATTCACTCAACATCCATAAAAGAATGTCTGTGTCTGCCTGCTAATTTCGCGTTACTATGCAGTTTTCAAGGTTCTGGCTGAGAATAAACTCAGCAGTCTGACTCATGAGTCATGTTGCTGAACTCTCACTAGTTTTAGTTTTGGCAATCGCCACAGGTGGAGGTTAGCGGACTCGAACCGCTGACATCCTGCTTGCAAAGCAGGCGCTCTACCAACTGAGCTAAACCCCCAGACTCAAGTTAAAAACCAAAAGCTAAAAGTCAAAAGAGTTTTTAATTCTTTCTTTTAACTTTTTACTTTGCTCCTTTTACTTGTTCAGGTGGGCCATCCTGGACTCGAACCAGGGACCTCACCCTTATCAGGGGTGCGCTCTAACCACCTGAGCTAATAGCCCATATCGAACCAAATCATAGTTTGAAAGCTTTCAACAAATGTCTGCGAACGACCTAGGTTAGACCAACTCAGTATCTATTTAACTGTATGTTTTTCGATTTCTGAGGGGTGTAGGTCTCCCTAAAAAGGAGGTGATCCAGCCACACCTTCCGGTACGGCTACCTTGTTACGACTTCACCCCAGTCACCAGTCCTGCCTTAGGCATCCTCCTCCACGAATGGTTGGAGTAATGACTTCGGGCACTACCAGCTTCCATGGTGTGACGGGCGGTGTGTACAAGGCCCGGGAACGAATTCACTGCAGTATGCTGACCTGCAATTACTAGCGATTCCTCCTTCACGCAGGCGAGTTGCAGCCTGCGATCTGAACTGAGCTCCGGTTTACGGGATTTGCTTGCCATCGCTGGCTTGCTGCCCTCTGTCCGGAGCATTGTAGTACGTGTGTAGCCCAAGGCGTAAGGGGCATGCTGACTTGACGTCATCCCCACCTTCCTCCGGTTTGTCACCGGCAGTCTCTCTAGAGTGCCCAACTTAATGCTGGCAACTAAAAACGAGGGTTGCGCTCGTTGCGGGACTTAACCCAACATCTCACGACACGAGCTGACGACAGCCATGCACCACCTGTGTTCGCGCTCCCGAAGGCACTCTCGACTTTCATCAAGATTCGCGACATGTCAAGCCTTGGTAAGGTTCTTCGCGTTGCATCGAATTAAACCACATACTCCACCGCTTGTGCGGGCCCCCGTCAATTCCTTTGAGTTTCACCGTTGCCGGCGTACTCCCCAGGCGGGATACTTAACGCGTTAGCTACGGCACGGCTCGGGTCGATACAAGCCACGCCTAGTATCCATCGTTTACGGCTAGGACTACTGGGGTATCTAATCCCATTCGCTCCCCTAGCTTTCGTCCCTCAGTGTCAGTTGCGGCCTAGCAGAGCGCCTTCGCCACCGGTGTTCTTCCTGATCTCTACGCATTTCACCGCTACACCAGGAATTCCCTCTGCCCCGAACGCACTCTAGCCATGTAGTTTCCACTGCTCTTATCTAGTTGAGCTAGACTCTTTAACAGCAGACTTACATAGCCACCTGCGGACGCTTTACGCCCAATCATTCCGGATAACGCTTGCATCCTCCGTATTACCGCGGCTGCTGGCACGGAGTTAGCCGATGCTTATTCCTCAGGTACCGTCATTTTGTTCTTCCCTGAGAAAAGAGGTTTACGACCCAAGAGCCTTCCTCCCTCACGCGGTATTGCTCCGTCAGGCTTTCGCCCATTGCGGAAAATTCCCCACTGCTGCCTCCCGTAGGAGTCTGGGCCGTGTCTCAGTCCCAGTGTGGCTGATCGTCCTCTCAGACCAGCTACTGATCGTCGCCTAGGTAGTCCATTACACTACCTACTAGCTAATCAGACGCGAGCTCATCTTCAGGCAGTTAACCTTTCACCTTGCGGCACATCCGGTATTAGCCACCGTTTCCAGTGGTTGTCCCAGACCTGAAGGCAGATTCTCACGCGTTACTCACCCGTCCGCCACTGTGTCCGAAGACACCGTTCGACTTGCATGTGTTAAGCATACCGCCAGCGTTCATCCTGAGCCAGGATCAAACTCTCCGTTTTGTTGTGTTTCGAGTTTGTGGCTCCGAAAAAAATATTTCCCGGAATCCTAGTTGTAATTTCGATTATCTTTTTGGAAAATCCCAAAAGTAAAATCTTTTGACGAGGATTGGTTTTTTCTTAAGCTTTCAAAGTATTATGTTTTTTTGGTTCAGCGGTAGTTGGCGTCTTTCGCCTTTCCACTTAACTAGAGTAACTAGTCATCCCTTAGTTTGTCAAGGGGTAAAATGATTTTTTTTTATAAAAGGGCAAATCCCTTGGCTGGCATTACTTTCAGGTGAATGCGTTAAGCAACAGAAGAGAGGCGAAAACAAAGTGCCTGAAATTTCCTGTGTGAATAATGCAGGTTGCTAGTTAGTTTTCCTAACCTGAATCCAAATGCCCGAACTAATTATAGTAAGAGCATAATTGTTGCGGAGCTTGCAGTTTAAGATCCTCATCCTACGGCTGACGCTTGTATCGACATTTGAATCCTTGAAGAGGCTACGCGATCGCCACCGCTACGTTCACAGAGCGTTTCGTTGGTGCAGCCTCTCGTAGATAGGGGGTCTCTTATAAGTATAGGAAGATCCGTTACAGTGAGTTTAGCGCTGTAGAGGGGCTTCAAAATTTATAATGAATTTTTGAGAAAAAGCTAAAAACTAGACTAGGCAATAAATACAGATGATCCGACCGCGTAAGGTCTTTGCTCAACATTGGCTCAAAAGTGAAAAGGCGCTCGACGCAATTATTCAAGCAGCAGAGTGTACAGAAAGCGAGCGCTCCGCCAAGGGTGATCGGGTCCTGGAAATTGGGCCTGGAACTGGCATCCTGACTCGTCGTTTATTACCCTTAGTGCAATCTCTGGTTGCAGTTGAAATAGACCGTGACTTATGCCAACTGTTGTCAAAGCAGCTTGGTAAGACTAAAAATTTTTTACTGCTGCAAGGCGATTTTCTTACTCTAGATTTATCATCTTATCTGGCAGCCTTTCCCAATTTCCAAAAGCCAAATAAGGTAGTAGCCAATATTCCTTACAATATTACAGGGCCAATAATTGAGAAACTACTGGGTACGATCGCTGACCCCAACCCCGAACCATTTGACTCTATAGTATTGCTGGTACAAAAAGAAGTAGCAGAAAGGTTATATGCTAAACCAGGATCAAAAGCCTTTGGGGCGTTGAGTGTGCGGGTACAGTATTTGGCTGAGTGTGAGTTAATATGCACAGTCCCAGCGGCCGCATTCCATCCACCACCAAAAGTCGATTCAGCAGTGGTGCGATTACGCCCCCAAAAAATAAAAATACCAGCGCTTAATCCCCGACAGTTAGAAAATTTTTTAAAGTTGGGGTTTGGTGCCAAGCGCAAAATGTTACGAAATAATTTGCAATCAGTTATAGAACGCGATCGCCTGACCCACTTACTGGAACAATTAGAAATAAATCCCCAAGCTAGAGCCGAAGACCTCAGCGTTCAGCAATGGGTAATTCTAGCAAATGAACTGGGAGCGGGGAGTACGGAGTAGGAAATAGATGACAAGCTAGATTTTTTCCCATTCCCCATTCCCCATTCCCCATTCCCCATTCCCCATTCCCCATTCCCCATTCCCCATTCCCCATTCCCCATTCCCAGAAAATGCGTTCCTATACCCTAATTGCCCCTGCCAAAATCAACTTGTATCTGGAGATCATTGGCGATCGGCCCGACGGCTATCATGAGTTAGCCATGATACTTCAAAGTATTGGTCTTGCAGACCAAATTGATGTGCGTTCCATTAGTACTGAGAGCATCCGTGTTCACTGCAACCATCCACAAGTACCGACAGATAAAAGTAATCTGGCATATCGGGCAGCAGAATTAATGGTGAGACAATTTCCTGAAGCCTTTGCCAGATATGGGGGCGTGGAGATTACCATTAACAAACAGATTCCTGTTGCTGCTGGGTTGGCTGGGGGTTCGACGAATGCAGCGGCTGTGTTGGTGGGGATAGATCTACTATGGAAATTGGGATTAACTCAGTCAGAATTAGAGGAGTTAGGAGGCACACTTGGTTCAGATGTACCGTTTTGTGTAGCGGGTGGAACTGCGATCGCAACAGGTAGAGGTGAGCAGCTTTCTCCGTTGCCAAGTTTGGATAGTATCTATATAGTGTTGGCAAAATACCGCAGCCTGGAAGTTTCTACCGCTTGGGCATATAAAACCTATAGACAGCAGTTTGGTAATTCTTATATTAGAGATAGCGACAACTTGGTAGCGCGTGCTAATGCAGTTCATTCGGGAGCAATAGTAAAAGCTGTCGTGGATAAAGATCCGGGAGAAATTGCCAAAAAACTACACAATGATTTGGAGCGTGTAGTATTGCCAGCCTATCCCCAAGTCTTGCAACTACGAAAAGCGTTTGCAAATCAAGAAGGTGCTTTAGGAACGATGATGTCTGGTTCTGGGCCAACAGTATTTGCTCTTTTTGAGTCTCAACAGCAGGCAGAACAAGTTAAGCTGCAAGTAAGGGAAGCAATTCTTGACGAAGACTTAGAATTGTTTGTGACTCAGACAATCACACATGGTATTCAGGTGGCATCTTCGGTTTAAACAAATTTTTATCGTTAATGGAGTATGGGGAATAAGTTGATGAGCTTTTAAGTTGCATAGTTCAAATCGCTAGAAAAACGCAAAAACGTAAAGTTGCAATTTGAATGGCAATTAGCTAAGGATAACTATTATTCCTAATGCTCCAATCCGAAATCTAAAATCTAAAATCTTATGAATGACCAAAATTTAACGCCACAAACAGATGCTAAAGAACAGATCCCAACGAGTCCGTTACGCTGTCTAATTGGGGCGGTGATTTCCGGAGGAATGGGATTTGCACTGTATTCGCTGATGATTGCGATCGCTACAAATTTTGCTACTAAACCTATCCATTCAATTAATCCATTGGTAATTAAGATTTCCTCTGCTGTTCGAACTTTGGTTGTTGGTGTAGTTGCTTTAGGAAGCGGGATATTTGGTATAGTAGCAATTGGTTTGTTGGCTTTGGGAGTGCAATTATTAGTGCAGAAATTGACCAAGCAAAAAAGTAGTGAAAACTAGTAACTTGTTTTTAATCAGCAACCTAAAGGCACAAGTTTTTCTAACGCACCACGATTCTTGATGAATTGTAGCTTCGCGCTTCTAGTAGGCTGAAGGCGTTGTTGCTGTTTTCTCCAAATTTTAGGAGAAATCTCGTGGTGTTGACGAAATTGCCGAGAGAAATGACATGTATTTTTATAGCCTAGTGCAATAGCAATCTGGTCGATTGTTTGATTAGTATCTCTGAGCAGAGGACGTGCTGCTGCCATACGACGCTTAACAATCCAACCGTTCACAGTTTCTCCTGTTTGTTTTGCCACTCGGTTAGTCAAGTAAGCAGGTGAATAACCAACTGCAAGAGCCACATCAGATAAAGTAATTCCTTGGCTATAATTAGCTTCAATAAAGTCAAAAACTGCTTGTAGTTGGGGAATAGATGGAAAAATGGACTCAGAGTTTAACGATAAAGGTAGTGGTTGGGCGGCTTGATGGGAGTTAGTCGCGTACCAGCACCTTTTATTGGCTTGCTTTTTTAATCGGACTTCGATTGCTCTGAGCAAATCCTCTATAAGAAAGGGTTTAGTAAGATAATCATCTGCTCCCAAGTCCATACCCTTGCGAATATCTGTTTGAGTATTACTGCCAGTCGAAAAAATGAACGGAATGATTGCGGTGTCAGGATATTGTTGCAGCCTAGTACAAACGCTGTAACCATCCATATTTGGCATTTGAATATCACAAATCACCAAGTCGGGTAAATGCTCTTGTGCTTGCTGGATACCAGCCAGTCCATCTTCAGCACCTATTGCGTCAAAACCTTGAGTCTCAAGAACCTCTAAGAAGAGATTGCGGGTAACAGCATCATCTTCAATTACAAGAATTTTTTTCGACGATTCGTGTATCATTTTTCTATCACTAGGATTTTTGTGGCAGGGAATAATGAGCGAATTTTATGCCGAGTGCTCTGTAAAAACCTATGAGTGTTGAGTTAATATGACTATTTATTAACAACTCAGAACACTGCTATCAAGAACCAGTAAAACTCAATTTCTAGCTGTAGCACCAAATGAGAGTTAGATTGAACTAACGTATAGTCGCCTGAATCTGTATCCTTAGCCACTCGGTTAAAGAAGTCGGCACTATAGCCGTCAATGAGTTGCTAATCACAATTTACTAAAATTATGATGGCGCTATTGGCTAGTTCTAAATAATTTGAATTAGTAAGAACCAGAAATTGTTTATGATTTTAAATATAATTTTACCAAGAAAAGTGAGATTTTTTATATTGATAATATAAAGAAATTACTACTAAGTAGTTAAGCAGAGATTATATATAAAAGATATTTATCAAATTCTTATAAAAACTGTTGAAGAATAAAACTGACAATTATTGCCTATAATATAGTGTTTACTTATGCTAATAGATATCTATTATCAATTTCAATAAGTTATTAAAACTAAAAAAGCCAAAGAGTTAATAAAATTTAAATATTTAATATAGTCAAAATTACAATATCACAAAGTACACTCTTTTCAAACTTTTGACTAGATATAACAGCAACATTTGGTGGTTTTGCCCTTGAGTTATGCATAGTAATATACGTAATTGATTTCGACCCAGCAAAAATCAGCTTTATCTACTTTTGGGCATGTTCTAGCTCTGAGGAATATTTTACATATCTATTTATTATTTCTCAAATCTCGTGCCAAAACGTAATAAATAATGCAAAATTCCATAGTAATTTTGATTTTAAGTAATCATTTGCAACTGTTATACAATCAATAGAAAATCTATGAATCACAACTGTTAATACATAATGAAATGATTTTGTCAATTATGATTCAAATGCATTTATCTATTCTAAGAGTTATAGCTTGAACTGCTCTTAAATTTGCTCACTTAGGTATCTAACAACATCATAATACAGGTGTCATCTGTCATAAGGAATACTTTTTTCTACTAATTATGTGCTGATAGCTTGTAAATATTCCAAAATAAATAGCGTATATTAAGCAGCTAGTATATGATATGTACAAAATTATGGGTACTTGCACCTTCTGAAAGGTCTAATTAGAGGGCAGCATAGAAGAACTCTAACAAAGCAGGTCTTATTACGACATAAAACTTGTTAATATTCATGCCCCCTTTCCAAAGCCCAAGTTGGTTTTACGCTAATGAAAATAAATAAGATTTCAAAAGCGAAAAAATAGGCGCATCTATCAAATAATCGTTCATATACTCTTTTGCCTAACATTGAGTAAGCTTAATGAAGAAGCTGCTTCTGCAATACGGTTCATCTGTAAGAGCGGGTTTAATAAGATATTTCTGATCCTGATTAGACCCGCCCCTACTTTTAATATGAATTTGCAATAGTTCTTAACTTTACCTATTTTTACCTAAGCACTATTTTGTGCTCCTGTTACTTCAGATATGCAGAATGCTCTTGAATAAATTACAGAAACTGATGTGATTATTGGAATTTAACATCAAACACTTTCAATAGCTAATTAATTATAGTTTCATCAGGATTAGTTCAGTCTGGTAGCCATTAAAACTTAGTACAGGCGTAGGCAAAAAAGATAGATTATTTGTGAAATTGGATAAATTTTACTAGACCAAATTCAGGAAACAGAGGAAAGAGCCTGTCAAATACAAACCAGTTTTAATTTACACAAAATAGCGCATGTTATGACTCAAAATATCACTAGTTATCAAACACAAATGGGTAGGAAAATCAACAATGAGCAAATTGAGCAAATACTCAAAGCAATTATTGCTGGCAAATATTCCTGGGCATGTGTTTTAATCTTACGGTTTGCTGGCTACAATCCCATAGACTACATACCTTACCGCACCTACATTCGACTGCTCAAAAATAACTGTTTAGTTGAAAGCTCAAATCAACCTGGCTTCATCTCTGAAAATCGAAATAATTAAGACAGGACAATTCCTATAAATGAATGTCAGTAATTGAGGCTATTTCAAGGCAATTGAGCACAAAATTTAATAAGGAAAACATGAAGATTAAACGTTTTAAACGTTTGGTTATTCACAGCTTCCTATTTGTTAAAGGTATTTCCATAAAGACCGATTGAAAAGAATATCTGTAGGGTAGCCTTCAATTTGATAATTTATACTTTTTTGGTCACTCAATCCTTAGCATATGACTTACCCAGCTACTACCCCTAATACTCATTTGCAACCTACTCTTAGAGAGATTATATGGCAGAAAAGGCATGAGGTTGCACAAATCCAGCAACAGATGTCTTTTGCTTTTTTGGAACGCAAGTTAACTGCTGCACCGACCGTGCGAGATTTTCTCTCTGCTTTGCAACAGAGTCGTTACCGACCTTGCATCATTGCAGAGGTGAAGAAAGCATCCCTAGCTCACGGAATCATTAAAGCAGACTTTGACCCAGTAGCGATCGCTAAAGCTTATGAGCGTGGTGGCGCAACTTGTATCTCTGTCTTCACCGATCGCTTTGAGAGTTTACGCACCATCCGCTACCGAGTAGCATTACCCCTACTGTGCAAGGAGTTCATTTTAGACCCCTGCCAAATTTATTTAGCACGAGAAGCAGGCGCAGATGCGGTGCTACTGATTGCAGCAATTCTCTCAGATCAAGAACTGCAAAACTTTTTACGAGTGATTCACGATTTGGGAATGAATGCTTTAATAGAAGTCCATACTTTGGCAGAACTAGATCGGTTGCTAAAGCTTGATGATGTGCGCTTAATAGGAATTAACAACCAAAGTCTAGAAGATTTTAGCGTCAATATTGGCACAACTGGGCAACTACTAGCGGCTAGGCGATCGCAACTACAAAGCTTGGGCATTATCGTCGTCAGTGAGTCTGGCTTGTATACACCTACTGATTTATCCCTTGTAGCTGAAGCTGGTGCACATGGCGTTATAGTTGGCGAGTCTCTAGTTAAACAAGAAGATATACAGCAGACTGTGCGTAATTTGCTCAAACCTACAGCTATTTTAAGATAAATAAACCACATTAATTAAACCAAAAGCCAGTATATCTTCGTTTGCCGCACCTCTGGTTCTTATGATTAAGCTTTTTGGCATTAGCGTAGACGCAAAGCTATGAGGGGGTCGCAGTCTTCTTCTTCTCTACGAGACGCTGTACGATAGCAGTTCCCGTCGTTAGCGAGTCTTCTCCCTTTGTGAAAAGGGGAGACGCCAAGAACGAACGAGTGTCAGCGCTTGTCGTCAAACATCGCTCTTTAGACAGCAGATGTTGTAATTTCGGTGTATAGTATAACCCCTGATTGTAACAGATTCGGGTTGACACTTTATAGACTGGCTCAAGATTCACAAATTAATGCGGAATTGATACCAGCTACACTGAAGTTGGTAGCAGCAACATCACTTACAAGTAAAATTTATGAACACAACTAAGAAATATTTTTTACCCCTTATTTTTGTGACGATGGTTGTCAGCCTCAGTAGCTGTAGTTCTAACCCCACCGCTCGCAATGTTGACAGCCGAACGCCATCTCCAACCACAAGACCTACGAATAGCGCATCATCTCAGACTTCAAGCCAAATTCCTAGCGTAGCTCAGTTGAGAGAAAAATCTCCTAATCAAGAATCTCCTAAGGAAAATACGCCTTCCTTATCAACTCCTAAAGCTGTTACTAATAAAACTACTAGCGTTACACTATACACTAGTGATACCCAATGTCAAGAATTAATTCCAGAAAAGGTTTCAGTACCAGCCGAGGAACCAGTGACAAATATAGTGAGTAAAATCTTAGAAAAACGAGATACAAGCGACTTTGGCTTGTCTGGGTATCGTGTCAACATCAAAAATGGGATTGCTACAGTTGATTTGCGAATATCTCCTGAGTCAAAGCGGCAAATAGCTTCTCTTTCTAGTTGTGAACAGTTTGCTCTGTTTGGCAGTCTCCGCAAAACTCTAACGAGTAATGCCCAATGGAATATTAAAGAGGTTCGGTTCACCGAGCGAGGTGAGGATATTGTTTTTTAGTCAAATATATTAGTAAGTACTGTGATAAGCTAGCTAAAAAATTTCCTAATCTCAATGGCGACAGGACTCATGCATCAGGAATTGCCAAAATAGTGTATTTTATAGGCAATTGAAAACAGCTGTAAATAGTGGTATGCTTCATTCTATCCCTAAGTTTATGGCAGCAATTCGCGGGTGTAATTCA